>CALRZB010000046.1:0-13628 GCA_943372555.1 Chryseobacterium gleum | reverse complement strand
AATAAATTTTAATAACTGAGAAAAGATCGGCTGTCCGGAAAAAAATGCATTTTTGCCCATGGTAATGAAGTTGTGGTAAACCGAAATTACCAAAAAATGAGCGAGCCGACTAGTCGGCTCGCTTAACTTTACCCGGACACCAGTGATTCGGAATCTGGAATCCGAAATCATGTTGTACATTTGCGCTGATGAAAATGATGAATGGCTTTGGTAGACTAAAATCCGTAGGGTTGTTGACCTTACTGCTTTGGTTATTATCTTTCCAGACCTATCACGTCATTACAGAACACTCTGAACTTCTATTTGGTAAGCATCATAGTTGTTCGCACCATGATCACGAGGAGGCTCCGTCTGCGGTGCCTGAATCAAGTGAAGAGGATTGTCAAATTTGTAAGCTTGTTTCCTTACCATATGTATCTTCAGAAGCATTCGAAGTTGATTTTCAAAATGAAGTTTTCCGTTCGGAAGTTGTAGCTATTTATGTTGAAAGCTCTAATCAACCAGTATTTTATTCTCGTGGTCAGCGAGGTCCGCCAGTATTCTAATTTGAATACATCTCTAGTTTCCTTTCGGAAATAGTTTATCCATTTTTTAAATTTTGGAATTCAATGAGAATTCGAGCGGTATTATTGCTGCTTGCTCTGCTGCTATTTGGCATTCAGGCAAGTGCACAATTGATTTTATTTGAACTTAGCGGTAGTGTATTGAATCGTGCGAATAATGAACCCATCGTTGGGGCATTAATTGAAACGCACGAATCGAATGCTGCCACTTATTCTGATTCTACAGGAAAATTTGTTCTTGTGGGCCTATCTGCTGGTATACACCATGTGCACGTGGAGATGACCGGCTTTAAGGCTTTTGCGGACTATGTTTCTGTAAGTGAAAATAGAGATAACTCCATTGTCTTCTATTTGGAAGAATCGGATATTGAATTAAAGCAAGTTGTAATCGAAAGTGAAGTTTCGAAAGCGGATTACATTCAGCATTCTTTAGACTTAATGGTTTTGAGTAAGGATGATTTGCAGAGTTCTGGAGCTATGACCATTTCACAAAATCTTTCAAGACTTCCGGGAGTGAATCAATTGCAAACAGGTGTTGGCATTAGTAAGCCAGTTATTCGTGGAATGTCAGGAACTCGCGTTCTTGTGAGTGATTTGGGTTTAAAACAGGAAGGTCAGCAATGGGGAAGTGATCATGGTTTGGAACTCGATCCTTTTGGTGCTGAGAAAATTGAAGTCATTAAAGGTCCGTCGACTTTGCTTTATGGGAGTGATGCGCTTGGTGGTGTTATTCGAATTCAAACCCCATCCATACCTGAGGAAGGTTTGTCAGGTGAGAATTCCACCTTGTTTCGTTCAAATAATAATTACGTAGGTAACTCTCTTTCATTAAATGGAAAAAAAGGGAAATGGTTTGGCAAAGCGCGTGCAACATGGACGGAATATGGCGATTATAAAGTTCCCGCAACATCCTTTACCTATTTGAATAGGACACTTCCTATCGAGAATGAAAGATTGAAAAATACATCTGGTAGAGATTTTCATTATCAGATAACGGGTGGTTATGCGGGTGAACGAGGTGTGACGAAATTGACATGGAGTCATTTTCATCAACGCAATGGCTTATTCCCGGGGATAGTTGGAGTACCTACTGGTTCGAATGTTGCCGATGATGGAGATCGCAGAAATGTTGATTTACCTCAACAGAATGTTGATCATTACAAATTGGCGGTCAATTCTTCAATCAATCTATCTAAGGGTTGGTTGCAGGTAGATGCAGGAGTGCAGCGAAATGAACGCCAAGAATTGATTAGGCCTCATCGTGAAGGTTATGCGCCGCTTCCAGATTCGCCAATTGCGCATCATCTTACATTAACAACGGCGCAAGCCTACTTGCGTTGGCATTCTCATAACATTGGTTCATGGAGATTTATTCCCGGTGTTTCGACATCTTTTCAAACGAATAGTCGCGCAGGCTGGGAATTTTTGTTGCCAAGTTATACATCGTTTAATGGCGCTGCTTTCTTATTTTCTGAATACAATGATGAGAGTCGAAAGATGATTTGGAATGCTGGTATTAGAGGAGATTATGGAAATCTTCAGAGTGATGCTTTTTCAATTGCACAGTATAATTCAGATGAAGTTATTGTTGGGTATAGTCAGCGGGCAGCCAGTGTGAATAAGAAATTCTATAATTTTTCTGGAGGAGCAGGGTGGAGTTGGCAGCCTCGCGATGGTTGGAACTTAAAAGCTAACGCAGCGAGAAGTTTCAGAATTCCAAATCCAGCGGAACAATTAATCAACGGAATTCATCATGGGACTTTCAGACATGAGATGGGAAATAGTTGTTTAAAAAATGAGACGGGATATCAATTGGATTTAACCTTGCTTTACGAACGCAAGAATATTTACTTGAAGTTCACTCCGTTCTTTAATTATTTTCAAAATTACATCTACCTAAGACCTACTGCTAATTTTTCGACACTTCCTGACGGAGGTCAAGTTTATCAGTATTCTCAGAATGATGCAACTTTTGCTGGTGCGGAGGTTTATATGGAGTGGCATCCCATTTCGAAGCTTCATGTTGAATTGGGTTTAGATGGTGTGAAAACCTATAATTTGAACACTGGACTAGCCTTGCCATTTTCACCACCTTTAAGAACAAGGTTATCTTCAGTTTATGAAACCGAATGTTCGTTTGGTTTATTAAAGGGTTACGAGTTTGGATTTACTTATCTTGGTTGGAGCGACCAAAAAGATGTGGATAGAAATGAGGAAAAAACAAATGGGGCATATACATTTGATTGCTTTGTGAAAAGTAAGTGGAGTATAGGCAGACAGGATTTTTTGCTTATGATTTCTAGCAATAATATTTTGGATAGATATTATTTGAATCATCTAAGTGCATATAGGCAATTGAATTTGCCTGAACAAGGAAGGAACTTTGCGATTTCGCTTAGTATGCCTTTCAATATTAAAAAATTAAAAAATTAAATCATTAAAAATGAGAAAAGCAATTTTTATTTTGTCAGCCATGTTGATTTTGTCATCATGCAAAAAAGAATCTGACGACAGCACAAAACCAGTAATTAATACTGTTAAGATTAACGGTGTTGTCTCAGAGGAACATGAGATGAATGCAGGTGAAACTTTTACGATTGAAGTGACTACTTCAGACAATGAATCTCTCAATCAGCTCAAGGTGAATGTTCATAGCGCAGATGACGGTCATACGCACGATGAAGGCTCAGGAGAAGTGGATGCGCCGAATATTGGCGTTTGGTCAGAAACTTTAATTTTTGATCTAAGCGGCACTACAAATTCCCAATCCTTAACTTTAGAAATTCCAGCTGTAGTTGCAGGACATTGGCATGTTGAAGTTATGCTAATTGATGAGCAAGGAAATGAGGCTCTGGAATATGTGACTACGTTGCATGTGGTAAATGTAAATCTTCCAATTATGAATGTTGTTTCAGTCCCGGCTGCAGTTGATTATGAAATTTCAATAGCACCTGGAGAGACCATCACACTTACAGGTATTGTTACAGATGTTGATGGATTGGATTCTGGTCATGTAGAGCTGGAAAATGAGGCGACAGGTGAAATTGTATGGGAGCAAAATCTTAGCGGTGTTTCAGGTACTTCATTTGATTTAGGTTCTATTGTAGTGGGGCCAATCATGGATGCAGGTCACTATCATTTACATGTACATATGATTGATGTGGATGGTTATACAGGCGAATGGTCTGTGGAAGTGCATGTCGAGTAATTTCTTCGAAATGAATAAAAAAAAAGCCCTCTTCGGAGGGCTTTTTTATTTCTTTTTAAAGGTCAGCTTTACTTTATGTTACAAGAAAGCATCGGCTTTAAATTGAGTATCTTCGCGGCCCATTTGTATTAAGTCATGAGTATAGTTCAGGAAATTCAACGCCGCCGCACGTTTGCGATTATTAGTCACCCGGATGCCGGGAAGACCACATTGACCGAGAAATTGCTTCTTTTTGGGGGTGCGATTCAAACGGCAGGTGCGGTGAAGAGCAATAAAATTACCAAGACTGCCGCCTCCGACTTTATGGAAATTGAGCGTCAGAGAGGTATCTCTGTGGCTACGTCTGTAATGGTTTTCGAATACAATGGAAAGCAAATCAACCTTCTTGACACCCCTGGTCACAAAGACTTTGCTGAAGATACATATCGCACGTTAACTGCCGTAGACAGTGTTATACTTGTTATTGATAGTTCTAAGGGTGTGGAGGCTCAAACCCTCAGATTGATGGAGGTTTGTCGCATGCGTGATACCCCTGTAATTGTTTTTATAAATAAAATGGACTTGGAAGGACAGGATCCTTTCGATTTGTTGGATGAATTAGAAGTGAAGTTGAATATCAAAGTTCAACCGCTTTCTTGGCCCATCAGCAAAGGATATTCATTCAAAGGAGTATATAAACTTTATGATAAAACGTTGAATCTATTTGAGTCGTTGAAGACTAAGATCAATGATGAGATAGTGGCGATCGAAGATTTATCTGATCCAAAATTGGATGAGTTGGTAGGTGAATATGCAGATCAACTGCGCGAAGATGTTGACTTGATTGACAATGTTTACGATCCTTTTGATGTGAATCGTTATTTGCGTGGTGAATTGGCGCCAGTGTTTTTTGGTAGTGCAATGAATAATTTCGGGGTAAAAGAATTGCTTGATAAATTCGTGGAGATTGCGCCATTGCCTCAGCACAGGGAAACTACCAAAAGAATGGTAGAGCCAACTG
Source organism: Chryseobacterium gleum (assembly GCA_943372555.1). Lineage (GTDB taxonomy): Bacteria > Bacteroidota > Bacteroidia > Flavobacteriales_D > Sanyastnellaceae > JAIXWP01. The sequence continues at coordinate 8,857 of CALRZB010000046.1, read as the reverse complement.
AAGAGAAATTTACTGGTTTTATTTTTAAGATTCACGCGAATATTGACCCTCGTCACCGCGACCGTATTGCATTCTTGCGTGTTTGCAGCGGTCGATTCGAGCGCAATACTTTTTACAAGCACGTTCGTTTGGGGAAAGAATTTAAGTATCCGAATCCAGCAACGTTTCTTGCACAAGCCAAAAGCACAATTGACGAAGCCTATCCAGGTGATGTAATTGGCCTTTATGATACTGGTAATTTCAAGATTGGAGATACATTGACAGAAGGGGAGGAGATGATGTTCAAAGGCATCCCTAACTTCTCACCAGAAATTTTCAAAGAGCTTGTCAATCGCGATCCAATGAAGACCAAGCAACTTGAAAAAGGTATTCGCCAATTGACTGAAGAAGGTGTAGCTCAGTTGTTCTTGCAAGAGCCCGGTAGTCGAAAAATCGTTGGTACTGTAGGAGAACTTCAATTCGAGGTTATCAAGTATCGCTTGGAGAATGAGTATGGAGCGAAGTGCGAATTTGAAACAAAATCATTCTACAAGGCTTGTTGGATCACTACTACAGATCCTGCTAAGATGGAAGAATTCAAGCGTATTAAAGGAAATCACATGGTTAAAGACAAAGAAGATGTTGATGTGTTCTTGGCTCCTAGTAAGTTCATTCTAGATATGGAACGTCAGAACTATCCTGAGTTGACTTTCCATTTCACCAATGAGTTTTTGGATTAGTCCTAACTTTTTAGTGATAATACCTTAATAAGGGTATTGTTGTTTGGATGCTCTTGTAGTCTATTTGCGGTCTAGTTAGATAGATTCTAAATAACATGAGATTTCACAACATATTTGCAGTTCTAATACTTTGTTTGGCCGCTTTCAGCGCAAAAAGCCAAGATTCACTTCCATCAACACTTGGTCCTGTTTTGGTCATTGCTTTTGAGGAAAAGAGCAAGACATTCATACCTGAAGTAAAAGACGCAACGATATATGCAGGAAAGAAGACGGACTTGATAGTTTTGGGAGCGCTAAACGCCGATCTTTCTGTAAATTCTAGTCGTCAGATTTTTGGTAAAATTCCGGGAGTTAACATATGGGAAAGTGATGGTTCGGGAATCCAAACCAGTATCGCAACACGCGGGCTAAGTCCAAATCGTTCTTGGGAATACAACGTTCGTCAAAATGGCTATGATATAGCTGCTGATCCACTTGGATATCCAGAAGCATATTATTCACCACCTACTGAAGCCGTTTCTAGAATTGAGTTTATTCGCGGAGCGTCTTCCATTTCATACGGTCCTCAGTTTGGAGGGTCATTAAATTACATTTTGAAAACCGGAACAAGGGCAAAAGCACTTGAGGTCGAGGCTCGTCAAACCGTAGGTTCATTCGGTTTACAAAATACGTTTGTTGGAATAGGTGGAAGTAAAAACAAATGGACTTACTATTCTTTTTTTCATAAAAGAAATGCAGATGGATGGCGCGAAAACTCCCGTTATTCAACGCTTACCGGGCATTTGAATGTTTCTTTCCGTCCTACAGAAAACTGGACACTCGGTCTTGAGGTGACGACAATGGATTATAGCAGTCAACAACCTGGAGGATTGACAGACGAGCAATTCAAATCAAATTGGAGACAATCCAATCGTGAACGCAATTGGATGGGAACGCCTTGGAATGTGGCTGCATTGACTTCTAACTATCGTTTCAATAACGGTGATTTTCTCGATGTGAAAGTCTTTGGAATGATTAGCGAAAGAAACAGTGTAGGATTTACTTCTGCTATCACAACTGCAGATTCAGCACATTTTGCACGACAAGTGGATAGTGATGAATATGTGAATTTTGGTACAGAAATACGTTACAAAAAGCTTTTCGATTTGTTTGATAGAAGTCATGTTTTTACAACGGGAATACGTTTGTTTGAAGGCTCTACTTCTCGCAAACAGCGCGGTGTAGGCACGGCAGACGATGATTTCGATATGACGATTACAAATCCAAAATGGGGTAGGAGTTTAGAATTTCAATCACGAAATGGTGCTGCTTTCGTAGAGTTATTATTAAAGGTTTCTGAGAAAATATTAGTGACATCAGGTGTGCGCTACGAGTATATAGAAAGTGCTGGAAGCGGGTATATTGGGGCATCATCGGGTGATATAATGGTCGATGACTTTCGTTCAAGAAATGTGTTGCTTTATGGATTGGGAGCAGAATACAAATTGACTCGCAACTCTAGTTTTTACAGCAACATTACTAAATCTTTCAGACCAGTTATGTTTTCGGATATTACTCCATCAGCAACAACAGATGTAGTGGATCCTGATTTGTCTGATGCTTCAGGTCATTCGTTTGATTTGGGTTATCGCGGCTTTTTTGGAAGATTAATCAACTTCGATGCGAGTGTTTATTGGATGGAATATGACAACAGAATTGGTCGTGTTACGGAGAATGGAATTGTTCATGTTAGAAATATTGGAACATCTATTTCTAAAGGTGCAGAGGTCTTTATTTCATGTAATCCTTTTCTCAATTCCCTTTCTGGAAGGGGATGGGGGAATTTGGAGTTTTATGTTTCCTCCTCTTTTAACCAGTCAGAATATACACGTTGGAATAATCCAGCTGCGGATAGCAATCCCGCCTTGGATATTGTTGGAAATAAAGTAGAGTATGCACCTGAACAAATTCACAGAGTTGGAGCAACATACAAGTACGAAGGTTTCTCTATTACTTGGCAAGTGAATAGCATGGATGATGTTTACACAGATGCGAATAATACTGAATTACCAACTGCCAACGCACAATCAGGAAAGTTGGATGGCTATGTACTTCACGATGTAAGTGCGATGTATAAGCATCAGGATAAGTACACATTTTCTCTAGGAATAAATAATGTGTTCGATACGCATTACGCAACACGCCGCAGTGGTGGTTACCCAGGTCCAGGTTTACTACCAGGTCAAGCGCGCTCGTTCTTCGCAACAGTTGGAGTGAAGATCTAACCGGTGACTGACGACCGACGACTGATGACCGACTACCAACGACCAACGACCAGTGACTGGTGACTAGTGACTAGTGACTGGTGACCGACTACCAGTGACCGACGACCGACAACTTACTACCTACTACCTACTACTGGTTTCCATCAAACTTGCGCGCTTCGCGCGCTGCGCTTACCAGGTTTTTAGGTCGGTGGCGTTGAAGTCCCATTCGGGGGTTTCTAGTGTTGATGTGGGGAGAGTGTACCACGGACTAGAATTGGTGTCGTTTGGATTCTTTAAAATCTGTGTTTCCTGCGCGGGCATGTAGGATTGTGCAAGGATGAACATTTTTTCACCTTTAGCATTCTTAGCCATATCTACAACGATAACGGCATGACCAGGACTGCCGCCTTTTATGAATACATCTCCTATTTGCATCTCATTTATTGGACGAGATTTTAGAGACTTCGAAAGTGATAATGTTCCTGCAAAAGTGAAAACTTGATCCAAATAATCTAAGAAATCGTCGTAAGTATTTGATGGTTGTTTTTTCAATTCCCACCAAGTTGTATTGCCTTTTATTTGTAAACGGTTACCAGACATCCATTTGGTATAATCCATGACGAAACCATTCGTTAGTTTGAATGAAATTGCGTCGTATTCTTCTCTGCTAAAATGATATTCAGCTTTCAGCCGCATCACAGCATCGGCACATTGTTGTAGGTCTTTATTCCGAATTGGTTGATTAACAACAGCAGCATAAACATCTTTTGTTTTTTCTGCGCCATTATAATATTTAACCAAAGATCCCTCAGGTTTAAGAGGTAGGTTTTGTAAATAAAATGCAAAAGAATTGGAGTCAGATTTTACCCGTTCATACCCAGTCGGGGCAACAAATCGTGTATTTAAAGTATCTCCGACTTTCTGCTGAACAGGAGGTTCAGCCTTGGCAACAACAGACACTTCCTGTCCTGTATTTCCGCAAGAAATTAATAGAAAGCAGCCTAAAATAAATTTAATCATGAACGAATATACAAAAAACTACTGGTGACTGACGACTGACGACTGGTGACTAGTGACTAGTGACCGGTGACCAGTGACTGATGACTAGTGACTGACGACTGGTGACTAGTTACAGGTGACTAGTGACAAATTGTGTCATTTGTGTTCACTTGGGTTCATTTGGTTTAACTACCACACTACCACACTACCACACTACCAAACTATAAAGCTACCGAGTTTTCTTCGCTTCATTCCAGTACTTATCCATTTCTTCTAGCGTCATTTCACCGATTACTTTTCCGTCTTTTGCGCTTTCGGTTTCCATGTACTGAAAACGATAGATGAACTTGCGATTGGTTTTTTCTAATGCGTCTTCTGGATTAATTCCTTTGAATCTTGCATAGTTGATTAAAGAGAAAAGTAGATCACCAAACTCGTCTTCCATTTTATCGGAATTGGTGTCTGCTTCTACTTTGAACTCGTTCAATTCTTCTTGAACTTTCTCCCACACTTGATCTTCATTATCCCAATCAAATCCAACACCGCGAGCTTTGTCTTGCATGCGTTGAGCCTTTACCATTGCAGGCAATGATTTCGGCACACCTTCAAGAACACTTTTCTTTCCTTCTTTTAACTTGAGTTTTTCCCAATTTGATTTTACTTCCTCTTCATCCTGAACAGTTACATCGCCGTAGATATGTGGGTGACGTGAAATCAATTTATCACAAATAAAATTCAGCGAATCTGCAATATCGAAGTGCTCTGTTTCCGAAGCAATTTTGGCATAGAACACCATGTGCAAAAGAATATCACCGATTTCCTTTTTCACCTCATCAATGTCTCCATCAAGAATAGCGTCGCCTAATTCGTAGACTTCTTCGATAGTGAGATGTCGTAGACTTTCGAGTGTTTGTTTTTTATCCCACGGACATTGCGCGCGCAATTCATCCATGATAATCAACAAGCGTTCAAATGCAGCTTTCTTTTGTTCAATTGAATTCATACTGCGAAAATACAACAGTTCGCCCGCTGCGCGCATGGATGATGGCTTATGGTTGACTGCTGATGGAAATTAATATTCGTCACTGGTCGTCGGTCACTAGTCACCAGTCACTAGTCACTAGTCGTCAGTCACTAGTCACCAGTCGTTGGTCACTAGTCACCAGTCGCCAGCCGCTGATATTCTTCTTCGCTTAGAATTTGGACTTTTAGGTCTTCGGCCTTTTTGCGTTTGGATGGGCCCATGTCATCGCCGGCAACTACGTAAGTTGTTTTGGAGCTAATGCTGCCGCTGACTTTTCCGCCATGAGACTCGATGTGCTCTTTAATTCCATCGCGTGAGAAGTTTTTGAAGACACCGCTAACTACAAATGTTTTTCCTTTGAAAATATCGGATGTTGGGAGATCTGATTCTGAAATCTCTACTTCCATTTTTACTCCTTTTTCTCGCAAACGATGAATAAGGTTTCTGTTTTCTTCTTTACTGAAATACTCTATGATACTCGCCGCGATTTTTTCACCAATTTCATCAGCTTCTAATAACTGTTCTTTCGTAGCTATAGATATTGCATCAATAGACTTGAAATGACGGGCAAGTTTCTTTGCCACTGTTTCTCCAACGAATCGAATACCTAGAGCAAAAAGCACTCTTTCGAATGGAATTTGCTTGCTTAGTTCTACACCCTCCAACAAATTCATTACGCTCTTTTCTTGCATAGAGCGACGTTTTGTTTCTCCAGTAAGTTCATCGCCTATAGTGAATTCTAATCCGATGAGTTGATCGTATGTAAGATCGTATATGTCTGCGTAATTTGAGAGCAGTCCTTTATCCCAAAGTCCAGCAATGGTCTCCGTTCCAAGTCCTTCAATGTTCATCGCTTTTCTGCTAATGAAATGCTCCATGCGTCCTTTGATTTGGGGCGGGCATGTGGCATCGTTTGGACAATAGTGTTGTGCTTCACCTTCTTTGCGAATCAACTCGGTATTGCATTCAGGACAATGCGTAATGTATTCGTGAGGGAAAGTGATTTGATCTCTTTTCGTTAGATCTACACCAACTACTTTAGGAATAATTTCGCCACCTTTTTCTACAAAAACAATATCTCCTTCACGAATGTCGAACTTGGCAATTTGATCAGCATTGTGCAATGAGGCTCTTTTTACTGTAGTGCCTGCAAGCTGCACGGGCTGAAGGTTTGCAACAGGGGTAATAGCTCCGGTGCGACCTACTTGATAGGTTATTTTTTGAAGACGAGTAGAAACAGTTTCTGCTTTGAATTTGTATGCAATGGCCCAACGAGGACTCTTTGCAGTCATTCCTAATTCATCCCAAAGCGAGAACTTATTTACTTTAATTACAATGCCATCAATTTCAAATGGAAGATTGAATCTTTCTTTATCCCAATATTCAATAAACGACATGATGCCGTCGATCGAATTGGTTTTTTCAATCATTCTTTTTTGCGGATTAGGAACTTTGAATCCCCATGTAGATGCGTGTTCGACGCTATTAAAATGATCAGCAAATGGAAGTCCTTCACCTAAAACAAAATACAAATAGCAATCTAGACGGCGCTTTGCAACTTCTCCACTGTCTTGCTGCTTAAGCGTTCCAGCGGCAGTATTACGAGGATTGGCATAAAGTTCTTCGCCATTCTCAAGTCTGTCTTCATTGAGTTTATCGAAGACTTCTCGTGGAAGAAAAATCTCTCCTCTAATTTCAAAAGAAGGAGGGAAGTCTCCTTTCAAAGAGAGAGGAATGCTGCGAATAGTTCGAATATTGGTAGAAACATCCTCACCTACATTTCCATCTCCACGAGTTATTCCCTTTATAAATTTTCCATTTTCATAGTGAAGTGAAATAGCTACACCATCGTATTTCAATTCCATCACATATTCAATATCTGTATCGGCTTCTTTGTGCAGACGCTCTTCCCATTCTGTGATTTCTTCTCGATTGTATGTATTCGAAAGAGAGAGCATTGGACGCTTGTGCGTGACCTTTTCGAACTTATCTGTAATGTCGCCACCAACTCTTTTTGTTGGTGAATTGATATCAGCAAATTGAGGAAATTCTTTTTCAAGATTTTCCAATTCTTTTAGGAGCATGTCAAATTCTTGGTCTGAAATGACCGGAGAATTTTCCACATAGTAAAGATGATTGTGATGATTGAGCGAAGCAGTTAATTCTGCAATGCGTTCTTTTGCAATATCAATAGGTGTGCTTGATGTCATGATCCCAAATGCTCTTAATGAGTTTGCCAAACTTAATACGAACTCTGAGAATAGCAACAGGTGCGTTGTAGATTGGTTTGACTTCTTGCGGGATGTTGTCATTCATGCGTCGATAACCAATTCCAACACCGGCATCTATCCACCAGTTGATGTGATAGTAGGCGGTAGAACTTATTTCAAATAGCCGAATATCTTGTTCAGGGAAAGATTGTCGAGAAGAAGCTCCTAGCAAAAGGTAGTCTCCTTTTATTTTTCCACGACCTATGTGAAAGGCAGAAGAAACTTCCCATTTTTTATTAAAGAAAAGAACTCGCTCGTAATAAAATGTGTTGTATCTCAAAGTGAATGAGGCCTCGGTTATAGCAGAGTTCACTTCATCTAGAGAAAAAGTGTTGATTTTGTCACCCATTCCATAAAATCCGATTCCAAAACGATGTACTCTTCTGTATTCCATTCCGATGCGAATGCCTCCAATTCTTGCGGTGGTATTGCTAATAATGGACTGACGAGCATCTAGTGAAAAATCGAATTTCCATTTTTTGAAATTGCCATCTAGGGGTTTGTAGCCGGTGACAATCCAAACGGTGTCGCGATAATCACGATCTCTGCCGAAAAGACTTCCTTGAATAGTTTTTGGTTTCCAATCGGAAATAATATCTGTTTTTTGACCTGCGGCAGTCATGCAGGCAAAAAGTAACAAAAGAGATATGAGGTAACTGTATTTCAATTCGCGGCAAAAATAGGTCACTTCTGAGTTTATAGAACTATTTTAGAACATCTTGGCTTTTTTGAAACTTGATGAATGGATAACCCGGTATTTTCACCACCTTTGACGGAAATTAAATATTCAATCATTGGATTTCAGAGAATTAGGATTAGCGGAGGAGGTTTTGGAAGGTATTTCTTCTATGAATTTTACTCAACCAACGCCCATTCAGGCGGAGAGTATACCTCACATTTTAGCTGGTAAAGACATTATCGGCATCGCGCAAACAGGTACAGGAAAGACGGCAGCATTCGTTCTGCCCATCATCAATCAGATTATCAAATCAGGTGAGCATGGCAAGACCAAAGCTCTAATAGTTGTTCCAACTCGTGAATTGGCCCTTCAAATCGATCAGGCTGTAGAAGCATATTCATATTTCACGGGTGTTAGTTCTGTTGCTATTTATGGTGGCGGAGATGGCAAGGTTTTCAATAATGAAAAGCGTGCGATTACCACGGGAGTAGATATTATCATTGCCACTCCTGGTCGACTTATTTCTCACATGAATGTGGGCTATGTTGACTTTAGTGAATTAAAGTACTTTGTTTTGGATGAAGCAGACCGCATGTTGGACATGGGATTTGCTCCAGATCTTAATAGAATTATTCGTGTTTTAAATCCAGCTAGACAAAGTCTATTGTTTTCAGCGACAATGCCAGAATCTGTTTTCAGAATGGCGAAGTCTATTTTGAATGATCCGATCACAATCAATATCGCACTAAGCAAACCTGCAGAAGGTGTAACTCAAGGTGCTTTTGTAGTTTACGAAGAACAAAAGATGCCCGTGATTATCGGACTTTTAGTAGAGCGAAAAGATATTTGCACCATTGTATTTAGCAGCACTAAACAAACCGTTGCGCATTTGTACCGTGCATTAAAATCGAAAGGTCTTA
>CALRZB010000045.1:0-14055 GCA_943372555.1 Chryseobacterium gleum | reverse complement strand
GATAGCAACCTAAAATCAACGGTTGATAATGTGAACGCCAACATTTCGAATGCTATCGTGCAAGTGGCTGCCATAAAATCAGAATACAACCAAATTAGCTGCGATCAGAGAACACCAGAGATGATGAAAGCAGATCAGATGCTGCTTAATCTCGATTTTCAAATGACACAAATTGAAAGTCGTCAAAATAAGCTCGCTCATGAATACAACAACTTCACCGAATACACCAAGGGAAAAGACAAAATCCAATCTGGAACAGAAGAATGGAAACAAGTAAAGCAGACAAAAGCGAACATAAAAGGCATCCTTAATGAACTAGAGATTCTAAGTAAATCTTATTCAAAAACAGCAAATGAATTCAGCGCTTATGTCACCAATAGTGTTGTTCCCACCGTGCAAATGTGTGATGTGGCTATTTATACCTCGCAATTCGAAGATGCTTTAAAGAGTTTGAATCAAAATCAAATTGAAGCGAAAGATGGATTGAAGAACTACGAAGAAACTATTGCTGCAGTCAACCGCCAATACAGTGCAACGCAGACTCAAAAGTGCGACCTACTCTACTCTCATTTGAGTTTGATTAAATCGAATGTTAATCAAATCACTTTGGTAAAACAGAATGTGCAAAAGGCGATTGATGCATTTAAAACAAATACCAAAGGGATAAAAAAACTCTATTCGTGCAGCAGCAAATGGGTTTATGTAACCAATGCCGAATCCGCAGTTGCGCAGCAGAAAAAAGACATCGAAGAGATCGACAAAATCATTCAAACCAACAGCGCCCAAATTCAAACAATCATTGATTCTTTGAGGGAGTAATCCATTCTAGGAAATAATCTGGTTCAGCTCCAATTCACCAAATTCATGCAAATTCGGTGAACATATTCACCAAAAAACCTATTATTTGGTGAATTCAGCTATTACTGCTTCGGTCTTCCGCCCGCCCCAGATTGGTAATTCTTACCGTATTTCAACTTCTTCTTGTCCTCACGGGTGACCTTGATTGGAACCTTCTTGTTCTTTTCTAATTTCTCGTGGAAAGCAGCACCTTTATTCTCCACTTTTGGCTGGCGAACTTGAATAATCTTCATGCCAGGTGTGTGCTCTTCGTCAGGGATCAAAACTGTTGATATTTCTACTTCTTCTGGCATGGATATAATGGTCACCTTCATGTCCATCATCTCCTCTACTTGATCTAAGTATTCCTGCTCTTTGGGAGAAACAAATGATATCGAAATACCCTTCTTATCTGCTCTACCTGTTCTACCAATTCTATGAATGTAATCAGTTGCTACTTCAGGCATTATAAAGTTGACAACGTGTGTGACCTCGGTAACGTCCAAACCTCGCGCTAGCAAATCACTCGCGATCAAGATTCGACAGTCACCACTCTCAAATTCTTCTACAGTTCTAAATCGACGATTGGATGATTTATTGGCGTGAATTACCGCCATCTCCTCACCGTATTTATCCTCCATCAACATGTTGATTCTATCTGCTATGCGCTTCGTGCCGGCGAACACAAGCACTCTGGTCATATCTCTATCTGTAGATAGAAGATGATCCAACAAATTCATCTTGGTATTGAAGTTCGGAACTTCATATGCAAGCTGTGTAATGTTGGTCAGCGGCGTACCTGTAGCTGCGTCTTCTATACGTTCTAATCTTGAATAATCGAGTGTCAACAAACCTTCAATCTCCTCAGTCATTGTTGCAGAGAACATCATGGTTTGACGCTTTTCGGGCAAGAGATCCAATAGGTTTTTGAGCTCTGCACGAAAGCCCAATTTCATCATCTGATCTACCTCATCAATCACCACCTTCTTCACTTGCTTAGGTGGAATAACGCCATTCAACAACAAGTCATTTATTCGACCTGGAGTTCCTACTACGATATCAACTCCTTCAGCTACTGCTGCAGCTTGCGTCTTGATGTTGGCTCCGCCATAAACACCAGTAGCTTTCAAAAAAGTGTACTTCCCTATTTCTTCAAATTGCTCGACAACCTGCACCACCAATTCTCTTGTTGGAACAAGTATTAAAAGCAAAGGAACTTTCTTCTTTGAAAATTGCCACTGACGAATCAATGGAATAAGATACGCTAACGTTTTTCCTGTACCTGTTTGTGCAATGCCTAATACATCCTTTCCCGCCATGATTGGCGCAAAAGCTTTCACCTGAATGGGAGTAGGTTCGGAGAAACCCAAATCACTCAGAGCGTTGAGAATAGGATTATTGATATTAAGATCTGTAAACTTCATGATTAGCGCATTTGCGGTCGCAAGTTACGGCTAAAAATTCAGCTGATATTGAAAGCCGATTCCACGCGGTGCCTCTGGCTTTGCAGGTCGAAGAGCCACGAAATGATTAAACAAATTCGTGCAGTGCAAAGTCAGTCGATGATTCTCGTTGAATTGATAACCGCATCGAGCATCAACAATAAAATTGGTACGCTGATTCACCGCGCGATAGTTGGTCAAGCCCGGAATAAACCATGCAAAGACAATGTCTACTTGCTCCATATAACTATACATGCGAACGCCGCTTCCAATAGACCAACCATTGGAAGTCTCTACATCAGCGTTGAATTTCATCATATGGCGATAGCGATATTTCAGAATAGGAGAATCTTCTGCCGTTTGCAGGTGGCCAAATGTGTTCACCGCAAACTTCATAAACTTTCCAAAGTCTTTTAATGTTGAATCAACCCCCACATCCACAGGACAGATATATGAATAGCCTCCATTCATGATCAACTTTACATCGCCGATTTTTCCTTCACAGTTGGCTGATAACTCTGCTCCCAAGATTCTAGCATTCGTCACATTTATACTTTTAAAACCAAAGCCATACAGGGGATCGCGCGGCTTTCCCCAGACACCGAATGAAAATTCGGTCATGTTTTTATATCGTGTATGGAACAGCGCCAAATCCAAATACCCCACCCATTTATCGTATTTAAATTTGCGCTTCACTCCTACTTCATAATTCCATCCACGCTCGGGCTGAAGAAGAGGATTGGGATAAATATTAATGATGTCAATGGCGTACTTCAAATAGCGTTCAATAGGCGATGGAAAACGATAGCCTTCACCATATGAAGCGCGTAAGAATGTTTTCTCATTGATAGAATAATTGACGCCATACGACTGCACCGGAATGGACTTCGAAACAATAGAATCAATTCTAAAAAACTCGTAGCGCCAACCTGCTTGAAACTCGAATTTGTTCCAACTCTTTTGCAATTGTAAAAATGCGCCACCTTGATTGCCTTGATGCAAGCCATCGACACTGGCATCGCGGAGCAGACTATGTGTCGCGCTTAAACCAGTACTCAGCGCTATGTCGAAAATAATTGTGCGCTTTAGTTGATAGTCCAATGTGAAATTATGCGATTGCGCGTACCAGCCGGTAGCTGACGGCTGCGTTGTGGAATAATAGCGCGCTTTTAATGCGTGTCTATTTGAAAAATCATCATTCCATTTCAACCAAGTATCTATATTACCCCAAAGATCTTGTGTGAAAAAATTAGTATTTACACTGTATGGTCTGTATGCATCCACAGAATCGTTGGCCCAAAAAAGAAAAACACTTTGGCGCTTAAAAAGCACATTACCGTCTATCCCTGCAGAGTATTTTCCATCCTTAAAAAACTTTCTCGTTTTAAAAGAAATTCTTGCTCTTCGATCTGACTCACCTTGCAGCCAGCCCATCTGAGAATAAGCATTTGCTCCGAGTACCACATCCATTCCTTTCGCAGTAGTATGGCCATGAGAAAAGCTAACATTACTTTGGAAAGGAATACAGTTGTCGGTCCAAGCATCTGCTGTGCCTGCAGGTTGCGGATTAATGGTATGAAAAGTAGATAGTCGATTCCACGATTTTCCTTCTGGGTATTTGGTTCTAATTTGAATAATACCATTCAAGGCCGAGGCGCCGTAAGCCACAGAAGCCGCTCCTTTGGTCACTTCTATTTGATCAATAATTTCTAGCGGAATAAAACTCCACTTGATGTCATTTCTATCAGCAGAAATTAATGGAACATCGTCGAGCACCAGCTGCACTCTGCTTCCTGCACCGAACGCATAACCGCTTCCGCCGCGAATCGAGGCTTGACCGTCGATGATGGTAACGCCTGATAACCGTTCCATAGCATCAGAAAGATTCGGTGTAATTTTCCTAACCAAATCTTCCGACTTCACCACCTCCATGCTCACCATCGCTTTTTCGATTGGTTTGATATAGCGCGTAGAGCTGATGATAAGGATATCCAGATTGAGTTCAATAGCATGCAACTGAATATTGGTCATTTGAAGTAATGGCAGCTGCAAATCAATGATGGTGTCCCTATACCCAACACAGAACAACTTCAAAGAGTGAATTCCGGGTTGATATTCCTCAAGACAAAGTTTACCAAACTCATCAGAAGCTAATTTTTCCGTCGAATCGAGGACACCAATTACAAAAGGAACGGGCTCTCCTGTTTTAGCATCACTAATTTGGATACAGTTTTGGGCCAAACTGTAGGTCGCTGAAAAGGAGATCAGCGTAAATAGGAGGAGTAATTTTTTCACAAACGTCAGGTCTAGTTTTGCAAATAAAGCAATTTTTACCAATCTGAGTCAATTGCAAACGTTGGAGTTCTCGACATCCATTTCCCATCTGTGAAATCAGGTATTTCTTGAACAGCACCATTGGCTGAAACCGACGCTTCCGATAAGGGCGTGATGGAATACCATGTTGCCAAGTCATAGACATCTAAAGGAAATGCAGCATTATTTTTTATGCATTCGATAAATGCATTGTCTACAAAATAGTCCATTCCGCCGTGTCCAGATTGAGCGGCGGCTTCAGCATTTTTCTTCCACAATGGATGATCATGCTCGTCTAGCCAGGTTTTGGAATTGTCCCAACGATGGGAATGCTTCATTTGATTTTCAAAATAAACAAAGCCTTGATCATTGTCACCCCAACCGAAGTCCTGCCAAATGCCCTTTGTTCCCTGCACTCTAAAACCTAAATTATAGGGTCTTTGTAGCGAAGTATCATGAGTCAAAAGAATAGTTTCGCCGTTGGCACATTGAAGTTGGGTGGTTACAATATCGCCTTGTTTAAAATCAACTTTAGCATTCGGATGCTCTGCACCTCCTGATTTATGGTCAATAATGTATTGTTTTAACCCTCTTGCTTTTGATGAAAAAGAGGAAAGTCGTAGTAATCGATTACCACGATTCACATTAAGCATAACTGCTACTGGACCGAGGCCGTGTGTAGGATAAAGTTCTCCGTTTCTATTGAGATAATGATTGGTTCTCCATTTTGCTTCGCTAAAACCTTTGTCGCCAAACTCAACGCCCGAATTGTATGCGGTTTTTCCATCATTAAATAGAACTCCTCGAAGGTCATGCTCATATCCGCCTTGTGCGTGAACGATTTCGCCGAACATGCCTTGACGCGCCATATTGAGAACGGCCATGACGTCGCGACGGTAGCAGACATTTTCCATCATCATGATTGGCGTTCCTGTTTCCTCATATGTGCGCACATATTCCCAACAGTCGCCGAGAGTCATGGCTCCGCAGACTTCCATCGCAACAATTTTCTTGGCCCTCATGGAATCCACACCTTGTTTCAAATGCCATTCCCAGGGTGAACATATAAAGACAGCGTCAATATTTTCGAGTTGTAACATATTGCGGTAGTCGTAATCGCCATTTCCGAACTCCAAAGCTTTGGACCTTCCCGCTTTTTCAAGCAATGCTTGTGCGTCTGCCATCATTCGAGGATCGGGATCTGCTAAGGCTACGATTTCTACGTCTGAGCGTTTTAGCATTTCTTCAATATGCGCTTGGCCTCTATAACCAACAGCAATAAATCCCAATCGAATCTTCTTTTCTGCATTGAGCATTTGGGCATGCAGCGCCTGTGGTATTAAAAGGGAACCGATTCCAAGAACAGCACTCGCTTTGACAAATTGACGTCTTTCCATTTTCAATATTTTTTCGCAAAATAGTGAGACATAAAACATGTGTCGTTCAATTATTTGACTAAATTTCAACTTTCAGCGACGTTCTTTATTTGCCAGCGACATTGTTATAAACCTTAACACATACTCCAATGGTCAATGTACAGCTTAAAATTGTTGAAGAGGGACTAAAACACCCTATTTCAGAACTAAAGAAACACCTCACACTTGAATTGTTTGAGGATGATATTCTTGTCAGAACCACAGCAGAATTAACCCTAAAAATCAAATTTTATCATGAATTCGATCAAGATTTGGTCTTGATCAAACTCCGTGAAACGGCTAGCCAGATTAAAATATCTGAAAAGGTGATTCCGTATAAAGAAAATTCATGGATTCAAGACATTTGCGCAGAATCTCATGCGCTGCTCTTGTCGATTAAGCAAACTGCTTAACATTTCATTGTAAAGAACTCGTTGAACATGAAAGCCTTCGCACACCGCGAAGGCTTTATTTTCGTCTTATAACAACAATAATAGTAACTCATACCCCATTTCGCTCAATTCATTCTCTTTTCTCTGAAACAAATAGCCTCTTCCGCCGTAAGATGTTGTGGACTTAAAAAGTTTGAATTAGAAAAATGTCACTAACCACCCGAACGTCAATGCCTTCTACTAGTAAGAACTTTGGCTCTAAATATCTACAAACCCTTGTGGGGCTTTTTGATATTTATCAAAGCTATGATTCTGCGTTCTGTTACAGGGGTGCTTTTGCGGATAGGTTTACGAATACAATCATTGATATTTCTGAAGGTTCCGTTTTCAGACGCGAACCTATGATGAATAGAAAAGTCTCCTTTTTATTGGTTGAATGTTTCCAAAACATTGTCAAACATGGGGAGAACCTCCAAGAGGATTCATTCAAAGACGAAGGGATATTTACCTTCCATATGATTGACAAGGAGTTTATCATCAATTCCATCAATCACATTCACACTTCAGAAATATTGTCATTGAAAGAACTTGTAGAACAAGTGAATTCTTTAGATAGTGATCAATTGAAGAGTCTTTACCTCCGTCAACTCAATAACAATAATGAATTAAGTGAGAAAGGTGGTGCTGGGCTTGGATTGATTGAGCTTGCACGCAAGTCTGGGCACAAGTTATTGTGCGAATTTGAGGAGGTTCAGCCGCCATATGCTCGTTTTCATCAACAAGTAAGCTTTTTGAAAAAGGAAAGTTCTGAAAGCTCTGCTAGAAATTGCATCCCACAAACAAAAGATCTTTACGCCGCACTTAGCGCTAAGGATATATTTCTTTTTTATAAAGGCGACTTCTCACAGAAGTCTATTTTATCGTTATTGGATATTGTTGAACAAAACGTGTCGGGTAATCCAACCTTTAGCAGTATTACTCGAAAGGCTGCTCATGTATTGGTGGAATTGTTGCAAAACATTTCCAAGCATGGTGCTTCTGAAAATGAAGAGCGTAAAGAAGGTATTTTTCTTATCGGAAAATCAGAAGAGCATATCTTCATACAAGTTGGTAATATCGTAAGTGCGAAAGAGAGAGATTTTTTGTTAGACAAGCTTGCTTACTTGAGCATGCTTGACCAAGAAGATCTAAAGGAATTGCATATGGCAGCAATGAAGGCTAGCCTGAAGTTTGAGAATAAAAACAAATCCGGTTTAGGATTAATTGAAGTGGTAAAAGCGTCAAACGGTGAATTTGAATATACATTTGAAGCCTTACCAGATAATAGATATTTATTTGGGTTCCATGTGACCTTCTAAAAATATTAATAGTTAGAAACTAAAATGTTGGCCGAAAAGCTATATATCGACAAAACTGAAGACACCCCCGAAATCAACTTTGATTTAGGTGTTGGAAGATTTTCCATTCGGGGAAGGTCACTTCCAGAGAACGCTTATAATTTCTATAAGCCATTAATCGAATTTTTACAGTCTGCTATTAATCAAATAAACAGTGGAACTAATTTCGAGTTTCATCTCGATTATTTCAATTCATCATCTGGTCGTTTCATCTATGAAATGTTGACCATTATTGAATCAAAAGCAAGTACAGACTCTTTTAAAATAAATTGGATTGTCGACAAAGACGATGAGCTGATGATTGAGAAGGGCGAAGAATTGCAAAGTCTATTAGATCTCAAGTTCGAGATTAAGAAAATCTAGGGAGTTTGGTAGTTTGGTAGTGTGATAGTTTGATAGTTAAATCAAATGAACACGAATGAACACAAGTGGATACAAATGCACACAAGTGGAAACTAGTGAACACATATGAAAATGCATGAAGAGAGTAATGCTGTGATGCTATTGCACCATATTCGGGTGCACTTGGTTTAACTTGGCTACACTTGGCTACACTTGGCTACACTTGGGTGCACTTGGCTACACTTGGGTGCACTTGGTTTAACTTGGCTACACTTGGGTGCATTTGATTTAACTTGGGTACACTTTTTCACTACCAAACTACCAAACTACCAAACTACCAAACTACCAAACTACCAAACTACCAAACTATCAAACTATCAAACTACCAAACTACCAAACTATCAAACTACCAAAGTCTCGCACCAATTAGCAGCACGTCATCTGTTTGTGGGATACTGCCTCTCCACGCTGCTAATTGATCCTCACAAATTTGTGATGCATCTGAGATTGGATTTTCTTTAATCTTCGAAAGAAGCTGTCTGAATTTAGACTTGTTGTATTTTTTTCCTTCCGCACCGCCAAGCTGGTCGCAAAAACCATCGCTATGCATGAAAAGATAATCGCCTGGCATGTAAGAAATCGTTTCTGTTTGGAAAGGACTCTGATTGATTTCAAATTGTCGTTCGTAGATCAATCCTCCTAAACTAATAGGGCTTGGTTTGAATTCTACGAGTTCATTATTCTTAAACATACAGATGCCCATATTAGCACCCGCAAATTCAATTTTTCGCTGAACTTTATCAATTACACATAGACTAATATCCATTCCATCTTGCGCATTATGGACTTCTCTTTCTTGGTTCAAAATATGGATAATTTCAGCGTGTAGCTTCGTCAGAATAAAAGCGGGATCCTCGCAAGTATGCTCATAAATTACTTTATTCAATTGAGAATTTGCGATCAACGACATGAAGGCTCCTGGGACACCATGACCAGTGCAGTCGATGGCAGCAACAAATAATTTCCCGTTGATTTCGCGATACCAATAGAAATCTCCAGAAACGATATCCTTTGGTTTAAACAAAATAAAACTCTCAGGTAAAAATTTCATCAAATCATCGTGAGACGGCAATATCGACGATTGAATTCTACGCGCATAATTGATTGAGGAAATTACTTTCTGTCTTTGGATTTTGATCTCCCTATTTTGAATCTGAAGAAGCTTGGTCAATCGTCTCTTCTTCAGCAAACTATAGACTATCAAGCCTAAAATTATTCCAATCGCACTTCCAATAATTAGAATTAATCGGACCTGTGAGGTCTTTTGATCAATCAATTGAGCTTGTTTCGCAATTTCTGACTCGCGTTTTTCTGACTCATATTTAGCATTGAGTTCTGAAATTCTATTAAAGTTATTTAGCTTGTCTAGGCTATCCTTCAAAACAATATATTCTTTCTTCGACTCATACGCATTCTCGTACATCCCTTGTTCTTCGAAAAGGCGAGAACGAACTTCGAGCCAATCCAACTTGATATCATTAAAATCATTTTTTGAGATAAACCTTTCTGACTCACCCAAATCAATAAGCGCGCGATTGTATTCTTTTTTACTTAGGTAGAGTTCAGCTCTGCGCAATATTATGGAAGCTAAAAAATACTCATCACCTTCAGCCGAGCTAATGTCATATGATTTATTCAGCTCTATGAGCGCAGAATCCAATTTATGTTCGATTACATAAATTTCAGATTTCATAAAACACGCATTGATACTCGACGGAGAAATTCGATTAAACTCTTCTAGTTTCTTTATACTTTCTCTGAGGCTTTCGTAGTCTTTAAGCGCGAGATTACTCGCCGCGATATTGAAAATATTAGAAGCTGCATCATCAATAAGGTTCAGTTCCATATTGGTTTTAAAAGCTTCTTCATAAATAGAAATTGCTTTTTTATATTCCCCAAGGTTGGTATAAACGATTGCAATATTGTTAGCTGCTTTCACCGAACCGCTTCTATCGCCAATGTTCTTGTATAGGCTTTGTGATCTCTGATAATGTTCTAGAGAAGTCAGCAAATGACCTTTGCTGTAATTAATAATGCCAAGGAAATTTTCTGTTTTTGCCATTGCGGCAATGTCATTCAACCTTTCCGCGCGCTCAAGTGCTCTTCTGGTGTAATATTCGGCTGTGTCTGGATTATTAAAAATGTACTCATCAGCGATTTCTATGTTCAAACGGATGTACATTGAATCTGACACTCCTCTATTGACAATCTTTTTAAGACCTTCGACACGGGAACTATTTTGGGCGCTTAATCCACTAAGGATAAGCACACAAAGACATGATATTAGATATTTCAGGGTGGTCTTCAGATCAGTAATTCATTGAAAAATACAGCATTTGATACGGATAGGAGACAAAAAAAGTTCCTTTTCATCGAAAAAATTTAGAATTGGTTGGTTTTATGAAAAATCTAACTATATTTGCAACCCAATTTTTAGACAATGGCAAATCACAAGTCAGCAATAAAGAGAATTCGTTCAAACGACGCGAAAAGACTACGTAACAAGTATTACCACAAGACTACCCGTAACGCGGTACGCAAGCTTCGTGCTTTGTCTAGCAAAACAGAAGCTTCTGCTTTGCTACCAAAAGTATCTGAGATGCTTGATAAGTTGGCTAAGAACAACGTAATCCACAAGAACAAAGCAAGCAACTTGAAAAGCAGCTTGCAAGTTTATGTGAACGGCTTGAAATAATATACCTATTTGGTATTCTCAATATAAAACCGCCTATCTAGGCGGTTTTTTTATTGCATAAACCTGAATAAGGTTTTCATTGTCTATTCGACTTTATCTCTCTAGTTTCGTAGCCTTAAACGAAACTAAAAATGTCTATTTCCACCATTAAAGAGTGGTCTCCGCAGGATCGACCACGCGAAAAACTCATTGAAAAAGGTCCTTCGGTATTAACCGATGCCGAGCTCATTGCCATTCTATTCTCGACTGGATATCTCAACCAGAGTGCGGTCGAACTCGCTAAAACGATTCTTGCCGAACATCAAAATGATCTTGGACTAATTGCACGTCTGCCTTATTCCGATTTGTGTAATGTGAAGGGCATCGGTCCAGCCAAAGCTGTTTCGCTCATTGCTGCGCTCGAATTGGGTCGGAGACGTCGAAGTTCAGAAGTCAAGAAAAAAAGCAAAATTGAGTCAAGTAAGGACGTTTTCGAACACTTCGTGCAGGTAATGGGAGATTTGAATCACGAAGAATTCTGGATGATGAATCTCAATAGAGGGAATAACGTGCTCTCGCTGAGAAGAATAAGCGAAGGTGGATGGCATAGTACAATTGTTGATCCCAAGAAGGTTTTTTCAAAAGCATTGGAAGAAAAGGCAAGCGCTATTATTGTGGCGCACAACCATCCAAGCGGAAATATCACTCCTAGCATGGAAGATAAGAAAATCACGCATAAATTGCGGCGTTGTGGAAGAGATATGGAACTTCCGATACTCGACCACTTAATTATAACCTCACATGACTACTTCAGCTTTGCTGATGAAGGCATTTTAGATTCAGAATGAAGCGAATATTAACCATCATTGGTGCTAGACCACAAATCATTAAAGCCGCCGCGATATCGAGAGCAATTTCATCCAAATTTTCCGATCAATTGCAAGAGGACTTACTCCACACGGGGCAGCATTACGACGAAAACATGTCAGATGTGTTCTTCAAAGAAATGGGAATTCCTCAGCCTGCCTACAAGTTAAACGTCGGTAGTGGAAGTCACGGTGCACAAACAGCTACCATGATGAAAGGCATTGAAGATGTTCTATTAGAGAAAAAACATGATGCCGTATTGGTTTATGGAGATACCAATTCCACCATTGCAGGTGCTTTAGCGGCAGTGAAAATTCACATCCCTGTTATTCATGTAGAAGCAGGATTGCGCTCATTTAGTAAAGCAATGCCAGAGGAAATCAATAGGATTTTATGCGATCACTCCTCTACTCTATTATATTCTCCCACCGCACAAGGGATTTCAAATCTTACAAAAGAAGGAATAATCCATCACGAGAATGGGCTAACTCCTGATGCGCCCCGGGTTTATCATTGCGGTGATATTATGTACGATAATTCGTTGCATTTTTCGAAAAAAGCACAGACTGAATCCACTATTCTCCACAAACTGGGAATAGAGGAAAATAATTTTATTCTGTGCACCATTCATAGAAACAACAATACTGATGAGCCAGAGCGCCTTGAATCCATTTTAAATGGAATCCTATCTATTGCCGAGCTATCTGGTAAGAAAATAGTGTTACCGCTTCACCCGCGCACCAAAGGAAAACTAAGCCAGGAGTGGAATGAAAAGCTCAGCGCAAATGGATCAATTATTTGCACAGATCCTATTTCATTCATTGATATTGTGCGACTTGAAAGCACCTGCTTTATGGTAATTACAGACAGCGGTGGTGTGCAAAAGGAAGCTTACTTCTTTAACAAGCCATGCATTATTCTTCGAGAACAGACCGAATGGGTCGAATTGGTTCAAAATGGTAATGCGGAATTGGCTGGATGGCAATCAAATCAAATTATTACTTGTTATAATTCATTGATTTCCAAATCAAAGAATATGACATGGCCATCTTTTTTTGGAGATGGGACATCATCGGAGTTTATTTGCAAGACGATTATCTCTTTTCTGACTGATGCTGATACTGTGCGATAGCATAAATAACCGACTGAAATATGCGGTAAAACTGATGCTGGATGATTTGGAAATTCAACCTGAATTCACAATAAGTGATTCTGAATTTATCGAATTCTCCGGGCCTAAATTCGTGTACAGTAAAAGAGAAAATCTAATAGAAAATGCCATTCAGATAAACTCTTTCGGGCTGCTTGAGCACTCAGATTACTCGCGTCTCAAAACAGATTGGAGCACTTACAAGGAAATTGACGTTTTATTCCCCAGAGAGTTTGGGAATTTTCCATTCGATGTTTTCGCCGCTGGTTTTTTTCTTGTAACGAGATATGAAGAATACTGGAGATATGAAGGCGATCACATGGGGCGATATCTTCCTTCCAATTCTGCAACTGGTCAAAAAAACCTCCTCAAACTGCCGCTTGTAGATATGTGGCGGAAACTTTTTTGCGATCATTTGATTGATCACTTTCCACAACTAACTAGAAAAAATCATAAGTTTGAATTCCTCTCTACGATAGATGTTGACAGTGCTTATGCCTTCAGTCATAAAGGATTTTACAGAACATTCGGCGGTGTTGCAAAAGACTTATCGAAGTTCAATTTTAAGAATCTTTCTAAAAGAATTAAAGTAGTCCGAAATCCTTCGTTAGATCCATACGACACCTACGATTATATTGAACGTATTCACCAAGAATATCAGCAACCAATGCTGTACTTTTTCTTGCTCGCTGATTTCGGAGACTACGATAAGGGATTGCCGTTTAATAGCAAGGGATTGCAAACTTTGATAAAAAGATTAGCAAAAAAACATACCATAGGAATTCACCCGGGTGTAGCGAGTTACAAGCGTTACAACTCATTACTGAGAGAAAAATCTCGACTTGAAACTATTATCGGTAAACAAGTGAAGTGCAGCAGACAGCACTATTTGATGTTGAAATTTAGAGCAACATACCGATTGCTCAAGGCAACTGGAATAGAACACGATTACACATTGGGTTATGCTCAAGAAATAGGTTTTAGAGCTGGTACATGTCGACCATTCAATTGGTTTGATTTGAAGAAAAACGAAGAGTCTACACTAACGATTCATCCGTTTGCCTATATGGATGCTACTTTAAATTATTACTTAGAACTTTCCCCTGAATCAGCAATTCGAGAAATTGAGAAATTGATAACAACAGTTCATCAATATCAAGGCGAGT
>CALRZB010000044.1:0-14214 GCA_943372555.1 Chryseobacterium gleum | reverse complement strand
CTTGGAATAGATCCTGTTTCAGGCAAACTAGTGATCGCACGCATCGGTCGTTTTGGACCAATCGTCCAAATTGGATCCAGCGAGGACGAGGAGAAAAAATTTGCATCACTTCGCCCCGATCAAAGCATTGGAAACATAACGCTTGAACAAGCGCTTAAGCTATTCGATCTTCCAAGAAATTTGGGTGAATATGAAGGCAAACCAATTGTTGTAAACGTTGGTCGTTTCGGTCCGTATGCAAAGCATGGAAATACTTTCGCATCGTTAAAAGTGAAAGAAGGTGATGATCCATACACGATTGAATTCGATAGAGCTGTTCAATTGGTAAAAGATAAAATTGAAAGTGTACTTGCTGCTCAAATTTTGTTGTTCGAAGAACGCCCAGATGTTCAAGTGCTGAATGGTCGTTTTGGTCCTTACATCAAAGTAGGCAAAGATAATTTCAAGATCCCAAAAGGAAAAGATCCAAAGACATTGACATTGGCAGAGATTGATACTATCGTAGCGGAGAATCCACCGAAACCTGCACGTGGAAGAGGGGGAAAGGCTGCAACTAAAGCCCCCGCTAAAAAAGCACCAGCGAAGAAAGCTGCTGCGAAAAAAGCACCAGCCAAGAAGGCAGCTGCAAAAAAGAAGTAGTTTGATGATGCTAAAAGTCAAATGTTAATACAAAGTAGGATTCATCCAAAATCCCGCTATTCAAAATGATACTTTCGTAACGCACCAACTGGTGCGTTACTTGTTATGGATATTTCAGTTTTCTTTAAACCATTTGACTCGAGCACAATCGAGAGACACGAGAACCAACCCTCACAGTTGATCAACCATGTGACATTTTTCACTGGTGATCTTGAAGAGTTGGAAGGAAAAAAACTTGCACTCATTGGGGTGCTAGAAGACCGCAATAGTCCTGGCAATCGCGGCTGCGCAAAAGGACCAGATCGAATTAGAAAAGAGTTTTACAACCTTTTTCAGTTTGATTCTGCGCCAGACTTAATTGACCTCGGCAATATCCAGCCTGGCAATGAAATCAGTGATACATATTTTGCTTTAAATCAGACATGCCAAATCTTATTGAAGAAAGGCATTATCCCAATAATTCTTGGTGGCTCGCAGGATTTAACTTATGCAAATTACCTGGCTTACGAAACAATGGAACAGACTGTCAACTTGGTTACGATTGACCCAAGTTTAGATTTCGGTCAGAATCCAGAAGACTTGTCGAGCAAAGGTTATTTGAATAAAATCGTCCTGCACAAGCCGAATTTTCTGTTCAATTATTCAAACATTGGTCATCAGAGGTACTTGACCGATCCTCAGTTGATTGAATTGATGAGTAAAATGTATTTTGATAATTTCAGATTGGGAGAAATGCAAGGACAACATATTCTTCGCAACGAGCCCATTATCAGAAATGCAGATCTATTGAGTTTTGACATCAGTGCGGTGAGAAGAAGCGAAGCTCCTGGTTGCGGAGTTGCTGGACCAAACGGCTTTTACGGGCATGAGGCTGCCCAGTTGTGCTGGTACGGTGGACTAAGCGACAAGTTGACTTCCTTCGGAATCTATGAGTACAATCCAGAATTTGATAGAGACAATCAAACGGCTCAATTGATTGCTCAGATGGTATGGTGTTTTATAGACGGCTTCTTGTCAAGAAAGGCAGACTATCCCGTGGGCGACTACAACGAATATCTGCGCTATATCGTGAATATGGTATCAGAATCACATGAACTTGTTTTCTATAAAAGCAATCGATCAGATCGATGGTGGATGGATGTACCATACCCTGCTGGAACCGAAAATAAGTACGAAAGGCACCATTTAGTGCCTTGCACCTATGAAGAATACCAGTTGGCAACCAACGATGAAATGCCCGATAGATGGTGGAAAACTTATCAAAAATTAGTCTGATTTTAAGCAAGTTACATCGGTTCTAATGGTGGTTTAATCGCCAAAATACCCAGTCAGGATACCTGTTTTGGTGTGAATAACTTAGTGTTAATATTCAATTTTTTTTTGTGACTTGAAAAAAGTGTGTACTTTAGCGACTTTCGAAAAAGTACCTTTATACCAAGAAGAATAGCTTAACACCTTAGAAACCATTATATGAAGAAGAGTTTACTTGTTGTAGCCATAGCACTTAGCACGCTCTCTACGTTCGCGCAACAGGATCCGCAGTTCACTTATTGGATGTTTGATCGTCAATCATTCAACCCAGCAGCTGCAGGAATGGATCCTATGCATTGCGTTTCTATATTCTACCGTGACCAGTGGGATGGATTTGATCGCGACCCAAAAACATCATTGTTTAATTACTCAGGTAATGCAATGGTCAAGACTCAAGAGTTGGGCTATGGCTTGACGTTCTTTAATGATTTACTAGGTCAAGAGAAAAACAATTCCTTTAGATTGGCAATTGCTCCGAAATTTGATTTGGGCAATGGAATGAAATTAGGTGTTGGTCTTGGACTAGGTATGTTGAATAAGAAGCTTGGTGCTAACTGGGTATACATTGATCCAGATGATAGCGCTATTCCAAATAAAGAAGTAGCTGAAACAAAATTTGATTTGAGTTTTGGTGCTACACTTTATGGTGAGAATTTTTACGCTGGATTGTCTGCAACACACTTGACTGCTGCTGAATTTTCTGATTTGAATTTGAAATCAGCCCGTCACGTATACTTAATGGGTGGATATAACTTCCCATTGAGCTCACAGCCAATCGTTATTCGCACGAATGCTCTGATCAAAACTGATTTGAAAGCATCTCCTGCAATTGATTTGAATGCCAATGCGCTTTGGAATAACATGGTTTGGGGTGGTTTGTCTTACCGTTTGGGTGATGCAATCTCTCCAATGGTAGGTTTTGAAAAAGTGTTCCCAACTTCAGTTACTACTAAAGGTGGATCAAGCACTACATACAACCACGGCCTTCGCCTTGGCTATGCATACGACGTTACAACTTCTGAGATACGCAATTATTCATCAGGTTCGCACGAGATTTTTGTGACCTATTGCTTCAGCCTTGACAAGGTTGTAGTGAAGCTTCGTCACAATAACCCGCGCTTCTTGTAAAATAAATTGTAACCCTAACAGTTATACTCACGTAAACTTAAGGAACCTGCGCCTCATAATTTGTTAAAGAGTTTTAGTACGCCACGCCCTAAAAAGAGTGGAGTTGATTACTAAAAAAGGGAAATCATGAAAAAATCGTTGCTTTATTTATTAATCGTTAGTGCCCTAGCAAGCTGCTACTCTGGACCTCGCGGAGAACTCGTAGGAGTTTACCCGAGAGAAGAATGGGTACAAGTGAATCCGTATGGTATGAACTACATACACTTCGGGTCATTCACAATGGGACCAAGTGATCAAGACGTACCTTACGCCTTGAACGCTCGTTCCAAAACTGTAACTTTACCTGCGTTTTACATCGACCAGCACGAGATCTCGAACAACGAGTATCGTCAGTTCGTGTATTATGTGCGTGACTCTCTTATGAGAGACGCGTTGGCTCAAAATGAGATTGAAGGTTTTGCCATCACAGAAGATGAAAATACTGGAAAGTCTCTAGAAGACCTTATTGACAAAGGCTATATCCTCAATTGGGAAGAGGAAATAGACATGGAAAATGAGGAAGTTTATGAGTACATGAACGAATTTTACCTTCAAGGTGCTGAACGTTTCTACAACAAGAAAGAAGTAGATACGCGCAAGCTTCTATACTCCTACTGGTGGATCGACTTGAAGAGTGCAGCTAACAAGGCTGGCAAAGATGAAGAATATGGCGAAGCTAATCAGCTTAACCAACTTCACTCTGTGCGTGGTCATAGCGATCGTTCTCAATTCGTTATTAAAGAGGTAATCCCTGTGTATCCTGACACTTTGTGCTGGATTCACGATTTCACATACGGTTTTAACGAGCCACTTACTGAAACTTATTTCTGGCATCCAGCTTATGACGACTATCCAGTAGTTGGCGTATCATGGGGTCAATGTCAAGCGTTCTCTGCATGGAGAACTCAGATCATGAACGACTATAAGTTGAAAGTAGGAGAAACTTTTGTTCAGCGTTTCCGCCTTCCAAGCGAAGCTGAATGGGAGTATGCTGCACGCGGTGGAAAAGAACTTTCACCATTCCCATGGGGTGGTCCTTACATCCGTAACAACCTCGGATGTCCGCTAGCTAACTTCAAGCCTATGCGCGGTGACTATGTGGAAGACAATGGTTGCTATACTGTTCCTATCGCATCATATTCGGCAAATGACTATGGTCTATACAACATGGCTGGAAACGTGGCTGAATGGACTAACACAGCGTTTGATGAGTCGGTGTATGAATTTACACACGATATGTCATCCGAATACGAATACAGAGCTCTTGCCGAAGATCCCCCAAGCATGAAGCGTAAGGTAATCCGCGGCGGAAGCTGGAAGGATATTGGATACTTTATTCAAACAGGTACTCGCTCTTACGAATACCAAGACACAGCAAAATCATATATCGGTTTCCGAAATGTGATGAGCTACTTGGGTCGCGGTAAGAACGTAGCGCCTGAAGATTTCAACGCCCCTGAATAAGGCCTCAATTTAAACCAATTCATAAACCAACAAGCAAGAAAAAACAATGAAACCTGGAAGTAAAGCCTGGAAGAATTTTATGGCAAAGCTCTATGGAATTGGAGCTGCCGTCGTGATCGTAGGTGCAATGTTCAAGATTCAACACTGGCCATTCGCATCAGCACTACTAGTAGTAGGTTTGTCAACAGAAGCAGTAATCTTCTTCTTTTCGGCATTCGAACCTCTACACGAAGAACCAGATTGGTCTTTGGTATACCCAGAATTGGCAATGCCAGATGATCAAAAGAAATTGGCTAAAGAAGGCAACAAAAGCAAGCACGTTGGAGGAGGAGCTTCTACAGGAAGTCTTACTGCTCAACTGGACAACATGCTCGCTGAGGCTAAAATTGAACCTGAACTGATTGCTAGTCTTGGTGATGGTATGCGTACTTTTAGTACGAATGCTCGCAACATGGCTGATTCTACTGAAGCTGCGACAGCGTCTACTGAGTACGCAAATACTCTTAGAACTGCATCAGGTAAAGTTTCTGTTCTAGCTGACACTTATGCAGCGGCATCTGAGACCCTAGTTGGTATCAGCTCTCACGCTGAAGAAGGTAAAGCTGCAGGTGCATCTCTACAAAAAATGTCAGAGAACTTATCTGCTTTGAATAACATGTACGAACTCCAACTTACTGAGCTTGAGAAAAGCCGCGTAATGTTCGGTGATATGACAGCACTTGTTAAGAATCTTGCGGATTCTGTTGAAGATACTAAGGCTTACAAAGAGAACATTTCTGAACTCTCTAAAAACCTTAAATCGCTTAACAGCGTTTACGCGAACATGCTTAACGCAATGGGTACTGCCCGCCAATAATCAATGTTGTGGTGCTATTCTGAATAGCCTCTCAAAACAAAGATTAACCCTAATAAACATTTCATAAAAAAAAATGGCAGGCGGTAAAGAAACCCCCAGACAGAAGATGATCGGTATGATGTACTTAGTACTCACCGCTCTTCTCGCGATGAACATCTCGAAAGATGTCCTCAACGCGTTTATCCAAATCAATAAAGGTTTGGGTAAGACAAATGAGATTCTCGATCAGAAATCTCAAGCTACCATTGATGCAATCAATAGCTCTACGGAAGGTGCTAAGGCAGTGCCATTCCAACAAAAAGTTGTTGAAGTGGATCAGTGGACGGATGCTATGATGGCTTACATCGAAGAGATGAAAGCTCGTGTAATGGCGTCTTCTATGAAAGGTAATGCAGATGGAACAGGTTTTGAAGAATTCATGATAGATGGTAAAGCTATCTACGCGGATACTAAAAATGCCGACGGTAAACTTATCGTATCAACTCCAGATGAAAACCAAAATAACACAGCACTGCTTGTAGGCGCAGAACCTCAAACTCCAAAAGATGGTGCTTTTTCTGCAAAGGAACTTCGCATGAAGCTTGAGGAATTCCGTGACAAGTTGATGGGTATTTCAGTAATGAAGGCCGATTCATCTGGTCAGTCTTGGACATTACCTGAGGACGTAAAATCTTCCATCACCAATACTTTCGTATTCGGTGAAGGTGAAGATCATGATGGTAACAAAGAACCTTGGGAAACCAATAACTACTATCACATGCCTCTTGTAGCAGTTCTTGCGAACCTTGCGAAAGTACAAACTGACGTAATGAACGCTAAGAACAACGTATGTATGTCTCTTGCCGGCGGTATCAACGCTTCCGATTTGAAATTTACAGACGTTACAGTGGCTGTCGTTCCAAAGCAGAGCTACGTTCTACGTGGTGATGAGTTTGAAGCTGAAATTTATTTGGCGGCTTACAACAAGTCTAGCCAAACCAAAGTTTACATGGGCGGTGAATACAAAGGTGAAAATGCTCCAGCAGTATTTGATCCAGCAGGACGCGCAGCTCTTACTTCTGATTCAGAGGGTAAATGTCACTTCAAAACGAACACTGGTGGTATGAGCCTTGGTTCACACGGATATTCAGGACAAATCGCTTACATGAAAGATGGTAAAGAAGCATACATTCCTTTTGTAGTTCCTCCATTCTTCGTAGGTGAGCCAGCTCTAGTTATCTCTCCAGTTCAAATGAACGTATTCTATCGCGGTCTTGAAAATCCAGTTGAAATTTCGGTTCCTGGTGTATCTCAAGATCAAGTAGAAGCTACATGTTCTGGTTGTGCTTCATTCTCGAAAGGTCAAAACGGTCAATGGATCGTTAAGCCTGGAGCAGAAAAAGATGCAAAAATCAGCGTTTCTGCAACTATCAATGGTGAGAAGAAATCAATCGGTGTAAAAGACTTCCGTGTGAAGCCTATTCCAGATCCAATTCCTTCTTTCAACGGTAAGAAACCAACCGACGGAACAATCACTCAAGGTGAATTATCCGTAGCAAGTGGTATTCGCGCAGATATGTCAAACTTCGACTTCAACGTAACTGTACGTGCTAAGTCATTCGTTATCACAATTGGTACTGCAAGTGGTGGTGTAAAAGAGTATAACAACCCTGGAAACACGCTTACTGACGGTAATAAAGAGGTTCTCAAAAAAGCGAAGAAAGGTGAAAAAATCTTCATTGAGAAAATCATGGTAGATATGCCAGATGGCACTACCAGACAGTTGTCTAACATCAACTTGAAAGTTGTTTAATAGAGAAAGATCATGAAAAAATCGGTTAGAAATCTTCTCGCAGCCCTTCCTATGCTACTCTTGTCAGCAGCAGGCATGGCTCAAACGCAAACAGTTCTCGATGGTGCTTATGTTCCTGAACATAACCCAACCAGAAGAATGGTTCCGTATCCACACTTGCGTCAAGCTGACGTGATGTGGGAGAAACGCATTTGGGAAGTGATTGACATTCGTCAAAAGCAGAACCAATCGCTCTACTTGCCACTCGAAGAGATTGCTAACCGCAAATCCCTTTTCGATGTAATTCGTAAAGGAATTTTGGATGATTTCTCTATTACAGCCTACAGCCTTGGTCCAACTCAAGAAGATGACGAATTCCGTTGGCCAATGAACCCAACTGAAGTGGATTCAGTTCTCAATCCAATCGTTCTTCGATATAAAGAAGACCTGGATACTGGTGAGAAAATTCCAGTAGAGAACAAGGAACCATATACTTCAGATGATATCGTAGCATACAAAATCAAAGAAGTTTGGTTGTTCGACAAGCAACGTTCTGAGCGCTACGTGCGCATTATCGGACTTGCTCCAGTTGTACTTCTAACAAACGCAGACGGTGAAGTAAAGGGTAAAAAAGACCTTTTCTGGTTGTATTTCCCTGAGTGCCGATGGGTGTTTGCAAACAACGAGGTTTACAATCTACACAATGAATCTCAACGTATGACTTTCGATGATTTGTTTCAGAAACGTATGTTCTCTGGATACGTGATCAAAGAAGACAACGTGTTCAATCGTGAGGTTGCTAGCTACGCTAAAGGAATCGACGCTCTTCTTGAAAGCGAAAAGATTAAAAACAATCTGTTCCTTATGGAGCATGATCTGTGGCACTACTAAGAGTTAACACAATACTAAAAAACCCTCAAGTCTTTGATTTGAGGGTTTTTTTATGGCCTTTCCTATGGGTGGGATGCACTACCTTTGCAAACTTTTAACGCATTATGGTAACGGTAGGTAATCTCAGTATTTATTTCGGCTCACGTGAGCTATTCTCCAAGATTTCATTCTTCATTGGACCTAGAGACCGTATTGGTCTGGTTGGAAAAAATGGAGCGGGCAAATCTACCCTTCTCAAAACCTTAGCAGGTATTCAGAATCCGAACGAGGGGTCTATTTCTCTTACACGTGGAAGCACCGTTGGCTACTTGCCACAGGAGATGCACCATAATGAAGAAGCTACAGTCTATGAAGAGGCATCAAAGGCTTTTGCAGAGGTGCAACGTCTTCGTGATAGATTGGAGGAATTGACCTTGGCCATCACAGATCACCACGATTATACATCGGATGATTATGGCAACAAGCTAGAAGAACTAGAAGAGGTTGCGCATCGACTGGAAGTGCTTGGTAGTGGTAATCTTGAAGAAAAGATAGAAAAGGTCCTAAAAGGGCTTGGATTTCGTTCAGAAGACATGGGACGTCCGATGAAGGAGTTCAGCGGCGGATGGAAAATGCGCGTAGAACTTGGTAAAATCCTTCTTCAGAATCCTGACTTACTTCTTCTGGATGAGCCGACCAACCACTTGGATATCGAAAGTATCGAGTGGCTTGAGGACTTCCTTGTGGATTATCAAGGCGCCATTGTACTTATTTCCCACGATAGAACATTCCTTGATAATGTCACTATCAGAACAATTGAGATTTCGAAAGGAAAGACTTACGACTACAAATTTTCCTATTCCAAATACATGGTTCAACGTCAAGATGAAATTGAACGTCAAGAAAGAGAAGCTCGAAATCAGCAGAAGTATATTGAAGACACACAGAAGCTGATCGATAAGTTTAGAGCTAAGAAAGACAAAGCTGCTTTCGCTCAAACGTTGATTAGAAAGCTGGAGAAGTTGGAAAAAGTGGAAGTGGATGATTTCGATGGAAATAAGGTTCGTATTCAATTGCAACCTGCCCCTCACGCCGGAAAGATTATCATTGAAGGACATAAGCTTGGTAAAGCCTATGGTAACCTTCGCTTATTTGAGAATGTAGATGTGACGATTGCAAGAGGTGAGAAGATTGCGCTTTTGGGAAAGAATGGTGTTGGTAAATCAACCATTATCAGAATGATCATGGGTAAAGAGCAACACGAAGGTGAATTCACACCTGGTTACTCTGTAAACATTGGATATTACGCACAGAATCAGGCCGACGAACTTGATGGCAACAAAACCGTTTTTGAAACAATTGACGACGAAGCGGTAGGGGAGATTCGTAAAAATGTGAGAACAATTTTAGGTTCGTTCCTATTCGGTGGAGATGATATTGATAAGAAAGTGAAGGTGCTTAGTGGAGGAGAAAAAGCGCGACTTGCGTTTTGTAAACTACTACTTCAACCTTATAATTTCCTTGTATTGGATGAGCCAACAAACCACTTGGATTTGGCTTCAAAAGAAGTGTTGAAACAAGCACTTCAAAAGTACGATGGAACCATGTTGGTGGTGTCCCACGACAGGGATTTCTTGAATGGATTGACGGATATCGTTTATGAAATCAAGCCAGATAGAATGCGTATTTGGGAAGGCGATGTTCTCGACTTCTTGAAAGAGAAAAAAGCAGAATCTATTGCAGAATTTGAACGCAATAAAGTAGCAACGAAAGCTACAAAAACCGAACAATCAGTCGGTCCAGCTCCTGTTGTAGAAAAAATTGTGGAAGCCGCTCCAGAAGCGACTTTGAGTCGTGATGAGTTGAAAGAGTTGGAGAAGCAAAAGAAGAAACAACAGCAAGCAATTCAGAAAGTAGAAAAGGATATTTCTGATAAGGAAGCAGAGATTGCAAAAATGGATGAAGTGATTGCACAACTCGATTACACAGATCAAGAAAAATCAAATAAAATATTAGCGGATTACGCTATTCTGAAAAAGCAATTAGATGAACTCTTTGCTAAGTGGGAAGAAGTTCAAGTAGGATAAAAAAAGGAGCCATTTGGCTCCTTTTTTATTATTCACTTTCTTTTCCGTGACATTGCTTGTATTTCTTTCCAGAACCACAAGGACACGCATCGTTTCGTCCTATTTTGATTTCAGCTTTCACTGGATCAATTCTCTGTGGTGCTGGTGGAGGCATTGCTGGACCTGCACCTTGACTTGGTGAACCTTGTCTTGAAGCAATAGCCGCACGCTCATTTAGATTCATCGATTCCGCTTTGCTTATTTGAACTTTTGGTTGCTCTGCTGGCCTCGCAGCTTGTGGCTGACGAATCTCTTGCTGTCCTTTCGGAAGTTGCGCAGTCAATAGGAAGTTGGCAATCTCTGAGTTTGTTTTTGAAACAAAGTTTTTGAAGAGATTATAACTTTCAAGTTTGTAAATAAGCAATGGATCTTTCTGCTCGTGTGAAGCAAATTGAACATTGCTTCTCAAATCATCCATATCACGCAAATGCTCTTTCCAGTTTTGGTCGATGATAGCAAGTGTAATACCTTTTTCAAGTGCATCCACTATCTCCAAACCGCCGCTAGTAAAGGCCTTCTCAAGGTTTACGGAAATCTGAATTCCTTTTCTACCATCGCTAAATGGCACTGCGATATTGCTAAATTCTTGACCTTTGTTTTCATACACACCTTTGATAACAGGGTAAGCTTCTTGCGCCACTGTCTCAACACGATGTTTGTATTGCGACTCTACGGCAGTATACACTTTAGTAACAATTTCATCTTCTTTCATTCGAAGGAATTCTTCGCTTGAGATAGGAGATGGAATACCGAAGTAACGCACAAGATCTAAGTTGAAGTTTTGGAAATCTTTCGCCTGATGGTAAGATGCCACGAGCGCTTCAGACATGTCGAAATACATGTTGTCGATATCCAATTTCAAACGCTCACCAAACAACGCGTGACGACGACGCTTGTAAATTACTTCACGTTGAGAGTTCATCACGTCATCATATTCAAGAAGACGTTTACGAATACCAAAGTTATTTTCTTCTACTTTTTTCTGCGCTCTTTCAATTGAACTTGTAATCATTCCAGCTTGGATAACCTCACCTTCTTTGATTCCAAGACGGTCCATCATTTTAGCAATTCTATCGCTACCAAATAGACGCATCAAATCATCTTCAAGAGACACATAGAATTGAGAAGATCCTGGGTCACCTTGACGACCAGCACGACCTCTCAACTGACGGTCGACACGACGTGAATCGTGACGCTCTGTTCCGATGATCGCTAGACCTCCAGATTCTTTCACTCCTTCTCCAAGCTTGATGTCGGTTCCACGACCAGCCATGTTAGTAGCAATCGTAACAGTTCCTGCGCGACCAGCGGAAGCAACAATTTCTGCCTCTTTCTCATGCTGTTTCGCGTTCAATACTTGGTGATCAATATTGCGTAGACGAAGCATTTTGCTCAGCAACTCAGAAACTTCAACGGTTGTAGTACCGACAAGCACCGGACGGCCATCAGCGCGCAATTGAGAAATTTCATCAATTACCGCATTGTATTTTTCACGCTTCGTTTTATAGACTTTATCGTCTTGGTCTTTTCTCTGAATTGGGCGATTGGTTGGAATAACCATTACGTCCAATTTGTAGATATCCCAAAGCTCTCCCGCTTCTGTTTCTGCAGTACCAGTCATACCGGCAAGCTTGTGATACATACGGAAGAAATTTTGCAAAGTGATCGTTGCGTAAGTCTGTGTTGCAGCTTCTACACGAACACTTTCTTTGGCTTCAATCGCTTGGTGCAATCCGTCAGAATAACGACGGCCCTCCATGATACGACCTGTTTGCTCGTCAACAATTTTTACTTTGTTATCAATCACTACATAGTCTACATCTTTTTCAAAAACAGAGTAAGCTTTAAGCAATTGATTTATGGTGTGAATACGTTCGCTTTTGATGCTGTATTCACGTTGCAATTCTTCGAGCATTTGAGCTTTTTCTTCATCAGAATTTGCTCTTGCTTCGATTTCTGCCATCTCATTTCCGAGGTCAGGCATCACAAAGAATTTATCATCTTCCATGTTGTTGGAGATGAGTGCAATTCCTTTTTCAGAAAGTTCAACTTGGTTATGCTTTTCATCAACTACAAAGAAAAGTTCTGCGTCAGCTTTTGGCATTTCGCGTTGGTTGTCTTGTAGGTATTGCGATTCGGTTTTGAGCAATTGTGCTTTAATTCCTTCTTCGCTCAAGAATTTTATAAGCGCCTTGTTTTTAGGAAGACCGCGATATGCGCGGAACAAAGCAAGCGCACCTTCAGCTTGATCTTCTTTAGAAGGAGTTCCAGACTCGGGAGCAAGTTTTTTCTTAGCTAGTGTAAGGAATTCTGTTGCTGCTTGTTTTTGTGCATTAATAAGGAGCTGAACGCGTGGTTTAAGCGCCTCGAATTCTTGTTGGTCACCTTTAGGTGTTGGTCCAGAGATAATCAAAGGAGTACGCGCCTCATCGATTAATACAGAATCCACCTCATCGACAATAGCGAAATGGTGTTTGTGTTGCACCAACATGCCCGCTTCAGACGCCATGTTATCACGTAGATAATCGAAACCAAATTCGTTGTTCGTTCCGAAAGTGATATCAGCACGGTAAGCAGTTTTTCTTTGGGGAGAATTCGGTTGGTGACGGTCGATGCAGTCTACCACTAATCCGTGGAACTCATATAAGGGGCCCATCCATTCGGAGTCACGTCGTGCGAGGTAGTCGTTAACAGTAACTACGTGAAGGCCTTTTCCAGCCAATGCATTAAGGAATACTGCTAGGGTAGCCACGAGGGTTTTACCTTCACCAGTTCCCATCTCGGCCACTTTTCCGCGGTGCAAAGCGATACCACCTATAAGCTGTACATCATAGTGTACCATGTCCCAAGTGATTCTATTGCCTGCTGCCAACCAATTGTTTTTCCAAGTGGTTGTATCACCATCAATAGACACGTATTCGCGGCCAAGGGCAGCAAGACGGCGATCGTTGTCGGATGCGCGAAGCTTGAGTTCAGGATTTTCTTTTAGACGTCGAGCTGTTTCTTTAAGAATAGCGAAAGCTTCTGGAAGAATTTCTTCGAGAACTTTTTCTATTTCCGCATCAATTTTTTTTGTGATTGCGTCGACTTGAGCGAATAAAGCTTCCTTTTCTTCAAGTTGAGAGCTAGGGAGATTTTCCGCTTGGTCTTTTAAAGTAGAAATCTCAAGTTCGAGTGGCTCAATGGCCTGACGAATTTTTGATTTTAAAGCATTCGATTTGTCTCGCAATTCGTCGATGCTAATTGACCTAAGGGATTCGCCAATTTGGTTGATGGCATTTACTATAGGTTGAACTTCTTTAATGTCCGTTTCTCTTTTATCTCCGAGAAAGCGTTTCAAGATTTTATTAATGGTTCCGATCATAGCGGTAAAATACTTCTGAGTAAAATGAGGCGCAAATGTAGTTTATGCGGCGCGCACGCCCTAAGAGAAAATGATGCCATTGAAAGAAATGTGACATAATGGCTTTAATCAAGGAATCCGCGCGCGTACACGACTATTTGGGAGATTGCAAAATTAATAACCTGAGATTATGCACATTTTTTCAGCATGACCAACAAAATTTGAGAAATGAAGTTAACAGTTTGATAGTTAATAAGCAAGCGCCTAATAAGCGTGCCATGAATTTCGGTCAATTTGTCGAAGACGCTACCCCAAACAAGGTAGTCGAAATTCAAAAAGTGAGATATAGCAAGGCGTCTAGCTGTCAGTTAGGTTGTCATGTTAAAAACTAGGGTGCGTTGTTAACTGTTTTAGATTGACTGGAAATTGAAAAATGCAAACATTTGGGGAGGTGAAAGTGAAAATGCGAATCCCCTGATTTTACTGGCTTTTTTGTAAAAGAATTTCGAGATTTTTATTTGCCACAACCAAGGATACAGAAAACGGGTGATATACCCCAAATAGAGGTAATAAAATGGACAATTTATTTTCAGCAGACACAGATGTTCTGCAAAGAAATACGCAAGGAGTTGTAGACGAGCCGATTCTAAAGGAAAATCCTGATCGT
>CALRZB010000043.1:0-14234 GCA_943372555.1 Chryseobacterium gleum | reverse complement strand
AACTTATTCATCTAGATAAAAGAGCTGTTGACCATATTTCTGTCACAGTAATGGGCTTGTTCTATGTTATCATCCCTTTTGCAATGGTCAACGATTTGGCCTATATCACAGGAAAGTTTGAGTGGGAGGTTCCGCTAGGATTCTTCATTATTCTTTGGGGAAATGATACTGCTGCCTATATCACCGGGAAATTTCTTGGTAGAACAAAGCTTTATGAAAAAGTTTCTCCAAACAAAACTTGGGAGGGCTTGATTGGCGGCGTAGTGGCAGCGATTTTTGGCGGCTACATTCTATCAAAATATTTTGTTTCACTAGATGCCAAGGATTGGATGATTGTAGCTGCAATAATCGCTGTGTTTGCCAACTTGGGAGATCTTTTTGAATCACATCTAAAAAGAAGTTATGGAGTAAAAGACTCCGGCAATATTATCCCAGGTCATGGCGGTGTTCTAGATCGTTTCGACGGTTTATTGCTTGCATTGCCTGTTGTTATTTTCTATCTCAAATTCATTCAGTCATGACAATCCACAAGGAAGGAACAAAGATTCTACTCACAACATTAACAGTTCTAGTCGCTATTTGCGCAGGTGTGTTTTATCTAACTGAAATTGCGTGGCTTCGCTACTTCACTATAGGTGCATCATTCATAGTTTTCTTTTTGTTCTTGCAATTTTTCCGTTTGCCAAAGCGTGTGAATACTGCTGGTCCAGAGGATTTGGTTGCGCCTTGTGACGGAAAAGTTGTGGTGATCGAAGAGGTTGAAGAACCAGAGTTTTTTAAAGGAAAACGCATTCAAGTATCGATTTTTATGTCGCCAATTAATGTGCATGCCAATTGGGTGCCGTGTGAGGGTGAGGTAAAATATACGAAGTATCACCCTGGACTATACCTTGTTGCTTGGCATCCAAAAAGTAGCACAGAGAATGAAAGAACTACGGTCGTTATTGAGCGTAAGTCTGGTCAGGACGTGCTATTGAGACAAGTGGCTGGTGCAGTGGCTCGACGCATTGTTTACTATGTAAAAGCAGGTGACAAAGTGCAACGAAATCAGCAATTTGGTTTCATCAAGTTTGGTAGCCGCGTAGATCTTTATTTCCCTTTAGGAACAGAAATCATTGCAAAAATCGATGATGTTACCAAAGGCAATGAGACGTTGATTGCTCGTTGGGGTAAATGAACAAATGCTGATTGAATTCGGTATTCCATAAAACATATTTTCATGCAAGCTGAAATCATCAGTATTGGGGATGAAATCCTCATTGGACAAACAGTTAATACCAATGCTGCATGGATGGGTGAGGAGCTCAATGCGATTGGTATTCGCGTTCATCGCACTACATCTGTTTCAGACGATAAGCAAGAAATCATCAACATCTTGAATGAAGCTTCGGCGCGATCACAAGTTATTTTGATCACGGGAGGCTTAGGTCCCACGAAAGATGATATTACCAAAAAAACACTCTGTGAATATTTCAATACTGAATTGGTATTAGATCAAGAGTCATTAGACCGTGTAGAGTCTTTTTTCAAAGGAAGGGGATTGCCTATTCTTGAGGTCAATAGACTGCAAGCAATGGTGCCCAAGGATAGCATTACACTTCACAATTTACGAGGTACCGCAAACGGAATGTGGTTTGAGCGCGACGGAGTTGTTTTTGTTTCGATGCCTGGTGTTCCATACGAAATGGAATGGCTCATGGAAACAGAAGTACTTCCTAGAATTCAAGCATTTTTCCAGCGACCTTCTATAGTTCACCGTACTATTTTAACTACTGGTGTTGGTGAGAGTTTTCTCGCTGAGACGATAAAGGATTGGGAGAATTCTCTCGAAGAGCAGAACATAAAATTGGCCTATCTGCCATCACCAGGTTCGGTGAAACTTCGGATGTCGGCCTACGGCGGTGGTTCTGAGGAACAATTGAAAGCCAAGATTGATGAGAAAGAAAAGGAATTGCTAGTGATGATTAGTGAGCACGTTTATGGCTTTGAAAAAGATGTTCTGGCTTCAGTTGTTGGTGATCTGTTAAGGTCAAGGCAAGCCACTATTTCAAGTGCGGAAAGCTGCACTGGCGGGATGATTTCACATTTGCTCACGAGTATTCCAGGTAGCAGCGATTATTTTGCTGGAGCTATTATAAGTTATAGCGACCAAGTGAAAATTGATGAGCTGAGCGTTCCAAAAGAATTGATAGATAGAGTAGGTGTTTATAGCGCGGAAGTAGCTGAAGCCATGGCCGAAGGCGCCCGAAAACGTTTAGGGACAACATTTGCGGTGGCTTCAACGGGTATAGCAGGACCAGATGACGGCGATGGTATTAAGGTGGGAACGATTTGGGTGGCAGCTGCTGGACCAAAAAGGACCGTTTCGGTACTTTTGAGATTGGGAAAAAGCCGTGAAAGAAACATTTTAATGGCCTCCAATGCCGCATTAAATCTAGTAAGAAAAGAATTTCTTGCAATAAACTATTGATTGTTCGAAAAAATGTCGTTTATTTGCACCCCCAATTTAAAGGGTAAAATACTTTAAAGTTATGGCACGTATTTGCGAAATCACTGGTAAAAAGACAATCACTGGGAACCACGTTTCCCACTCGAATATTAAAACTCGTCGTAAGTTTTATCCAAACTTGCAATTCAAACGCTTTTGGAGCGCTGAAGAGAACAAGTGGGTTGAACTACGAGTTACCCCAAAAGGAATGAAAACTATCAACAAGATTGGTCTTGCTGAAGCGCTTAAGCGTGCTAAGGCGAATGGCCATATTGCTTGATTATTTTCAAGAAATTAAAGGTTAGACATTCAAAATAACGCCGTCCCATCATAAGGAGGGCGTTTTTTGTTGACTTAATATCTTGATTATCCGTTAAGTAGTTCTTTTATGGCATTTAATGACGATATAAATTGTTCATTTCTTATATTTGCCGCCCTATAAAATAAGGAAACCTTTCCAAATTAATTGATCCATGCAGAATAAATCGTTTACCTGGATTTTTGTAATCTTACTGACCCTCGCGGTTGCTTACCAATTGTCTTATGGCGTGGTAGCTTCTAGTTTTGAGAAGAAAGTACATGAAATGGCTGTTGACTCTATCGGACAAACTGGCCTTGCTGGTGCGTCTTATGACTCAGCTGTATATGCACTTGAAAGAAAAATGCTTCGCGACAGCTCTGATGCAAAAGTTTACCCATTAATGGGACACACCTACAGCTATTTGAAACAAAATGAGCTGTCACTAGGTCTCGACCTTAAAGGTGGTATGTCTGTTACCCTTGAAGTATCTATTCCAGATATGATCTTGGCGCTTAGCGACTACAATCAGAATCCAAATTTCCAAAAAGCAATCGCTGAAGCTCGTGATGCTCAAAAGTCTTCTTCTGATGACTATATCACTCTTTTCGAGAAGTCTTGGAAAAACAACAGCAATGGAACTGAACTATGGAGAATCTTCAACAACTTGGAGACTCAAGATAAATTCCCTGCAAAAACTTCTGACGACGACGTTATCAAAATCTTGCGCAAAGAAGCAGAAGATGCTATCAGCAATACTGAGAACATCATCCGTAAGCGTATTGACCAATTCGGTGTAACGCAACCAAACGTTCAAAAGCAATCATTCTCTGGTCGTATCCTAGTGGAACTTCCAGGTGTTGACGATCGTGAGCGTGTTCGTAAGAACCTTAAAAGCACTGCGAACCTAGAGTTTTGGGATTGCTACTTCAACACTGAAGTAATCCAAAAATTAAGCGAAGCAAATACAGCTGCTGGTAAGAAAATGGCTCCGGCTTTCTTCTCTACTGACTCTCTTCGTCCAATGAAAGATTCATTGATGATGGCTGCATTGAAAGATACTACATTGAATCCTGTTCAACAAGATTCTATCCGTAAGTTCTACGCTGATAATACAATCACTCCAGATAGCCTTCTTTCCAAAGATGATTTGAGAAAGAAAAACCCATTGTTCGCTGTGTTGAACCCAAGCGTTCCTCAAGGTTCTGCAATGGTAGGTATCTCTGCAGTTTCTGATACTGCTGCTGTGAACCGTGTATTGGCTTTGAAAGAAGTAGGAAACCTCCTTCCAGCTGATTTGAAATTGCTATGGGGTGCGAAAACAGAAAATAACATTGCAACGCTTTATGCCCTTCGTGACCTTTCTGGTCGTGGCAAAGCTGAGCTTGATGGTAAATCAATTGTCGACGCTCGTCAAGATTTCGATCCTATCAAAGGTGATGTTACAGTAGAAATGAAAATGGATAGCGAAAAAGGTACTCCTGTATGGAGAGAGTGGACTAAAAAGAACGCTGCTGACCAAAATCGTCCTATCGCTATCGTAATGGATAACTTGGTTTACTCTGCACCTAGCGTAAACTCTGAAATTCCAAACGGAAGTTCTGTAATCACCTTCGGTGATGACAAAGACAGAGAAAAAGCAATCCAAGAAGCGAAAGACCTTGCTGGTCTTTTGAAAGCTGGGTCACTTCCTGCTCCTGCTAAAATCATCGATGAGGTGACAGTAGGTCCATCTTTGGGTGAAAAGAATATCAAAGCGGGTATCTGGTCATTCATTATCGCATTCGTTGTGATCTTGATTTACATGATATTCTACTATGCTTGGGCTGGATGGGCTGCTAACGTTGCTCTTGTTGCCAACTTGTTCTTCCTTATTGGCGCGTTGGTGTCACTTCACGGTGCGCTTACATTGCCTGGTATCGCGGGTATCGTTCTTACCATGGGTATGGCGGTAGATGCGAACGTACTTATCTACGAGCGTGTGAAAGAAGAACTTCGTATGGGCAAGCCAATCGCTGCCGCTATGAAAGATGGTTTCTTAAAAGCAATTAGCGCGATCATCGATGGTAACGCTACAACTCTTATCACTGGTATCGTTCTTCTTATGGTTGGTTCTGGACCTATCAAAGGTTTCGCAACTACCTTGATTATCGGTATCTTCACAACATTGTTTACTGCAATTATCATCTCTCGTTTGATTCTTTACAGACGTCTTGACAACAAGAAAGAGATTACTTTCTACAGCAGCATTACTAAGAACTGGTTTACCAAAATCAACTACAACTTCGTAGGTCGTCGTAAACTTTATTACTTCATCAGTATCGCTATTCTAGTAGCAGGTGGTATTTCTTGGGGTGTTAGAGGTTTCAACCTAGGTGTTGACTTCGTTGGAGGTACTTCTTACAAAGTTGAGTTTGTGCAAAACGCTGACGCTGATCAAATTCGTACAGCTTTAGAAAATACTCTTGTTAATGAGAATGGAACGAAAGCTTCTATTCTTGTTCAAAGTGTTGGTACAACTGGAAAAGAGTTCAAAGTAACTACTAACTATTTGACAGAAAGCACTGATGTGAATGCTGATGAGCTTGTATCTGCAAAAGTGAAAGAAGCGCTTACTTCAGTTAGCAAAGACTTCAACATGGACTCTTCATACAAAGTGGATCCAACAATGAGTGATGACTTCCGTAAAGAAGCTATCTGGGCTGGTTTGATTGCGTTGATTCTTGTAGGTATCTACATCTTCATCCGATTCCAAGCTTGGGACTTTGCAATTGGTGCGTCTGTGGCATTGTTCCACGATGCCTTGGTTGTATTGGCAGCCTTCACATTGTTGAATGGTTTGGTTCCTTTCTCTCTTGAGATTAACCAAAACTTCATCGGTGCGATCTTGACAATCATTGGTTACTCGATCAACGATACCGTGGTAATCTTTGACCGTATCCGTGAATACTTGAGAGGTAACAAAAATCAAGATATCGAGGTTACTATCAACAATGCATTGAACAGCACAATGGGTCGTTCTATCAATACGTCTATGACAGTATTGTTGACCCTTATCGTTATGTTCATCTTCGGTAGTGATGATATCAAAGGATTCTGCTTCGCAATGATTATCGGTGTGATTTCAGGGGTGTACTCTACACTCTTCATTGCAACGCCAATCGTTATCGATATGAGAAAATTATTAGGTAAAAAAGCAGCTGCGTCTTCTGAGGTAGAAGCTAAGGCTTAAGAATAATTAAAGCTTTAAAAGGAAAGCCGTCTCGCTAATAGCGAGGCGGCTTTTTTTATTCTACCTTTGCGGTATGTCAGCAGGAGAAATTGTACTCATCTTATTCGTTTATCTATTGTTCTTTGGCGCGAAAGGAATTCCTTCTCTAGCACAGACTTTGGGAAAGGCGATGTATCAATTTAGAAATGCTGCAAAGGATGTGCAAAGTGAAATCATGCAGAGTGCAAATGATATTCGCAAAGAAGCAAGCGCGATTCGATTAGATCAAATGGATATTGATGAAGAACATCCAACGAGCGAACGCCCTCGACCAATTCCTCAAAAAAGAG
Source organism: Chryseobacterium gleum (assembly GCA_943372555.1). Lineage (GTDB taxonomy): Bacteria > Bacteroidota > Bacteroidia > Flavobacteriales_D > Sanyastnellaceae > JAIXWP01. The sequence goes on along the minus strand of CALRZB010000043.1, from coordinate 7,887 downwards.
ATATTCCATCACAGAGCCCTGTGGAGCCTAAAATAGAAGAAGTAAATTCAGAAATGCCAAAAGCTGAAGACAAATCAGCTGGCGAATGATTCTAGTTTTTTCAGTTCTGTTTTAATCTTTTCTTCCCAAAACAGCTGCTGTTCCTTGTTGGTACCATTGCATGTTTCGGCGCGTTAGGTTTAACCGCGCTTTCTCTCCCCAATTTGTTGACGCCACATGGCATAGTACAAACCTTTTTCAGCTACTAACTTTTCATGATTACCAGATTCAGCAATTTCTCCGTGTTCGAGAACGTAAATCTTGTCAGCATGCATAATTGTCGAGAGACGATGAGCAATAAGTATTGTTATTATATCTCGTCCCGCATTAATTTGTTTCACTGTTGTAGTGATTTCCTCCTCAGTTATTGAGTCTAGTGCTGACGTAGCTTCATCCAATACAAGCAGTTTCGGATTGCGTAAAAGGGCTCTAGCGATACTAAGACGCTGCTTTTCACCACCAGAAATTTTAATTCCACCCTCTCCAATCACTGTTTCAATTCCTTTTTCTGCACGTTGAAGAAGTTTTGAGCAACTCGCTTTTTCAAGGGCCTGGATGATTTCTTCATTGGTAGCATCAGGTTTTACAAAAAGCAAATTCTCTCGAATAGTACCGGCAAAAAGCTGAGTATCCTGCGTTACAAAACCAATTTGTTTTCTCAAACTCTTAATGGCAAGTTCTTTTCCGCTAATACCATTGTATTTGATCGCCCCTTGATGAGGATGATACAATCCGACCAAAAGCTTTACTAAAGTCGTTTTACCACTACCAGAAGGTCCTACGAAGGCAACGGTTTGGCCTTTGGTAACATTGAAACTTATATTATTCAGTGCTGGTGAACTCGCAGTTCTATGTGAAAAGGATACATTTTCAAATTCAAAGGTTTCAAGTCTATCTATGCCTTGTGGATTTTCTGGAGTGTATTCTTTTGGCGTTTTCATCAATTCATTGAAATTATTCAATGACGCTTCCGCTTCACGATAAGAGGCAATCACATTGCCCATCTCTTGCAATGGACCAAAGATGAAGAAAGAGAAAATAGACAGTGTCCATAATTGACCTGGCTCAATGTTCTCTTTAAAAACTAACCAGTACAAGAATGCAATCAATACTGTTCTAATAAAGTTAACCGTTGTACCTTGAACAAAGCTCAAACTGCGGATGTACTTTACTTTTTTTAATTCTAAACCAAGGATGCTTCGTGTAGTGTTGTTCAATCGATTTACTTCTTGATCTGTCAATCCGAGTGATTTTACCAATTCAATATTTCTCAAAGATTCTGTCGTCGAACCCGCTAATGCGGTTGTTTCGCCAAGAATAGTTTTTGAAATTATCTTGATTTTTTTACTTAGCATGCTGCTTATGAAAGCTAGCAATGGAGCGGTAACCAAGAAAAGTGGTCCAATAAACCAATGCACTTGAATACTGTATACAAGCACAAAAATAATTCCGACTGCACTTTGGAATAAAACTGAAATAAAAACAGTGATAAACTTTTCTGAATCAGTTCTCACTTTCTGAAGTTTACCCAATGTTTCACCACTTCGTTGATCTTCGAAAACTTCGTAAGGCAATTCAAGTGAATGTTGAATTCCATCGGTGTACATGCGGGCTCCGGTGCGTTGAATCACAACATTGGTGAAGTAGTCTTGAAAGTTTTTGGCAATCCTTGACACCATTGCTGCACCCATCGATAGAAGCAAAAAGACAATAAGCTCTTTAACAAATTGATCTCCGTGGCCGGCATAGCTATCGTGATTGACAGCGAGCTTTTGGAACATCTGTCCAGTAATCATTGGATCTACAAGAGAGAATGATTGGTTAACAGCTGCTAAAATCAATGCCAGAATGAGAGGCCTTTTTGAATGCTTTAAATATTGGAGTAGTACTTTCATAAGAGGTTGCAAACTTAGCTGATTATGCAGGAGATAAACGTTGATTTAAGTTAACGAAATTGATTTACTTTGCCTCATGCATTCATTCTTATCCATTCACGAGGAAGTCGCTGAAGCACTTTACTCTAAGAAGCCTGTAGTGGCCCTTGAGTCAACCATCATTGCTCATGGTATGCCTTATCCACAAAATGTAGAAACGGCTTTGCAAGTGGAGAAAGTTATTCGCGAGAATGGGGCGATTCCAGCAACTATAGCCTGTATCAATGGAAAGATTCAAGTGGGGTTGAGTCCTTCCCAACTTGAGGAATTGGCTACTTCGAAGAATGTTTTGAAATTATCCAGGAGAGATTTGCCTATTGCGATTTCTCAAAATAGAATAGGAGCGACTACAGTTGCCGCAACAATGATAGGCGCTGAAATGGCTGGTATTAGAGTTTTTGCAACAGGTGGAATTGGTGGTGTGCACCGCGGAGTTGAGATGACCGGTGATATAAGCGCTGACCTTCAAGAGTTGGGTATGACCTCCGTTGCCGTTGTTAGTGCTGGTGCAAAGGCAATTCTAGATATCCCTAGAACATTAGAATATTTAGAAACAATGGGTGTTCCCGTTCTTGGTTTTCAAAGTGATTTTTTTGGTGCTTTTTATTCCAGATCATCTAGCATTCCTGTTGAAATGAGAATGGATACTCCACAAGAGATCGCCGATTTTTTGAATGCGAAATGGAATCTTGGTCTCAAAGGAGGCGTGCTTATCAGTAATCCAATTCCAGAGGAATTTGAAATCCCTAGTTCGGTGATTGAACCCGTTATTTTGGAAGCGGTTGCACTAGCCAATGCCTTAGATATCAATGGTAAAAGGCTGACTCCTTTTCTCTTGGGAAAAATTAAGGATGTCACTTCAGGCCGCAGTTTGGAGACAAATATTCAATTGGTTCTCAACAACGCTAAAGTCGCAGCGCAAATCGCTTCTTGCTTCTAAAGTGATAGCCCATCTATAACGCGGCGTATCGAGAATTTCTGAGCACTCTTTTCTTATCTTTGCGCCATGTCTAAAACTTTTGAAACACCAGACCACATTCTTACAGAAGAGAAGATCCGCCAACGTATGCTAGACGATTATCGTCTCGCTTGCTATAGTCGCGAAGCTTCTCTTTTGGGAAGAAAGGAAGTTCTAACTGGAAAAGCTAAATTCGGAATATTCGGAGATGGCAAAGAGTTAGCACAAATTGCCATGGCAAAGCAATTCAAAAATGGTGATTGGAGATCCGGCTATTACCGCGATCAAACTTTCATGATGGCAATTGGTGAATTGAATGTGCAGCAATATTTCGCTGCTCTGTATGCTCATACAGATACCGACGCAGAACCTTCTTCTGGTGGCCGTCAAATGGGAGGACACTATGCAACGCGTTTCCTAAACACTGATGGTTCTTGGAAAGATGTCATGTCTTCTAAAAATTCATCTTCAGATATTAGTCCTACAGCAGGACAAATGCCTCGTTTGCTTGGTCTAGCCCAAGCCTCAAAAATGTATCGCCAATTGCCAGATTTGCACTCATGGACAAGTTTCTCTAACAAGGGAAATGAAGTTGCTTTTGGTACAATCGGTGATTCAAGCACATCCGAAGGATTGTTCTGGGAAAGCATGAATGCCGCGGCAGTCCTTGGTGTACCAATGGTTATGAATGTTTGGGATAATGGATGGGGAATCTCTGTTCCAAAAAAATATCAAACCGTTAAAGAGAGTATTTCAGATGCCCTTTCTGGTTTTGAAAAATCAACTACGACAAACGGTATCAAGATCTTTAAAGCAAAGGGTTGGAATTATCCTGAACTTTTGATGACTTACGAAAAAGCAGTCAGCTTTAGTCGTGAAAACCATATTCCCGTATTGGTGCATATTGAAGAGTTGACACAACCTCAAGGTCATAGCACATCGGGTTCTCACGAGCGATATAAAGACAAGGCGCTTCTTGATTGGTATGAAGAATACGACTGCTTGGTGCAATTCAAAAAGTTCATCATGATGGACGGTGCAGCAAGTGATAAAGAATTAGATCAAATTCGTGAAGAAGCGAAAAATCAAGTTCGTGCTGAGCAAAAACAAGCATGGACTGATTTTAGAAAAGACATTGATAGTGATGTTCAGACGGCAGTTTCTCATCTTGAGCGTTTGTCTGCTTCATCTGGAAATGCTACAGTTGCTGCCGCTTTGGATGAATTGAAAAAATCTAAAGAAGCTATTCGAAAAGATATTTTCGCAATTTCAAAAAGAGCTATACGCGCTGTTCGCGGTGAAAATAATGCAGATGCTAAAGCGATGGTTTCTTGGCTTGACCAAGTGCAATACGAGTGCAGTAGACGCTACAGCAGTCACCTGTACAGCGAATCACAATGGTCTGCAGTGAAGCATGATTCTATTGCTCCAATTTTCGAAGAAAACCCTGAACTGGTTGATGGAAGAATTCTTCTTCGTGATTTCTGGGATATGACTATGAGTAGCCGTCCCGAGGTTTTGATTTTTGGAGAAGATGTAGGGAAAATTGGAGGAGTAAATCAAACATGTGAAGGTCTTCAAGAGAAGTTCGGTGACTTGAGAGTTTCGGATACTGGTATACGCGAGGCGACAATTATCGGACAGGGTATTGGTATGGCTATGCGCGGACTTCGACCGGTTGCTGAAATACAATATTTGGATTACATTTTTTACGCTTTGCAAATCATGCGTGATGATTTGGCAAGCGTTCAATATAGAACAAGAGGCGGACAAAAAGCCCCACTCATCATAAGCACCCGCGGCCATAGATTGGAAGGTATCTGGCATTCTGGAAGTCCGATGGGATCTATCATCAATAGTGTTAGAGGCATGATAGTTTGTGTTCCAAGAAATATGATGCAAGCTGTCGGAATGTATAAAACGTTATTGAACTCTGATGATCCGGCGCTGGTTGTTGAATGTTTGAACGGATATCGCTCTAAAGAAGCAAGACCAACAAATCTTGGTGAATATTCAATTCCTGTCGGTATTGCAGAAGTGGTTAAAGAAGGAACTGATATTACCCTCTTGAGTTATGGTTCTACTTTCAATATCTGCTCTGTAGCTGTGAAACAATTGGAAGAGTTCGGAATTAGCGTAGAATTAGTAGATGCGCGAACATTACTTCCTTTTGATACAACAGGGATCACTAAGAAAAGTATTGAGAAAACGGGTCGTCTGCTTATCGTAGATGAAGATGTTCCAGGCGGAGCTTCTGCATATTTATTGGATGAAGTAATCAATAAACAAGGTGCTTTTAGATATCTAGATAGTGAGCCGAAAACACTAGCGGCAAAGGCGCATTTGCCACCATATGGTACTGATGGTGACTACTTCAGCAAGCCTAGCGCAGAAGACATTTTTGATGCGGTTTATGATCTCATGAGAGAGAGCAATCCAGCTAAATACCCAGCACTTTATTAAGTCAGAATCAATAAGATAATTTAGCACGGCCTCTTTGAGGCCGTGCTTTTTTTTATACATCCCTAGTATTATTGGGAAAACTCCTTATTTTTAGCACGTATTCCTTAACAGCGAGCCGTCCTATGACCAAATTATATACTCTTCTCTGCGCTTTGATTTGTTGCTCTTTTTGCTCTGAACTCAGTGCTCAAACATTGAGAGGAAAAGTTCAAGATTCGAATACCGGTGAAATTATATTTGGCTGCGCAGTTGGCGAAAAAGGCACAGCTAATGGAACAACCACTGATTTTGATGGTGAGTTTACTTTAGTTGTTTCGCAGCTTCCTGTTACATTGGTTTTTCGCTACATAGGCTACGAACAAATGGAAGTTGAGGTTAAAACAGCAAGTGAAAAAGTGCTGGTGAATATGGTCGACAATTCTCTTCTCATGCCAGAATTGGTTATTGAAGATTCCAGAATAACTGAAAAACAAAAGCAAGCACCACTTACCGTTGAAAGCATGGATTTGATTGCTATCAAACAAGCTCCATCAGGCAGTTTTTATGAAGGGCTTGGTCAACTGAAGGGTGTTGATTTGACAACAGCGAGTTTAGGATTTCGAGTAATAAATACACGAGGATTCAATAGCACTTCTCCTGTTCGTACACTCCAACTTATCGATGGGGTAGATAATCAATCTCCAGGCTTAAATTTTTCATTAGGTAACTTTCTTGGTGCTCCCGATTTGGATGTAAAAGGAGTAGAAATCGTGCAAGGTGCCAGCAGCGCTTTCTATGGGCCAGGTGCCTTCAACGGAGTGATAAGTATGGAGACAAAAAATCCGTTTATTTTCACGGGGCTTTCTGCACAATTAAGAGTAGGGGAGAGAAGTCTAGTAGAACCTGTAATTCGTTGGGCGGATAAATTTCAAAATAAAGAAGGACAAGATTTTTTCGCATATAAAATAAATGTCTTCTACCTATTTGCCAATGACTGGCAGGCCGATAATTATGATCCAGTATATGGCACCGATTATGGCAAGAATAATCCTGGTCGATTTGACGGCGTAAATATTTATGGGGATGAATATTTTAACGGCAACAATTTTTCGGGCGGTGGTGCCTGGAATAATAGAGGAATCGGAAATTTCTTTAGAACGGGTTATAAAGAAAGCGATCTCGTGGATTACAATACAGAAAATTTCAAAGCCAATGCAGCCTTCCATTGGCGCATTAAGCCAGAATTGGAATATGATTCACCAGAGCTTATTTATGCTGTGAATTATGGTACAGGTACAACCGTTTATCAAGGAGATAATCGATTTCGATTAGACGGTATTCGTTTCGTACAAAATAGATTGGAGCTAAGAAAAAAGAACAAATACTTCATTCGAGTTTATTCGACAAATGAAGACGCAGGAAAAAGCTATGATCCTTACTTTACTGCATTGAAATTACAAGATGAGGCGCGTTCTGATGCCAACTATGCAAAGGTGTACAAGAAGTATTGGGATGCTGTAATAGACCCAAGAATTGATGACTTGGGATACCCCGGATTAGTTCCAAATCCAGATTTTGGTCAGCCGGGTGAGCCGTTTTATTTGCCCTATGATTATGATGCATTGAATGCTTGGAACACACAATACGCGGATTCATTGGTAGCGTGGCATCAATTAGTAGAACAACTTTCAAATAATGGAAATGCAGGGCTTTTAGGAGTAGGCACAGTGGGATATTTAGATCCTGGTAGTGAAGGTTTTGAAGAAGCTTTTAATCGCATTATTTCAAAGAAAAACAATGATGGTGAAGGTGGAACTTTGTTCTATGATAGAAGCGCTTTGTATCATGCTCAGGCCGAATACCAATGGTCTGACCGTTTTTTCATAGATTATAAAGTTGGCGGCAATGGGCGTATCTATCGTCCTCGCAGTGAGGGAACAATTTTCTCTGATAGTACCACCAGATTGACGAATAGAGAATTCGGTTTTTATTACGGTATGTCGCGTAAGTTTAAAGAGGATAAATTGATTGTATCTGGAACAGTTCGCGTTGATAAGAACCAGAATTTTGATGCTATTGTTAGTCCAGCCATGTCTATTGTTTTTCAACCGAAAAAAAATCATTATATCAGAACTTCATTCTCATCCGCTTTAAGAAATCCAACGTTGACAGATCAGTATTTATATCTTAATGTCGGTCCAGCGATTCTCAGCGGTAACTTGAATGGTGTTCAGAATTTGATTGAGTTCAACAGCTTCTTCGACTTTTTAGATACTCAATTACAAGACACGCTGAAGTATTTCAATATTGATCCTATTCGTCCCGAGAGAGTAAAGACCATTGAGTTTGGATATAGAGGTAGCGTGAAGAATAAGGTCTTTATTGACGCTAGTTATTACTACAGCATGTACACGGATTTCATCGGTTACAATCTCGGAGTTTCTGCCGATATTGATGCTCTTGGTTATGCCAACAATGTTCAAGTGTATCGTTATAGCGCCAACTCTTCAAATA
>CALRZB010000042.1:0-14399 GCA_943372555.1 Chryseobacterium gleum | reverse complement strand
CGTTGCTGTGGTGAATCGTTTGGAATGGCAAAATTGGAGATGGACAATAGAGGCAGAAAGAAAGCTTAACAAGCGTAATTTTATTTCACTGGGATACTTGATTCAAAAGGATTTGGAAAGCTCTGTTCCCGCGACGGATTTCATCGTATTAGTTGGCTATAAACACATCTTCAAGAAAAATAAGGATTAAAAAGCCTACATTTGCGCGCAAATTCTAATAGTCACACCGTGAGTTTGCGTAAAATTTCTTCAGCACTAATTTCAGTATTCGATAAAACAGGTTTAGAGCCGATTGTATCTGAAATGAGTCGTCTTGGTATTACAATCTATAGTACCGGCGGCACCCAAGATTTCATAGAAAAGTTGGGCATCCCTGTTGTTCCGGTGGAGCAATTGACAAGTTATCCAAGCATCTTGGGCGGAAGAGTAAAAACACTTCACCCTAAAATTTTCGGTGGTATTCTATACAGAAGAGATGAGGCGAGTGACATTCAAGAGGTTCAGCAGTATGAAATTCCTGCTATCGACTGTGTGATTGTGGATTTGTATCCATTTGAAAAAACAGTAGCTTCTGGAGCTTCTCATGAGGATATTATTGAGAAGATTGATATCGGAGGAATCTCATTAATTCGCGGTACTGCGAAGAATTATAAAGATGTAGTTATTGTTCCTTCTCAAACTCAGTATTCTCGCCTGGTAGATATTTTGCGCAATACAGATGGAGAGACAAATGAAGAACAGCGTAGACTTTTTGCACGTGATGCTTTTGATGTTTCTTCGCATTATGATTCTAAAATTTATCAGTATTTCCTTGGTGAAGAATTGGGAACGCTCAAGGTTTCTGAAATGAATTCAGAAGTATTGCGATATGGAGAAAACCCTCATCAAAAGGGCGTTTTCTATGGTGATATGGAAGCACTTTTTGATAAATTGAATGGAAAAGAATTATCATACAACAATCTATTAGATGTTGATGCGGCTGTAAATCTTATCAATGAATTCAAGAAGGACGGTCCGACATTCGCAATTTTGAAACATAACAATGCTTGCGGTATAGCTTCTCGCTCAACGATTTTGGAAGCATATGAAGCGGCACTAGCATGTGATCCTGTCTCTGCTTTTGGAGGTGTATTGATTTCGAATCAAGTTATTGATCACGCCACAGCCCTAAAAATTCATGATTTGTTTTGTGAAGTAATTATCGCACCTGGCTATGATGCAGCTGGGCTTGAAGTGTTGAAGACTAAAGTAAATCGTATTATTTTAGTAAGAAAGGAAACTGCATTGCCGAAAACACAGATTCGTACCATATTGAATGGCGTGTTGTTTCAAGACAAAGACTTTAAAACAGAAGTACCTGCTGATTTCAAATTGGCAACTACTCATGCTGCCACCGAGCAGCAAATTCAGGACATGGTTTTTGCAAATAAAATTGTTAAGCACACGAAGAGCAACACCATCATTTTTGCGAAGAACAATCAACTGTGTGCTGGTGGCACTGGACAAACGTCACGTGTTGATGCATTGCGTCAGGCGATCGAAAAAGCAGAGTCATTTGGGTTTGATTTGAATGGAGCTGTGATGGCAAGTGATGCGTTTTTTCCTTTCCCTGATTGCGTTGAAATTGCCGGAAATGTTGGCGTGAATGCCGTTGTACAACCAGGCGGTTCAATTAAAGACCAAGCATCAATTGATTATTGTAATGCGAATGGGATTGCTATGTATATGACGGGCACACGTCACTTCAAGCACTAGGCTTCAAAGCTGATCCACATGCAGTCATCAGTTTGATCGTTGTTGCCTTTCCATTGGCGAAGACAACTCTCAATCATACATATTCCATTGCTGAATACATCACCGTTTTCGATCATTTGGTGAAGTCCGCTTAGCTTGAGGCGCTTTCCATTTTCTCCTCCCAGCTGATCGTAAATACCATCCGAGAACATTGCAACTCGTTTGCCTTTTATATCGCAAACGCCATGTTGAACTTTGTCTTCGAAGTTGGGCAGATTGAGAAATCCCTTTGCTTTGCAAAGTGTTTCAGATTTGTTGAGTTCATCAATAAGGATGAGATTGATATTGAGACTCGACCACTCCATAATACAGGTGTCAATATCGATGCATAGGATGGCGAGATCCACGCCTGGTGCATGCTCGCCGTAGACAGCGTCTTTTTGTAAGCGTCCTCTTAATTCCGAAAGTGTAGCATGAATAAGATTGTGCAAAGAACCAGGGTTGATTCCTTTTGCTGTTTTTTCACTTAGAATATCTGTTGCAAGAACCGTTATAAGAGCTCCTGCGAGTCCGTGGCCTGTTGAATCACCCAAAGCTATGAGCACACGATCACCTACCATTCTGTACCATGCAAAGTCACCTGATATAGTTCCTGATGGTGAATTGTAAATATGTAGGTTTTTCAGATGCTTCGATGCGCCGGAAGTATCAGGCAGAAAACATTCTTGAATATAACGGGCATATTGCAACCCTTGTTGAAGTTCGATATTTTTTTGTTCTAGTTCTGTTGTTCGAAGTGATACCTTTTCTTCGAGAGAAGCTTGTATATTTTCTAGTTCTTTGTTTCGCTCACGAAGTTGTTCTTCATACTGGAACATTCGCACCGCTTCTGAGACTGTCATTTCTAAATCGCTAGGCTCCCAAGGCTTTGTGATGTATCGGAATAAGTGAATATTTCGGAGTACTTCAGCCACCGCATTGAGATCTGCATGACCGGTGAGCATTATTTTTTTCGATTGTGGAATGATTTTATCGAGGCTGATTAGTAGTTCACTCCCACGCATTGGATGCATAAGGTAATCACTAATAACGCACGCTACAGAATTTCCCTCTGCCAGAATTGACTCAACTCTTGTGATTGCTTCTTCTCCAGACATTGCCGTAACAATTTCGATTTCAGAAGGAAGAAATCGTCTGACATGATGCAAAAGAACGCGAAGTATAATTGCTTCGTCGTCAACCATGAGAATATATTTTGTTGGTTCTTTTGACATTAAAATCAGTTATTGTATCTCAATATTTTGAGGGAGAATAATTCGAAAGGTAGTGTTTTCTTCGTTCGAGAAACATTCAATTTGACCTTTATGATGCTCTATTATTTTTTGAATGATATTTAAACCTAATCCCGTCCCAATTCCTCTTTCTTTCGTTGTAAAGAATGGCTTAAAAATGGAAGAGAGCAGTTCTTCTGGAATTTTTGTTCCATTATTCGAAATGTCAATGAAAACTTTATCCAATTCGATTCTTGCTTCGAAGGAAATCAATCCGTTGTCTTTTATGGCGTGTATTGCATTACTAAGTAGGTTTGTCCAAACTTGAGAAAGTTGATCAGCATTGCCCACTAGGTTGACCTGGCTAGGGATATTATTTTGAATATTTATTCCGTGTCGAGTGGCATTTAGAAATAGCAGTATGACAGAATCAACTTGTGATTTGAGATTGAATTGAGTTTTCAGGGAATGAATATCCGTATGCACATAAGTTTTAAGTGCATTAACTACTTTGGAGGCTCTTTCTGAGGCAATTTCTATAGTTGAAAATCCTTGATAAAGCATTTGCAATTCGCATGTGAGATCAAGTACTTTGTCATAATCTGCAATGTGTGCAACATATTGAACGAATGGGTGCCTTGTTTCATCCACACCAGAACCCAAGAGTTTATTAGCGAATGAATTCGCGTCATTAATATGTGGAAATTCTTGGCGAATTTTTACACCAAGTTCTTTCGACTTGTCGAATATTTCGTTTGGTAGAATGTCTTTTCTTTTGCCTTGTTTAAATAGTTCTTGAACCACGGATAAGTGTCCTTTTCCTATGTCACAAGCAGCGGTCTGCATTATGAATTCCAATGTTTGATTTAGATTGAAAGCAGCAGCTTTAATGGATCCAAGTGGCGTATTAATTTCATGAGCAATACCTGAAACAAGTTGCCCTAGCATCGACATTTTTTCTTTACTTAGAATTTCGTCTTGCGCTATTTTTAGTTTTTCTAGGGCATCTTCTAATTCTAAAGACTTCCTCTCAATTTCTTTTTTAGAAATCTCGATAGACTGCATTTGAATTGCAAGCTCGCTTGTTCTTTCTTCAACCTTGGCTTCTAATGAAACATTTGTTTGAGCGAGTTCTTTCTTAGCTTTTTCTAATGCTTTATTTTTCTCAATCAGCGTATCGTTAAGCACATTAGCTTCTTGTATGCCGTTTGAATTCGTTTGACGAAGGAATAGGTATTCAGCAATTGTATCAAAGACAGGAAAATCTCCGATAGTAAGATTGAAGTCTTTGATCTGCGTGTTGGCAGAAATTAGCGGATTTAAAGCTAAATAGATATTACTGTTAGAGTGTCGGAGAGCTTGACCTTTGAATGCTAATCCGGTTCTTTTGTCCTTTATGAAAATGATAATTTTTGAGAGATTTTCATCGGGCAAAGATTTCCAGTCTGAGGGTCTTTGGAATGAGAAAACATCTTCAATATAAGAGCCAACGCAATTCGCTCCTAGGGATTTTTGGATGGATGACCCGATAGAAAAAATGTTCCCATTTTGATTTACACAAATGAGGAATGGAAGAAAGGAATAGAATTCTTCTATGAAATCCGTATTTTTAGAAACATCTATTTCCATGAAACCAAAAAGCGATCATGCGTTCCGTTGTTTGACTTTGGGTCGATTAGTTCGGCGTGAACCTCAAGATTGAAACGCTTTCCCAAACCACGAAGAAGTCCTAATACCATTGGAGTTAGACCAGCACGATCGGAGTTGTAGTCTAGTTCGATGGAATTTTCAGAAATGCTTTTGCTCGTGAACATTGGAGGTCTTAGTTCAGGCATAATATTGCTTACACGGAAGTGCAACATATCTAGATTACTGACGAATTCAGGAAACGTTGTACCTGAAACATCTAGCATATCTGAATAACCTTCGCTCGCGGTATAAAGAATCCAATACTCACCAAATGCTTCAAGAATGGCATCAGGAGTCATGTTTAATTCTTGCGAGGCCGATCCTACAAGTCGATATGTAAGATCATCTGGATAACTTTTAAAGCTCAAAAAATCGTAGTCATCGAATCCCGCTTTGTCGCAGATTGAGATCCATTTCTCTTCATCAAAGGATTTTATAACAAATCCTCTTATTGCTTTATTGACCAGTCCGTACATTTTGAGGTAATTAAGTATGTGTAAATATATCAGACCCAGGGCAAAACACAACCCGGCTAGTCACGGAGCGTTTAATTTAGGGCATAAGGCGCATTTTATGCGGAACGAGCAAGAAAAGTTCTAATCCAATCTAAAGATTTATTGCTTTTCTCAATTAATTGGAAAACGATTTGAGCAACGGACTCATTTATGCCATTGATCTTTATTTGATTAGAAAGTTCGTTAAAAGAACATCCAACAGGCTGAATTTTGATGTTTTCTAAATTTGGTTTTAATTGGTGAAGTTCAGCTCTAACAAGATCACCATTTCTTTGGTCAACTCCTTCTTGCAATTTGACCAAGCTACCAGGAAGGAAATCAGTATAAGCTTCTAGTACATTTCTGAGCAAATTCTCTTCCCCACCCACATAATCCCTGAGGACAGTTAAATCAACTTCTTCAGAATTGAAAGAGACTTTTCCGAGCGAGTTTATGATGACTTGCAAGAGCTCTGTTTCCGTGTAAGGTTTAATGAGGTAGTCGCTCATCCCTGCGTTTAGGCAATCGTTGACTTCTTCAGTCAAAGCGTTTGCGCTAAGTCCTATGATAGGGATGTCTGAGTTGATGTTATTTCTAATCCAACGCGTGGCTTGAAGTCCATCCATTTCAGGCATTTGAACGTCCATGAATATAAGATGGTACTTATTTGCCTTGGCTTTTTCAATAGCGATTTTTCCATTTTCGGCATCGTCAATATCCACTCCATATTTATCTAGAATAGTTTTAATGACAATTCTATTCAAGTAGTTGTCTTCTGCTATTAAGATTTTTGCACCTTTTAGTGATTCGGTATTTATTTTGGCAGAAGTCATCTCAATTTTTATTTCGGTTTCTGATTTTCCGAATGGCAGAGTAATTTCTACTAGAGTTCCTATATCTTTTGCGCTTTCTATTCGCATTTTTCCATCCATCAAAAGCACAAGACTTCTTGTTATGTAAAGCCCAAGGCCAGATCCACCATATTTTCTGGCAATTGTAGTGTTTTCTTGTTCGAACTCTCTAAAAATTCGTTGGAGAAATTCATGATCCATTCCTTTACCGGTGTCACGGATAGAGAATTTAATCTCATCGTAATCATCATTCCTTCTCACTAAGTCACAATGAATATCTATGATTCCATTTTCTGTGAATTTAATTGAGTTTCCCAGCACATTGAATAGAACTTGATTGATACGGTGAGAGTCTCCTAAGTAGGTACTCATCAATTTCGCATCAATAGCATAGGTCAGTTTATTATGATTTTCTTTAGCTTTTAATTCAAGTAATCCTACTGTTTTTGAAACAGTGTCTATTATTGAGAAAGGAGTTTTTTCTATTGAAAACTTGCCAGATTCGATTCGAGAAACATCGAGAATATCATTTATTATGGTCAATAAAGTAGCTGATGCTGAATTTATAATCTCTAGAAATTTGTTTTGATTTTCATCAAGAGTTGTGAATGATAGTTGTTCAATCATTCCGATAATTCCATTCAAAGGGGTCCGAATCTCGTGACTCATATTGGCCAGAAATTTCGCTTTGTTTTTTGAAGATTCTTCCGCTTTGAGACGAGCTTCAATAAGCGCTTTTTCAAGTGATTTAATTTCCGTAATGTCCCAATGAATGCCTATTGAACCCATTGTAGTTCCATCGTCAGAGATTAAAGGGGCACCGCTTATAAGCCACTTTCGACGGTCTTTTAATTTGTTTAAAATATCAAGTTCATAAACATCTTCTGCTCCATTTTTTCTAGATGATATTTTTTCCAACATAATAGGTTTATGTTCATCATCTAGTAAAATATCGTTGGCCTTTTTTCCGCGAAGTTCTTCTGCGGAATAACCGCTCATTGTTTCGAAAGATTCATTGCTGTTTAGAATAATTCCATCGGGGTCTACTTCGAGAAGTCCGAGTTTGAAATTATTGATAATCCCGCGGAATTTTTTTTCGCGATTCGCAAGAATGTGTTCAGAATTTTTTCTTGAAGTAATATCTGTGTATTTCCACAAGTGCCCATTATACTGACCGTTTACAAAAAGGGGTATATAATCTCGTTCTACAATTTTGCCATCTAAAAATTGTATCTCCTCATTTAGAATGAGAGTTTTGTTCCGTAGTATTTCGTTTATTCTCGATACAAATGCATCGGGTTTTTGAAAGAAGTGTTTGCTTTCTTCTGCCGAATTTGAGCAATCCTGTCCAATCAGAAAGTCCGGATGGACTGGTATTCCGAACATATCGCAGAAAGCTTGATTTGCTGTAACGATTTTTCTGTTTTGATCTTCTAAAAGAATTGCAGCATCGAACTTTTCAAAAGTAGAAACAAGATTGTTGAATCTGCTTTTTTGTTCCCCTATATCTTGTCCAAAAGCGTTGATGTCACCATTTGCTTTGTTACGATTACAGCTAAAAACGTATGATGTATGCTGGGTTTTTATCTCAGTGTTTACAGATGTCCATTTTTCTGGAAGAGAGCAGATAAAATGTTTCCAAAACTCGTCAATAGTAATTTGATGGTGAGCAAAGAATACAAGCCCCATGTTTAGGGCGTGTAGATTGGCAAAAAGAATTTCACCACTAGAAGATAATCTAAACAATGGTTGAGGATATTCCTCTACCATTGACAATAACTCCGTTTCGCTGAGTTGTGTTTTGTTTGATGACATACGGGAGTGGCAAAAAAATGTAGGAGCCTTTACTCCATAAAAGTAGGACCAATTTCTCAAATCTCAACAAAAGGGATTAATCTTTTGGTTGCCAAGTCATTTGAAAATAGTATGTAAAAAGTGAATCGTCTAACATCCATTCGTCAGTAAAAAGAGATTCGTCAAACGATATTTCTCTTTCTGAAAGTAGCTGACCTGTTGGGCTTTTCACAAGCAGCTTGTATGGCTCTGATTTGAGCTCGTAGTTGGGGAAAAATTTGAATACAGAATCACTTGGTCCCATAACATCTACGCCGCCGCACAAGATAGAATCTAAGCTGTTTCGAATCTCATAGCGGGCACCAAACATGGTCCCCCATTCTGGGCTTGGTTTTACCCAGATGAAATTGAGCTTTAAGGAATCCGGAATGTAAGCTTCCTCCACCACAATTTCTTCTGGAGTCCAAGTAAATGAATTTTTAGTGCACGAGGTGAACATTAGAGCAACGAAGCCAATGCAACCCAGCCAAAGTAAATTTCTTTTCATAGCCTTAGTGGTTAAATAACAAGAAGTATTCAAATAATCAAGAGCAATGCGTTTTGCAACGATTGATACTTCTTATACTTGTTTTCTCAGGTTTGAGTTACCTAGGTTTATTCGCGGAAAGCATTGTAAAACAAGGGTATTTGGCTGCATTATAACCCCGAAGCGACACGAGGCGGTCATGAATTACGTTTATTTGGGCACAAATGTTTTTTATAGCAGGCGCCTGTGTGACAACCACATAGGTATAGAGTGTAAAAAATAAGTCATAAAAAAAGCCGCTTCTGATGAGAAGCGGCTTTAAACCAAAACCAAATCCTGTCTGAACAGGTACTAGTGTTTCATGAAGTGCGTTAGCTGCGTTTCATGTTCCTTAACAAACACAATCGTATATAAGCCGTTTGCAAGCGCATTGACATCAATAGAAGATGTTTCTCGCGTCACAAGAGCGGATGATATTACTTTTCCAGTTGCATCATAAATGATGTAATTATTAGCTTCCCAATTATTAAAAGTGAAATACAATTGACTCGCGGTCGGATTAGGATAAATACTTACACTTGAGTTTTCGATTTCATGAATACCATTACAATCATCAACAAAGATGCTTTGGTCTGCTCTATTTGAGCAGCCGTTTTCATCGGTGAATATGTATGAAATGGTGTGTGTGCCCGGTCCTGATATTTCAGGATAGAATAGATTACCAGATACACCAATTCCCAAGTAAATTCCACCTTCAGGGAATCCCGTCATACCGATAGGGCCGTCAGTTAAACAAGCTTGATCGCTATCTACAAAAAGTATTGTAGGTTCGAAAAGAACTTCAATCATCAATTCATTTGAGACGCTTGAACAACCATTTTCATCAACATATTCATAGTAAATGGTGTGCGGCCCACCACCTGCATTTGCCGGAATAAATGAGTCGCCTTCAACACCATCGCCTACAAAGGTTCCTCCAAAAGGAACAGCTATTAAGTTTACATAATCTTGCGAAATACACGCTGTATCGCTCGCTATTGCGGCCATTATTTCTACTGGCTCGTAGATTGTAACTTCTATGGCATCGCTTGTAGAAATACATCCATTATCAGCCATGGCATTTACAGTGTATGACCCAGCTTCGGATACAATAATTGTTGTATCACTTTCCGAAGTGCTCCAAGTGAATGTTACTGTATCATTTGATGCAGCGGTAAGCGCAACGCTGCCACTTCCGCAAAATTCAGTTGGCCCTTCGGGAAAGGCAGACACGTCTGGTGCTTGAAGCATGTTAAGGTTAATTACATTCGAAACTCCCTTACATCCAGTTGCTAGCATCGTTCCGACAACATAAACTGTCATTGTTGTATCTACTGTAACAACAGTCGCAGTATCACCTGTGCTCCAAAGGAATGAATCTGCCCCACCTACCGACAAACCAATACTTTCACCTTCGCAAAAGTCTGTTGGTCCTAGCAAGTCAACAGTGACATAGGGATTATAACAATCTTGAATTTTTCCAAAATAACCATCAACGCTGCCTGCATAATCTGTTTTCCAACCATTGAATGCAACTCCGGTTGAAGCAGTAATTCCAGCAAATACAACTCGAGAGTTTTCATCTGCCGACATGGATCGCATTTGATCGTCGCCACCACCACCGAGATAACTTGACCAATTCTTTACACCTAAAGAATCGTAGAAGGCGAAGAATAGATCAATACCGCCCGCATTGCTTTCTTGGAATCCGTTTTCATAGATGTTATTTTCGGAAGATGTAATACCTCCGATATAAACATTACTTAATTCGTCTACAGCTAATCCAAAGCCTTTATCTTGACCTTCTCCCCCGATATAGGTTGACCAAATTTTATCACCTGACATATCGTATTGTGCAAGGAATCCATCGAATGCCCCCCCTCCATTTGTGTTTTGATCTGCAGTTGCTGATGCAATACCTGAGGTTGATGCAGAGCTTCCGCTCACGTATATTTTATTGAAATTATTGAAAGAAGCGGCATGAGCAAGATCGTCTGCTGGTCCACCAATGTAGGTCGACCAGACAATCATGCCAGATTCTTCGAACAACATAAGTATTCCATCATGATCACCTCCGCCATAAGTAGTTTGTTGTCCTGCTATTGCTAAGTTGCTAGCTGAAGATGTCGAACCACTTACTAAGATGTATCCTTCTTCAGAATATGAAATATTTCCCGCGATTTCTTCTCCAGAATTGCCAAGGTAGGTACTCCAAGTTGCAGCTCCTTCAGAATCAAATGATGACATAAACATATCAGCTACACCGCCACCATAGCTTGCTTGGAATTCTCCTGTGCTAGAGATGTTTGTAGATTTTGTGTTTAGTAAAGCAGAGATGGAACCATCGGCTGCGAATGTTGCACTTATTCCCTCATCTTCATTTGACCCACCAAGATAGCTGCTCCACTCAAGCTGACCCAACTCGTCGAATTTAGCGACGAAGGCATCATACGCGCCGCCACCATAAACGGTATTGGCACCGCCAATGGCGATATTGGATTGCGATGAAGTTGTTCCAATAATAACGAGATTTCCACTTTGGTCTATGGCAACACCGTTACCAAAATCACTTTGAGATCCGCCAAAATAAGTGCACCATAAACGTTGACCATCAACATTGAATTTTGCTAGATAAGCATCGTAATTGCCTCCGCCGTAGACCACTTGATATCCGCCGATGGCGATATTGGTGGTAGCAGAGGTAAAGCCTGTTATGTAAATATTTCCTTCTTCGTCAACACAAGTTGAAGTCACCTCGTCGTATCCAGATCCACCAAAATAAGTAGTCCAAAGCACGTCTGGGTCAATCGTTAAATCTGCTTTAGTGTTATACGCACCAACATTGAAGGATAGACGATTTGAATTGAGCTTGAATGAGCTGTTAACTTTTCTATTCCCTTGAAATGAAATGGGCGCAGCCTCTGCTATATTTCCTAGTTTAGAGGTAATGTCAAGTCCTCCCATCGCATTCAAACGAATATTATCTGCATTGTCAAATGCAATTTGAATGTCATTTGGATTCCCTCCAGGATGAACTACAAAATCATATTTTAATCCACTCGAAGTTGTATAAATAATCCAATCTATGTTTGGATAAACATTAGAAAGTGTCACCTTCCCAAAGGCAGAAGCCTGAATCGGCGCAGAGCAGTTTTCTGTGTAAAAAGATTCAGTGTATTGCGAAGCGTTCGAAGGAGTATTGATGGCTTTTGGGTTTGCACCAATAAGTCTCATGTCAATTCGATGAGTTTCAGCTGTACCATTTGCACCGTCTTGAGTTGCAAAAAATTGGTATGAAATGCAATTAGACTTTATGAATGCGGAAAAATCGCTGCTATGTACGAAGTACAATACAGCATCTGCATCATTTGAATTTGTTGATTTGATTTGACCGCAATTTTCGATCAGATAATTCTTGGAGTTGTCTATAAAATCAGCAGCTCTAGTTATTAGAGTGATGAAAAATAGCACAGTACAAAAGAAAGCTGGTAATACGCTTTTTTGTAAATTCTGTCTCATAGTAGTGGATGATTAAGTGTTGTTCAAAAACAAACTCTTTTACGCCACCAAACATAAAAAGGTTGAGTTGCTAGGCGCTTTAAAGAGCTGATTTTACTAACGTTAGGGTGTCAATAGGGAATAGACTGCAAAATTCAATACATGAAGTTTAAATTAAGGGGCCTGTGATATTGAATATTTTTTTCTTATTGTTGCTCATTATGAATTCATCAAATAGAAACATGACTCAAGTCATAATTTATCGTCATTTCGTAGCGATTGTTTCCGTGATATTAGTTTCGCTATCATCAAGTGCACAACAAGCGAGGCTCTTTGGTAGGGTGGTAGACGGAGATGGTCAAGTAATTCCTGGTGCTTCACTTAGCGCTGTTCTTGTGGATTCGACAGCACAAAGCAACGCTGCAATTTTCCGGTTGATTTCAGATGTGGATGGTAACTATAGTTTTTTATTGAATCCTGGAGAATACAGTGTTGAAACTCGTTATGTTGGCTTGACACCTTCTCAGATTAAAGTAGGCCTGGAAGCGGGAGGAAATGTTGAATGGAACTTTGTTTTGTTTGCCGATGATGACGTGCTCGATATTGTTGTAGTATCAGCAGGAAAATTTGAACAGGATTTAGGTGAAGTTACAGTGAGCATGGAAGTTATAAAACCCAAATTGATTCAAGATAAAAACTCAAATTCGATAGATGAAATTTTACAACAGACTCCCGGTGTTGCTATTGTCGATGACGAGCCGCAAATAAGAAGTGGAAGTGGATACAGTTTTGGCGCTGGCAGCAGAGTTCAAATATTGATGGATGACATTCCTATGATTAGCGGTGATGCTGGAAAACCAACATGGGACTTTTTACCTATTGAAAATCTCTCTCAGGTAGAAGTAATCAAAGGTGCATCAAGCGTGCTTTATGGAAGCTCGGCGTTGAGCGGCGCCATAAATATGCGCACCGCTTTTCCTGGAGATAAACCAGAAACACAAGTAACCGTTTTTCATGGATTATTCAGCGCGCCACAAACGTCTGAAGCTAAATATTGGTCTGGAATGCCAATGAAGACAGGCGGAAGTTTTTTACACAAGAGAAAAATTGGAAATCTTGATTTTGTAATCGGGGGTTATTTTCTCGGGAGCGATGGTCATCTAGGCCCCCTGCGAGATTCAATTACTGGAGGTTTTAAAAATGGATATAATCCATTTACTGCAGATAGATATGAAGCCGAAACCCGCGGAAGGATGAACGTGAATTTGAGATATAAATCTAAGAAGGTAGTTGGATTATCTTACGGAGTCAATACCAATTGGAGTTTGAGTAACTCGCTATCTACATTGATTTGGGGAAATAATACAAACGATTTGTATGGCGCCTATGAAGGCAGTGCAACAAGAACCGAGCAAACACTCGGTACTGTAGATCCGTTTATAGTCTACACGCCTAGCAGCGGTGTGAAACATTCCTTGAGGGGCAGATGGCAAACGTTGGATAACAAAAACGATAATAATCAAGGTAATTTTAGCGATGTTTTTTATGGGGAATATCAGTTTCAGAAAACGTGGAATACTTCGAGAATAAAAAATCTGACAACAAATATTGGCGCTGTTTCTACAAGCACTTTTTCTCGAGGTGAACTTTATTTGGGTGGGAATGAAGATGGAAAAAATACAGCTACTAATCAGGCTGCGTATTTTCAAGTAGATAAAAAATGGGGAAAACTAAACGCGAGTGGAGGAGTGCGCTACGAGATGTTTGATATTAATGGTTCCAAAGAATCGAAACCAGTTTTTCGCGCAGGGTTAAATTATAAACTTGCAAAAGCCACTTATCTGCGTGCATCTTATGGTCAGGGCTACCGATTCCCTAGCATTGCGGAGAAATTTATTGTAACAGCATTAGGTGCAGTGAAAATTTATGCGAATCCTGATTTACAGTCAGAGACCTCATACAACGCTGAAATAGGAATAAAACAAGGATTTAAAGTCGGAAACTTCAAGGGCTTTGCTGATATCGCGGTATTCCAACAAGAGTTTAAAAATTATATCGAATTTACTTTTGGTCAGTGGGCGAGCGTGCCGACCATCGAGAATCTTTTTGGATTCGGCTTCAAGAGTATTAATACGGGTAATTCTCGCGTAAGAGGTGCCGAAATTAGTGTGATGGGTGAGGGCAAGATTGGTCCAGTGAAGTTTGAGTTGTTGGGTGGATATACCTACACCTTACCCGAAAGTTTGACTCCCGATTTAGTGTATGCTCGTCGAAATGATTTGAATTCAACCGAGGTCACTTATGCTAACACGAGTTCTGACCCTACAAATAATATCTTGAAATATAGACTGCAGCATCTGGTGCGATTTGATTTGCAAGGCACGTGGAGAGCTTGGTCGCTTGGTGGTAGTTTTAGATACAATAGCCGCATGCAGAATATTGACAATGCGTTTGAATTTTTGGAAACCACCGTGCCTATGTTTTTCAATCCAGGTATTGTGCA
>CALRZB010000041.1:0-14615 GCA_943372555.1 Chryseobacterium gleum | reverse complement strand
TTTCTCCAATTTGCCCGATGAAATGTTGGAAATACCGACAACCTTGTTGTCATCGTCCTTAAACATTTTCACTACCTTGCTTCCTGCAACTGACTTGACCACGTAGATCACGGTGTCAACAGCCTGCAAGCTTTGACTTGCCAATCCTTTTTGGATTTCGGTTGGCAAAAGGTGAATACGCTTTTCAAATTCAGCGCGGCTGCGTGAACTTGTGGCGGTAGTCTGCACACGCGACTGCATCTGCATCTTTTTGAAGAATTTCTTCTTCGCCTGAGGAGGCGCAGTGTCCAACGCTTCGAGGAAGTCATCCTCGCTAATTGCTCCAAGCAAATTGTGTTCGCTCTGTTCGATTTCTCCGAGTGTAAACATGATCTTGTTGTTTTTTAGAGTTGATTTTTTGATTACATGATTTCCATGAAGGCATTGTCAGTCTTGCGCTCGCGCATTCCTTCCATACCGCGTTCACGTTCATTCTCTTCCTCTACATCCATTGGATTAGGGTATGGCATGTAGACAGCGTTCAATTCAGGCAGATCGGGATTGTAGCGCTCCACTTGCAATTGCACAGGATCGCGGAATACCGTTGGTTCATTTGATCCCAGGCCTTTGAAGTCGGCGAGACCGGCGAGTAGGTCTTTTTTCAGAATCACTTTCACACCACTGAGAACACCAGCAGCACCAACACCGGTGGCCAGCATTTTCATGTTTTTGTCTTTGAGCATAATAGCTCCAGCTGTTCCTGCCGCTATAAGTACAACAGGTCTTGCCAAGGCTTTAGCCTGAAATCCTGTTGCTGCCGGATCGACTTTGAGTACTTTGTCAATGAGCCTTCCGCCCACGGAACCCAGAACTACACCGCCTCCGAGCATTGCCAGCGTTTTTACTTCTTCCATAACCGCCTGGCTGCTGATCTTGGAAGGGGCTTTCTTTTGAGTTGCCATTGTATTGACTTTTTATGGGTTTCTAGAGAAGTTTTACTGCCTTTACTGGTAGTTTTTTGTGTTGTGCTTTATGCTTACCAACACGATGCACCTGTGTTTGACCCGCTGCGCGTTTAGCGCGATAGCCAGCTAGGTTGTCCTGTTTCTTTTTCTTTGGTGTCACGAGCTTGTAAATACCAAATGCGAGAAGTCCTCCACCGATAACTGTGGGCACTGGATTAGCTTTAATGAAGCCGACAATTCCTCCTTTCTTAGATGAAGAATCATCGCTTGGAGCTTTGTCTCCAGATGCATTGCCTCCATCACCGTTTTCATTTTCCAACTCCTTCATCGCCTCAGCAGCAGCGGGATCATTGGCCAATTCCTTTGCGAGTGATTCAGCGTCTATCTTTTCGTTGGGGCCGATAAGCCCTGACTTTTTCAAAATATCAACCGTGGCAATGATGATGGGCGTTGCAGCAGCGAGAGTAGCCGCTGTTACCGGATCGCCAAGTCCATTGAAACCAGATTCAATTAATCCGTTTAGATTTCCTGCCTTCCCTTTGAGAATAGCATTTTTCAGAGCTTCGCGTTTTCCTTGGAGTTTGTCGGCAAATAGATTTTCCACTTTAGCAAGTGCATCTTTGCTCTTGTTCCATTCTGCTTCGCTCACACCTTTAGCCGCTGCCTCTTCTTTTGTCGCATAACCCCATTTGAGTTTGGAAGCCAGTTTTCCGAGGTTGAGTTTCATGGCAACTAGAAATCCTCCGCGACCTGCGATAGACAATGGGTTGAAACGAACAACAGCTTTAGCCGCTTTCTTAATTCCCTTGCCAACATCCTTAACCGCCTCCTTCACACCTTTGAAGAAGCCTTTCTTGCCCGGGCCACTTAGAACGAATTCGTCAGAATCGAACACATCGTCGCCCAGGCCAGAAAAGCCGTTTCGCTGATTCAATTGCTCCTCGTTTTTTTCGAGTATGGAAAGAGCATAATCACGCTTATCGGTATTCCAATATTGGATTGCATAGTCGAGCATCTTTATCAATGCGTCGGGATCGTCAATAGACGAAACCATGCGTGGATTTTTTTTGATGCTGTTTCGAGTATCAACCAAATGTTGATACAACTTTTGAAGTTCTTGCTTACTGGATGATATGGTCGTAGCACCAAGTCCAACCCCCGTTAGACCAGGAGCGAGTATGGCATTTTCCAAGTCGCTGCCAAGGCCGCTCAAAACAGCCACATTGATTCCATTTAAACTCATAACGTAATCCATTTTTTCTGAGAATGGCTTCTCGTAGTCGAATTGAGAAACCACTGCGTCAATTGTGAAGTGCTTTCCACGGCTATCAGGCACAATCACATAGACATGTTGCCAGTGGTCTGCTGAATACTTAGTGATTCTGAAGCTGTGCGGAATTTTGAGATTGGTGAGAATGCTAGAGGTGAAAATGCTCATGCAGTCACAGTCGACTCCTGACTTACGCTCAGCCCATGATCGGGCAGGTCTGCGCAATTGTTCCAATCCCTTTTTGTCCAGTTTGTACTGAACGTTGCTGTAGATAAATTGCCAAATATTTCGACAAGTTTCTTCGAGGGATGCCTTCCTCATTGAGGGTGCAATTCGCGAAGTATCGATCAAATACTTATGTACCACCTTTTCCATCAAACCAACAGTGTCTTGAACCTCGCCATCCTTAATGATGATGCGATCACGTTCGTCCGGCTTGGGGAAATACTTGTCGTATTCCAAACCATTTCGGATTAAACGCGGTCCTGAGGTAATCTCCGCCTGATATGACATAGCTTTTGAATTTGCCATTACAGAATTTTTTCAGGAGTTGATTGATAGAAAATTCCGTTGGCATAAGTGGAGAAAGTCATCTCCATAGGGATGCCAAGAGCCTCTGCCATATTTGTCGCTTTTCCAGCCTTGTTTGCTTGTATGATTTCAGGAATCTTTTTCAAGATTCCAACTACGAACGTGCCGATGACTGTCCATCCAAGAGTCAGCTCAATGGTGTCAATTTGCGTGACGTTGAGGGGCTCAATGGTGATCGTTTTGTTCTCTGATGCGGACTGAGTTAAGAGCTTACCATTGGTAGTGAGAGTTACAACAGGCTTAGTAATGGTGATGCTATCCTTAGTAGGATTATTGATAGAAACTTCCGTGCGGAAGGACATTCCGGAAAGACTAACCTTGTGGACACGCGGATTGACAAGCTTGGTAGAAATGGAATCACTCACATTCTTCATCCGAAGAAGTTGAATGAGCCCAAAAGCGCCAGCTCCGATCAATCCGATGCCCACCAACTTATTCATCTACTTTGGTGGAGTTTTGATTGTTATTCTTCGATTTTAATCGGTCTGAGAGCCGATCCAGCCCAAGTTTCACGAAATAGCCCACGGTAGCGGATGCCGCAGCATAGAACATAACATTCGTAAGTGTACCGAAACTGACCGCCATTAGCAGCGGCTTTGCAGAAATCGCCTTCACAACGCCCCCGACCATGCCGGAAACAGTAGTAAATGCGCTTGTGTCGTGAGTAGGGTGCATAAATCTCGTCGTTTGTGGTGACAAGATTTGTTTTGGATATTGGTACCGAGTTTACCAGTGAGGATATGAGAGACTTTATACCTCCGATCTGGTATAGATTAATCCTTGAATTATAAAATGCTTCTACAAAAATGATAGTTATTACTAATGATCACAATTCAACAAGGCTTCAAACGATTGCAACAGAATTACTACTGTACTTTCCAGCGCTGATTCAGCAAAGAATAACATCAACCCAGATCTACCTTACAGATGACTTAAATGTTCCGGACCTCGGTGATTCAGAGAAGAATAAGCTACTAAAAATGGCATACAACGAAGGCTTTGGATGTGTTCTTAGTAACTATGTACATTCAAATGTGAATGGACATCTCCTCGTATTAAATCTCAGCCTAGCAAATCAAATTCCGCTGTCAAATGAAGAAATATTCGCGGCACTTGCTCATGAATTGGGACACATATTCAACAATCCAATTCCCAGGGAAATACCTTCGATCTTGCATGGTGCTTCTATGTCGGAAATTGATGAAGTAAGAAAACTCAATCGTTTGGATTTAGAAATTTATGCTGATCACTTTGCTAAAACAGCAAGACTAGAAAGCGCTCTTATTTCCAGTTTTAACAAGTACTCGCAAACCCCTAACGCACAAAATACTGAGATGTTTGAGTTAAGGAAAATTGCACTCCTTTCCAACGATGTTTTTACTGGTTCTGAAAAACAACTCAGAGTTTAAGTTATTCAAAATCGCTTACCATCTTTCCATTGTCCTGTAGTGAACCCCTAGCGGTTTACCGTCCTTGGCTTTGCTTAATTTCCCATACTTTCTTCGCGCAACCTCTTTCACAAACTTTTCAAACAAAGGTTTGATTTCTTTGTAATAGTCCATCTTATCGTCGACATAGAAAGCATTAACGTTTTCTGAATTATGCTCAGGAAAGTGGTACAGTTCGAAGAAGTCATTTTCTACATCTTTAAGTATTTCTGTTTCAGTCTTATTAAAGTTGATTTGACTGTTTCTCCAATTGATTGCTATTTTATCCAAATCTCTAAAATTGCCGTGAAAGCGATGCGAATTAGTGCGTAACCATTCTTCTAGAGTTCGCTTAGGTAAATCCTTCTTGGGAAAGTTCATTTTGGCCCAGGTTAGGACAAAATCATCCCAGATGGAAATATTCTTATCTGCATAACCGGGAAACTTCACAACAAACTGACTAATTCTATCAAAAAATTTATTCAGCAAGAAATCCTGACTGTCTCTCAAAGATCTTATGTGAAGTGATGAGGTAAAGACTATTCGACAATTAAATTTCTTCTCCTTTAGACCGTATAGGCCGTTAGTTGTGCTGAGAAACTCAAAAAGAAGAGCTTGTGTGGCCTTACTTAATTCTTCCACTTCTTCAATTACCAATAATTTCCCATTAGCACTTTCAAACATCGTTTCCCAAAATAAATCATCGGTATTCTTTGCCATAACTCCATTTACTGTTACAACTTCTCGCAAGCAGTCAAGTTGGCCACAAACTTTAGATATTTCATTTAACCAATGCGATTTCCCGGTGCCCCTTTCACCAAGTAGTAGAATTGAAAATCTGCCAGGATCTGTTAAGTAATTGAATAATTTTTGAATCTGCTCCACTCTGAACTTAGGTTGGTCACTGAACAATAGAGGAAAACTGGATTTTTTTGCGTATTTCATAGCATAGTATTGCGTACAAACCGATAAATATATTGATTTAGAGCACTTTCACAAAACAATTTTGGTACAAAACGAAATCCTCATACCCATAGACCATGCACATCCTCAAAATCATTCACGGCTACCCGACAAACTACAACGCAGGGTCAGAAGTCTACAGTCAATCCATATGCAACGAACTTTCAAAGCATCACAAGGTATCAGTTTTTACAAGAGAGGAAAATCCCTATTCACACGACTTCGTTATTCGCCATCAAAGCGAAAATGCTAACCTAAATTTTTACTTCGTTAATAATCCGCAGGGTAAGGACGGGTACAGGCACAAGTTGCTTGACAGCAACTTTGCAAAACTAATTGCTAAAATCAAACCCGACATTGCCCACATTGGACATCTCAATCACCTTTCAACTGGTTTGGTTGACGAACTCAACAAACGGAAAATTCCAATCGTATTCACGCTTCATGATTTTTGGTTAATGTGTCCGAGAGGACAGTTTCTCACAAGGAACATTGGCAACGAAAATAATTTCCAGTTGTGTTCTGGACAGGAAGACACCAAGTGTGCGACCGAATGTTACAAAGTATATTTCAGTGGCAGAGAAGAGGAAGAGCCAAACGACATTGAAAGGTGGAGCAGTTGGATTCATCAGCGAATGATTGAAACCAAAAGTATGATTGACAAAATTGACTTATTCATAGCTCCATCAAACTATTTACGAAATCGATTTATCAATGAGTTTGGAGTCCCTGAAAACAAAATTGTTTTTCTTGACTACGGCTTCCCGTTGGAGTATCTTACACAAACCGAAAAGTCAAAAGCGAAAATACAATTCACTTTCGGTTACATCGGAACATTGATACCTGCAAAGGGCTTGAATCATTTGATTGAAGCGTTCAAGCAAATTGAAGAACCCGCAACGTTGAAAATATTTGGCAGAGAAAACGGACAAAGCACAAATGCTTTGAAATTGCTTGCAGCCAATTCAAAAAACAAAATTGAGTTTGTAGGTGAATACATCAATCACAATTTAGCGAATGATGTTTTTGCAAATGTTGACTGCATTGTTGTTCCGAGTATTTGGGCTGAAAATTCACCACTTGTAATTCACGAAGCACAGGCATGTAAAATTCCCGTCATAACAGCCGACTTTGGAGGAATGAAAGAGTTTGTTCAACATCAAGTGAACGGACTTTTATTTGAGCATCGTAATGTAAAATCTTTGAAGGAGCAAATGTGCTTTGCTATCGCTAACCCTCATTTGTTGAATCAATTTGGCAAGAAAGGTTATTTATTTTCAGAAGATGGCAGTGTTCCAAACATTCATAACCATTGCAATGAGTTGGAGAAAATATACAATCGTTTCACTCAAAGAAAAATTTGGCGAATAACCATTGACACCAACCCCGAAGATTGCAATCTGAAGTGCATCATGTGTGAGGAACACAGCCCTTACAGCGATTTCATTCCAAAACTTTACAAGGAAACTGGAGTGAAGCGCAGACGAATGAAGTCTGAAACGGTTGAAGAAATTTTTCAGCAAGCTTATAAATTAGGGGTAAAAGAAATTATTCCTTCCACAATGGGAGAACCGCTTCTCTACAAAGGCATTGAAGGAATTTTTGAACTCTCACAAAAGTTTGGAATCAAAATCAATCTCACTACCAACGGAACATTTCCAAAACTTTCAATTGAAGAATGGGCAAAGATGATTGTGCCAAACACAACCGATGTAAAGATTAGTTGGAATGGAGCAACAGCCGAAACTTCAGAGAAGATAATGTTGGGGGTGAACTTCAATGAAGTGTTGGAAAATATAAAGCAGTTTGTTTCTTATCGTGATGAACATTTTATGCAAACGGGCTACTTCTGCCAAATAACGCTTCAGCTCACTTTCATGCAAAATAACGTGCACGAATTAGCCGACATCGTAAAACTTGCGGTTAAGTTGGGAGTGGACAGAGTGAAAGGGCATCAGTTGTGGACACACTTCAATGAGATTGAAAGTTTGTCAATGAAGGCATCGAAAGAAAGTGTTTCACAGTGGAACCACTATGTGAAGCAAGCACACGAAGCTCAGGAAAATTTCAGAAAGCCAACCGGAGAGAAAGTGATCTTGGAAAACATAATTCCGCTTCACGAAAATGAAAACATAGAAGTTCCCGAAGAATACGAATGTCCGTTTCTTGAAAAAGAACTTTGGATTTCAGCAACTGGTAAAATTTCCCCTTGTTGTGCTCCCGACAATTTGCGTAAGTCGCTTGGAGATTTCGGAAACATTGAAACATCAACTATTGAAGAAATATTGAGCAGTCCTCAGTACCAAGACTTAGTGAAGAACTACAAAATGAAACTACTTTGTAAAACCTGCAACATGCGTAAACCAATTTCAAAATGAAACAACTAAAAACAATAGAACAACTGCAAAAATTATTTCCGCAAGTGCAAGGCGTTGATGTTGCTTTGCTATACGGCTCATTCGGAAGAAACGAACCTACACCTAATTCTGATATTGACATTCAACTTTTGGTTGACAAAGATTTTCATCCGAATAATTTGATTGATGGTTTGAAAAAGAATTTTCAAAATGAAATTCAGTTTGTGAGAGAAGTTTCGTTGAGAAATAAAGTTGTAGTTTACTTCAACGCACAACCGAAAATTGAATTTGCGATTTGCAACAACATCAGTGAGATTGACAGAAACTATTTGGGTTCGGAAATTTCAAACATTACCGATACCATTCTTTACGAGAAGCGACCAGCCAAGTATGAGATAGGAACGTACTTGCATCAGTTGGTTAGAGATTACTACCGCAGCAAAACTTCGCAGCGAAACGAAAAGCAAGTTGAAGAATTAATTGAGAAATTTCTTTACGAGTTTGAAAGTTGTTCTAGTCTTCAACGAAGAAGTGACGGCTATCAATTTTATTTTTTCTATAACATTGCTTTGCAAGTCGCTATTCAGTTGAACCATCTTTCAAAAGGACACAGCAAGTTCAATTTTTTGCCGAAGTATTTTATCGCAAATGTTTTATCGAGAGAAGAACAAGAACAATTTTATCAATTGAAAGGAACATTGTTTTTACCTGAAGCGAATCAGCAGAAAAGAAAGTTGCTGGACTTTTTTTATTCAGCTATTCAAACACTAGCAACTGACGAGAAGCAAGAAGAAGCGAAACAATTTTGCGAATGGATTTACAATAGAGATTTTCTCTGGAACTTTCGTGACATCAGTACACACAATCCGAAAATTAAAAGTGGAAGAGTTTTTAGAACGGCAACAATGACTTTGTTTCAAAATGAAAATCGCTTTGATGAATTGCTTAATGAAAGGCAAATCAAAACAGTGATTGATTTAAGAGCAGACAAGGAGGTTGAGGAGATGCCTTACACTGTTGCAACACAAAGCAAGTTCATCTATGTGCGGACACCACTTGACCCGTGGAATCAACCCAAATGGTTTATTAAAAATCACCATCAGGGAACGAATGAGGAAATTGCTTACCGCTTTTTTGGAATTGGTTGCAACGACAAAATCAAAACTGCAATGGAAGCAATCATCAATGAGGACAACGGCGCGGTTGCGGTTCACTGCTTTGCAGGAAAAGACAGAACGGGTATTTTCATTTCACTTCTTCACTTGCTTGCAGACACGCCGATAGAAACAGTTTATGCTGACTACTTAGCAAGCATAGTTGATGTTCAACTTCACCGATTAAACATTGTGCTTGACATTGTGAAAGAGAAAGGCGGCATTGAAACTTACTTGCTTTGGTGTGGACTTTCGGAAAATCAAATTTTGAAACTCAAACAAAAATTATTAAGCTAATGAATTGGCAAGACATAAAAGTTTCGGCGGACAACACCCATTTTATACATAATGATCTACCAATTTTTGGCAAGAAGTATTTTGAAGTTTTAAAGTTTCATTCACCTGGCCTTGCACCAGTAAGAGACGAAACGGGAAGTTATCACATTGATGTTTATGGCAATCAGCTTTATTCTAATAGGTTCTTCAGGACTTTTGGTTTTTATTGCAATCGTGCCGCAGTTGTAGATTTAGATGAGTTTTTTCATATCAACGAAAAAGGAGTTAGGGCTTACTCTAGGTCATATTCTTGGACAGGAAATTATCAGGAAAACTTTTGCCCTGTTAGAGAAGGAGCGAATTTTCTTCATATCGGGCTAGACGGTAGTCCAATTTACGAAAGGAAATTTGCATATTGTGGCGACTTTAAGGACTCAATAGCCTGCGTAAAGATGCATGATGGAGGTTTTCGACACATCGATCCAAAGGGGAGTTTCATTCACTCAGGAGTGTTTCTTCAATTGGGAATTTTCCATAAAAACTATGCAATCGCTAAGGACGAGAAAGGTTGGTTTCACATAGACAAGAATGGTGCGGAAATTTATTCTGATAGGTATTCAGATATTGAACCTTTTTACAATGGCTTCTCACTTGTTTCGACCTTAGATGGCACTTTAAAAATCATTGATGAATCAGGGCGAGTTAGCAAGCTACTTTGATTTTTTTGTCATGGAGCTCCGAGATGGTTAATCAAAATCAGTACCTGCTTTGGTGTTAGCAATCTCTGGCCTGATTTGAACTCCGATAGACGTAATTCTTCTACTAGTTTATTATTCAATAAGATCCACCTCCGAAGCTGCACACTTGCGCTCTTCTTGGTAATATGCGGAAAGTACAACTGCGCCAATTCGCTGTATCCGTATGCTCTGATTTTAAAGGTCTCTTCCATACTGCAAAGTTCAGAAATGAAAAAGGGAGATCGTCTATTCTCCCTTTACCCTTAGCGCGTCATTAAGCGCCATTTTAGACATATTCGCAATCATTCGGACCGGCTAACATACAAGCGCCAACTTTGATTCCAATTTTAGAGCAAGTCGTTCCATGTCTTCACCCACTTTTTGATCTACTACACGAGCATAGTGCTGAGTGCTCTTGATGTTTTTGTGACCAAGCATTTTGCTGACTGATTCAATGGGAACACCATTCATTAGAGTCACAGTGGTTGCAAATGTGTGCCTTGCAACGTGGAAGGACAGGCACTTATCAATTCCGCAGACATGTGCTATTTCCTTCAAATAGGCGTTCATCTTTTGATTACTTATGATAGGCAGCACCGGAGCGTCAATCGGTACATCCATTTGTGCATACTTGTCAAGTATTTGCTCTGCAACATCAAGCAGAGGTATGTGCGCACGGACGCCAGTTTTTTGTCTCCTGGTTCGAATCCAAAGTTTACCATTCGGGCTTCGTTCTAGTTCGCTGCGCTTAAGTTTGTGGACATCCACGTATGCAAGGCCTGTGTAACATGAAAAGACAAACATGTCACGAACATGCGCCAACCGTTCAATTGGAAATGTCTTTTCCATAATTGAGAGTAACTCTACCTCTGTAAGATATGGTCGGTCAACTTCTTTCAACGTAAGTTTCAATGTTGCGAATGGGTCCTGAATTAACCAACCATTGTACTGAGCTCGTTTAGTTATCTTCTTGAAGTTTTGGAGGTACTTTACCGTTGTGTTGTAGTTACAACCCTTTTCTACTTTTAAGAAATGCTCGAACTTGGTTACCATATTCCGATCTACCAATTTGATTAAAATGTCCTCTGCTTTGATATACGCCCAGAGGAATTCTTTCATGTATCGAAGGCAGGTCGAGTACTTCTGAAAGTTGGCATAAGTTGTTTCTCTTCCTATCAATTGCTTCAACTGAATGTTGTGTTCCTCCCAAACCTCCACAAGAGTCTTGCCTTTTGCCGAGTTGATGTTGAGTATGGCATCGCGCAGTAATTCTGGACTCAACTCATCGCGAGAGGTAAGGAGTTCGTTATGCTTTTCATAGGCGCGAACACGCACCGCATCAATGTATTTGTTCATGCTCATTGCTGCAGGTGATTTCCCTTTCGCGATTCCTGCTGTTGGTTCCCATATTTCGGATGGAATGCTGCGCTTCAAACTCACAGCGACCGAACGACCATTTAGTGTTATTCGGAGCATGACAGGACACTCTCCATTTCTCTTTTGTTTTGATCTGTTGATGTAGAAGAACAGATTAAATGAATTTCTTGACGACATAATTCAATGTGTTTATGTGCGCCCCCCAATGATGTTACAAAAGTATTAGACCGTTTAGACTTGCGAAAGCGTATTAAATTGACTTAGTGCGACTTATCCGCTTTCGCGTTACCCTTTTTACCTTTTTTGAAAAGGGGTCACGCTTTTGGATAGAAACTATGCGCTTTTTGTCGTTTTGTGTCACATTGACCAAAACAAAAAAGCCGCGAAAGTCAAGTACTTTCACGGCTTTGCGCATTTGAGTATTCACTCGAAGCGGAGAGAGAGGGATTCGAACCCTCGGTACTGTTACATACACACGCTTTCCAAGCGTGCTCGATCGGCCACTCTGACATCTCTCCAATTCAATGTCTTCCCGCATTAAGGGCGGCAAATATACGTAATACTCCGCTCTACGAAAGCCTGTCTTTCGATAGCCACTGCGTCGTGGTTTCCCTGAATTTCAAAATATCAATGGGCTTGGTGATGAAATCATCCATCCCGGCCTCCAAACAACGGTCGCGCTCACTTTCTATAGCGCCCGCTGTAAGTGCTATTATAATCGACTTATTTTCACCCTCTTTCTGTCGTATCAAACGCGTGGCTTCACATCCATTCATCACGGGCATCTGAATATCCATAAAAACTATATCAGGCATGATTCTATCACATACCGCCACAGCTTCAGCTCCATTATTCGCTGCCATTATCACTGCATTCGGAAATATGTTGCGCAATATTGTAGTGGCCAATAAATTATTCACCGGATTATCCTCGGCCAAAACCATCTTCCAAGGGTAATTAATGGTCTCAGCCTCGATCTGCGCCCGGTTTAGCACTTGAATCTCTATGGATGGTGTGCCTTTTTCTAATGCTAAATCAAAATAAAAAGTACTGCCTTGTCCAACCTCGCTTTGCAACTGAAGTTTACTTCCCATTAATTTGAGCAACTTATTGGAGATAGTAAGTCCCAAGCCAGATCCACCAAATTTCCTTGTGGTTGAAGCGTCTTGTTGAGTAAATGCTTCAAATATTTTCTCGCTGTCTTTACTGTCAATCCCAATCCCCGTATCTACTACCTCAAATCGAATAATATTGCGTCCAGAACCATCTGTGCCTATGTTTCTAATAATTAATCGAACACTGCCTTCGTTCGTAAATTTCAGTGCATTACTCAATAGATTAATCAAAACCTGTCGAATGCGAACTGAGTCGAACTGCAAATAGTCTGGCACACTTGGATCGACTTCTAATAGAGTAGGGTAGGACTTTTGTGAGGAAAAGAATCGAACGATTGACAATGATTGCCTTGCTGTCTCTCTTATATCGGCAGTATGAATATCCAAATCCATTTTACCGGATTCTATTTTCGAAAAGTCAAGTATGTCGTTTACAATGCTGAGCAGCGAATCCGCCGATTGCTTCAATGTCTCGGCATATTCGTGCTGATGGTCTTGTAACTTCGTTTGAATTAGTAAATCAGAGAATCCAATCACCGCGTTCAAAGGTGTTCGTATCTCGTGGCTCATATTGGTAAGAAACTCTGACTTCGAACTATTAGCTAGCTCGGCTTGTTTGCGTGCCAAAAGAAGTTTGCGCCTATTCACAAACATGAATGCCACTGTTCCAAGAATAACGATAAGAATAATTACGAGGAATGTATTCTGACGCGTTTTAAACTCCAATTCTTTTTCTTGCTTAATGATGGCTTCATTTTGTTTGTTTTGCAATGCATCCACCTTTTTATCATATTCATATTTCAAAGCCAATTTGGATATTTCCAATGTGCTTTCCTCTGATTCAATACTATCATTGTACATTTTGAATTCTTGATGGTATTTCAGGGCGGTTTTATAGTCACCAGTGGCCTCATAAATTTCAGATAATATCTCACTTATTTCACCTAGCACGCCCTTTGCTTTTTGAATTACCGCAAGACGATGACATTCTTCTCCATGAATTTTTGCTTCATTGTAATTTTTCATTAAAAAGGACACGCGCGCCAATCCTTTATGTGAATACATAAGCCCCCACATGTGCTGTATCTCTTCTTGCAGTTCTATAGCTTTATGAAAATAATCCATCGCCTTTGGATAGTCGCCCATTTGACCATAAACTCCGCCCATATTGGAGTAATTTAATGCTAGTCCAAAAGTGATGTTCAAATCTGTACATATCTGAAAAGACTGCCCATAGTAATTCAATGCATTTTTAAAATCTCCTTTAGACTCATAAACGAGGGCAATGTTATTGTATGCTTGTGCAATGCCTATGGGGTCTCCAATTTCTTTTTTGATGCTTAGTGATTTAACATAGTAGGCTAGTGCTTCATCATATTTGCCCTCATCATGATAAAGATTACCAATGTTGTTGAGACTGGCGGCAATTTCATTCTTGTTGTTTAGTTTTTCCCGAATGGTTAGACTCATCATCAAATAGTCTATCGCTTTTTTGCGATCACCAACATTATTCAACTGCATGCCAATTATGCTATAGGCTTGGGCGAGTCCAACTTCATCCGAAAGCTCTGTGAAGATTTGTATTGCCTCCTCAAGTAATTGAATCGCGACATCAATATGTCCAAGGTTGTTTTCAGCCATTGCAGACGCTTTTTTTGCGTCGGCAATTCCCTTTTTGAAATTCAATTTTATCGCGAGTTCAAGAGCCTCTCTGCAATAAACGAGATTTTCTTCTGGCTTTGAATTCAAGCGAACTCCAAATAGAATCAAGGTTTTGACACGATTGGTGTCTTGACCTTGCCGATTAAGTTCGTTTTGAAGACTATCAATTTTT
This sequence comes from Chryseobacterium gleum, assembly GCA_943372555.1. Lineage (GTDB taxonomy): Bacteria > Bacteroidota > Bacteroidia > Flavobacteriales_D > Sanyastnellaceae > JAIXWP01. Next base: position 570 of record CALRZB010000041.1, on the reverse strand, counting down.
GAATTAGGAGTCTCCACAAAACCAGTGGAGCTGAATGATTTATTGGACGCCAAAACAAACAGTAACAATATCGCAACTGTTCTGATAACAGAATAAATTTTGGATGTAATCATAAGAGAGAAAGCAATTAAAACTAAAAAACTATGCGCGCTCTTGTTCGAAGAATTGCTTGAATTCAGGACTCAATTTTAATGAGTTTAATTTTATTTTATCAATTGGCTTCGAAAGAAACGACATGACCATGGGATTCTTATTGGCCAATTGTAAATCGGTAGGATCAACTGAAGATGAAACTACCAGTATTTTCAAATTTGGAAAGTCATCCGAAAACCTTGTCTTAAATATGTCTAGGAATTCCCATCCCGTTAAAACAGGCATGTTAAGGTCTAGGAATAGCACTTGTGGCGGCTCTTCTTTGGTAACCTTTAAGTTCTCGAAATATTCAAGGGCTTTCATGCCGTCTTCACAAACATCAACGGTCTCGCTGAATTCGTTTTTGCGAATAATCATTTTGAAAAGCATAGCCGTTACCGGATCGTCCTCTATGTATAGGATTCGTTTGAGCATATC
>CALRZB010000040.1:0-14616 GCA_943372555.1 Chryseobacterium gleum | reverse complement strand
AAGTTATCGATTTGAGAACAATCAGACCTTTGGATATCGATACTATTCTTAACTCGGTGAAAAAGACAAACAGACTCATTATCCTAGAAGAAAGCTGGCCTGTGGCAAGTATTTCAACTGAGATCGCTTACCGTGTTCAACGTCATGCTTTTGATTATTTGGATGCGCCTATTCGTCGTTTGACTCAAACAGATACTCCTTTTGCTTTTGCTACAACCCTTATTGAAGCTGCACTTCCACAAGTGCACGATGTGGTGAGAGTGGCTAAAGAAGTACTTTACAAAGCATAAGTTTTTAATATTGAAAGTGAGGCCATTTCATTTCGAAATGGCCCTCTTTTTTTTTAAGGAAAGGGGACTATATTTGCCCCCGCATAAAATTGAACCATAAACCAATCATTTTTTTTCAATGAACACTTTGATTTACGTAGTCCCAGCCTTGGGAATTCTAGGTCTTATCATCATGGCGATCAAATCGGCATGGGTAACCAAACAAGACGCTGGTGATGCTAACATGCAAGAATTGGCAGGATACATCGCAGACGGTGCGATGGCCTTTCTTAAAGCTGAGTGGAAAATCCTTAGCTATTTTGTAGTTATTGCTGCTATCCTTTTGGCTTGGAGCGGCACTATTGAGGGCGCTAATAGCAGCCCTGTTATTGCAATCGCATTTATTATAGGAGCTGTATCTTCAGCTTTAGCAGGATATATAGGTATGCGTATCGCTACAAAAGCGAACGTTCGTACAACTCAAGCTGCTCGTACAAGCTTGAAACAGGCACTTAAAGTATCTTTCACTGGAGGATCTGTAATGGGTCTTGGTGTGGCTGGTCTTGCAGTGCTTGGTCTAGGGTCTTTATTCATCGTATTCTACCAAATGTTTGTTGTCAGCAAAGGCGCAGGCGTTAATGGTGAAGAAATGGCGAAGGCGCTTGAAGTGCTTGCTGGTTTCTCTCTTGGTGCTGAAAGTATCGCTCTTTTTGCTCGTGTTGGTGGTGGTATTTATACCAAAGCTGCTGACGTTGGAGCTGACCTTGTAGGTAAAGTTGAAGCTGGTATCCCAGAGGATGATGTTAGAAATCCTGCAACTATCGCAGACAACGTAGGTGATAACGTAGGTGACGTTGCTGGTATGGGAGCTGACTTGTTCGGTTCTTATGTGGCTACAATCCTTGCTACTATGGTACTTGGTCGTGAGATAGAATCAATTGACAACTTTGGTGGTATCGCTCCTGTGCTTCTTCCAATGATCCTTGCTGGTCTTGGTATCGTATTCTCAGTATTGGGAATGATCTTCGTAAATGTAAAAGACGAAAAGGGCAATGTTCAGACTGCTCTTAACATGGGTAACTGGTCTTCAATCATCTTCACAGCAATCGCTTCTTATGGTCTTGTAAATTATATGCTTCCTGAGAAAATGGTGATTCGTGACTACGAGTTCACTAACATGGATGTATTCTATTCAATAATTCTTGGTCTTGTTGTAGGTACTTTGATGTCAATCATCACTGAATACTATACTGCAATGGGCAAACGTCCTGTATTGAGCATTATCAAACAATCGGCTACTGGACATGCAACAAATATCATTGGCGGTCTTGCAGTAGGTATGGAATCTACAGTGCTTCCAATCTTGGTTCTTGCTGGTGGTATCTATGGTTCTTACTATTTCGCTGGTCTTTATGGTGTGGCTATCGCCGCAGCAGGTATGATGGCAACAACTGCTATGCAGCTTGCAATCGATGCATTTGGTCCTATCGCCGACAACGCTGGTGGTATTGCTGAAATGAGCCAACTTCCTGAAGAAGTTCGCCACCGTACAGATAATCTTGATGCTGTTGGTAATACAACTGCAGCGTCTGGTAAAGGTTTTGCGATAGCTTCTGCAGCGCTTACTTCTCTTGCTCTTTTCGCAGCTTTCTGCGGTGTAGCTGGTATCTCACACATCGACATTTACAAAGCTGACGTATTAGCTGGATTGTTCGTTGGTGGTATGATTCCATTTATTTTCTCTTCTCTTGCCATCGCAGCTGTTGGCCGCGCGGCAATGGATATGGTAAACGAAGTTCGTCGTCAGTTCCGCGAAATTCCAGGTATCATGGAATACAAAGCGAAGCCAGAGTATGAAAAATGCGTAGCAATTTCTACTAAAGCTTCTATCCGTGAAATGCTTATGCCAGGTGCTATTGCATTGTTGAGTCCAATCATCGTTGGTTTCATCTTTGGCCCGGAAGTTCTTGGTGGTCTTCTTGCTGGTGTTACTGTTTCAGGTGTTCTCATGGGTATGTTCCAAAGCAATGCTGGTGGTGCATGGGATAACGCTAAGAAATCATTCGAGAAAGGTGTAGAAATCAATGGTGAGATGTTCTATAAGAAATCTGAACCACACAAAGCTTCAGTTACTGGTGATACTGTTGGTGATCCATTCAAGGACACTTCTGGTCCATCAATGAATATCTTGATTAAATTGATGTCTATCGTAGCTTTGATCATTGCCCCTCATATTTCTGTGAAACATGCAGAAGGCGAAGTTATGCCAACTACAAATCAAACTACAATTGAGAATAGAGGTGTTGTTTTGCCAATTCCAGCTGGAGCTGAAGCTCGATCTAGAACGCCTATTCAAAAGCCATCAGTAGTTGATGGAAAGCAATTGCCATCAACTACCAATATCACCCCAGCTCAGCCTGCAAAAAAAGGTGAGCCTGTTAAATTGGACTAAATCAATTATTACTGTGAAAAAACTTATCGTTATTCTTTCATCTTTTGCTTTAGCTACTGCTAGTTGCAATGGACCATCTAATTCTAATGCATTAGATGCTTGTGGTTGCGCTAAAGAGAGCTTAATTGCTACTCCTAATGCAGAGGCTATGCAGAAATGTTCTGAAATGAGAGTAGCTGATTCGAAATTCGAAACTGACTTTCAAGAATGTCTCGTGGCTGCTCGCGCCGGTCTCGATACATCGAAAATTAGTGTAGGACCAATGAATCCTGAAAAAGGACTCAATTTGCCTGCTACTTCTGATGGATTATACAGCGTAAATGCTGCAACCTCATCAATCAAATGGTTAGGTAAAAAAGTGAGTGGTCAGCATAATGGAACTGTTAAAGTGAAAAGCGGTTCTATCGAATTCGCGAATGGCACAATTAAGGGTGGTACAATCATTATTGATATGACTACTATTACAGATGAAGATCTTTCAGGTGAGTCTAAAGGGAAACTCGAAGGTCACTTGAAGTCTGAAGATTTCTTCTCAATTTCATCTAATCCGGAAGCAAAATTCGCGGTTAAGAGTGCGGTTCAAAAGAATAAACATCAGTTTGAAATCATTGGTGATTTGACCATTAAAGGAATCACCAAAGAGGCAAAAGCTAACGTAATTGCCGTTCCAAATGGTGTAAGCGGACTAAATATTAGCGGAGGATTCTCAATTGATCGTATAGCATACGGAATCAAATATGGTTCTGGTCAATTCTTCAAAGATCTTGGAGATAAAATGATTGATGATAATTTCATGGTCACTTTAGATTTGAAAGCTTCAAAATAAGAAGAAAGATAATTCTACAAAAAAGCCTCTCTTGTATCAAGAGAGGCTTTTTTATTAAAGTCTATTTTCTTATTTGAAAAGTCCGTTGAGTTGGGCATCGATTCCTGAGATGATTCTTCCCAAATCTTCGGGCTTCTCATGAAACTTGTTGTCATCAATATCAATGATCAACAATTTGCCTTTGTTATATGTGCTAATCCACGCCTCGTAACGCTCATTAAGACGAGTGAGGTAATCCAAACGAATTGCTTCTTCGTATTCACGACCGCGCTTTTGAATATTCTCTACTAACGCAGGAACAGAAGCACGAAGGTAAATAAGCAAATCTGGCGGAGTGATAAACTCATCCATTACACCAAATAAGTCAGCGTAGTTTTCGAAATCACGTGTGGTCATTAAGCCCATTGCGTGTAGGTTAGGAGCAAAAATGAAAGCGTCTTCATAAATTGTTCTGTCTTGAACAATTTTCTTGGCGCTTTTTTTCATTTCAATCAATTGTCTGAAACGACTCTTGAGGAAGAATACTTGCAAGTTGAATGACCAACGCTGCATGTCTTTATAAAAGTCAATGAGATATGGATTGTCGTCCACTTCTTCGAAGTGAGGCTGATACTTGTAGTGTTTAGCCAGCAAAGTTGTAAGCGTGGTCTTGCCGGAACCAATATTTCCTGCGATTGCTATATGCATAATTTGTCTAGGTCGATTAAGAAGACCGCAAAGTAAAAAAGATTATTGAAGCAGAGTAAGGATGTTAGTAATTATCCCAATTATTCTTCGATTTTATATACTCGGAGAGAATTATTCTCTAAAAAGTGAATGCTATTACCGAAATAGTGCGGTGTAGATTTGCATTCTGCCGGAAGTGGGGTAGAGGTTTCTGAAATTCTATCCCAGGATAAAACTTTGTATAAACCTCCCGCCGCGTAGGCTATTGCGCCATTTACTATTTGGATAGAATCATCTGCTTTAATGATTAAACTTGTTTTATAATTTCCATAAATATCAAAAACAAACACACCTTCGGCTTTATCGAAGAGGTACAAGTCATTTCCTTTTTCAATTATCTGAGTTGGGTGAAGTGTTTTTCCCAGAAGCATTGAGATATTGCCACTCGTGTTAAGTTGGTTGAATTGTTTGTCGACCTTGATCAGTTCTGTTTTCGAAACATCCCATATCCAAAACGCATCGCCTCTGCTGCCTCCAATACATTCTACTTGTCCGAATCCTTTTTCAAATAAGTCGATAAGTTGGCCTTGCGCACTAAGTGTATTATCTAATATCAAAACTTTGCCTTGCTCTTTGTAGTAAAGAAAAGGCTGCATTGGATTGGTCAAGTCAATATGATCTATTCGCCCATAATTGAGTTCTGAATTTCGAAACAATACAACACCTTTTGAATCGCGCTTTTCAATTACTTGCCCATCTAGAAAATAGTAGTTGCCTAAATCATCCATTTCGAATTTTTGGGCATGGACTGAAAAGCTGTTGGAATAGGTGAATACAGCGGAAAGAAGTGCAGCTATCAGTAAACGTAATATCATGACTGTTCAACCTTCATTTTCAGAATTTCCTCAAGCAATCCACGCTCATTTGAAAGTCTAGGTATTTTATGTTGACCACCAAGCTTTCCATTTTTCTTGAGCCAATTATAAAAGGTCCCTTGAGGAAGCACACGAATTTCGGGAGCACGTAGATTCAAATCAAATGCACGTTTAGCCTCGTAGTCTGTATTCACAGATTTCAATGCATTGTCTAATTCTGTTCTGAAACTATTTATGCAATCAGGAGCTTGTTCGAATTCTATTGCCCATTCGTGAGCACCTCGGGCATCGTCTCCCATGTATATCGGAGCGGCTGTATAATCGCTGACTAAAGCCCCTGTTTTAATCGAAGCTTGTTGAATTGCAAAATCAGAATTCTCTACCATGAGCTCTTCTCCGAAGGCATTGATAAAATGCTTGGTGCGTCCAGAGACATGAATTCTGAATGGAAATTTACTCGTGAATTTAATCGTATCACCAACCATATAACGCCACAATCCAGCATTGGTTGAAATGATTAAAGCATAATTTCTCCCGAGCTCAACATCATTTAATCCTACAGTGCGAGGATGTTTTGTTCCGATTTCTTCTACTGGAAGAAACTCGTAAAATATCCCGTAATCCATCATCAGAAGCAACTCATCGCTGTTCACTTGATCTTGAATTGCAAAGAAACCTTCGCTAGCATTATATGTTTCTACATAGCCCATATTAGGCGATGGAATAAGCTTTTCAAATTGCGCGCGGTAAGGTTTAAAACTCACACCACCGTGCATGTATAACTCAAGATTGGGCCAAATTTCTTTGATATTATTTGTTCCCTTTAACTCCATTATTCGCTTTAATAAGACTAGGGTCCAACTGGGTACTCCCGCTAGAATACTCACATCTTCTTCCATTGTTGCCTGAGCCATCGCTTCAATCTTTTCTTCCCAATTATCCATCAAAGCAATATCACGCGATGGAATACGTCGCAGCTCTACCCATATTGGAAGATTTCGGATAATGATGGCTGACAAATCTCCGGTATAGCCTTCTTCGTTGAATGGATTAATCTTTGACGAACCGCCAACTACGAGAGTTTTTCCAGCATAAAGTTTTGCATCAGGTTTTTGATTGTACCATAACGCCAGTAAGTCTTTGCCGCCTTTGTAATGGCATTCCTCTAGAGCTTCTTGGGTAACTGGAATAAACTTACTGCGAGCGTCAGTAGTACCTGATGATTTGGCAAACCACTTTAACTTAGATGGCCACAGTACATTCTGCTGCCCTTCGCGAAGCAAATCGATATAAGGTTTGAATTCCTCGTATGTGCGAATTGGAACAGCGTGCTGAAAATCTTTGATAGTTCTGATATTGGAAAAGTTATGTTCCAAACCAAAACGAGTAAGCGCCGCCTCATCCACCAATTTTTGAAAAGACTCAGTCTGAACCTCAACAGGGTACTTCTTGAATAATTCAATCTGGTGAATTCGCTTTTTTATTACCCATGAAAATAGCGAGTTCAGCGGCATACTTTATACTTTGAGACAAGGCGAATATAATCATTTTACTCGTTGATTTTCATGTATCATATACACGATGCTTTTTTCGCCTCTTGACATAATGGAAGCTATTTTTTCAATGTTGAAGGTTTTAGAGGTTAGTTCATCCAACATGGTCCTTTCAAGTTCTGTCCAATGTTGACCAGTGCGACTTGCCAATTGATTTTCCTGCGGTGCGAAGTAATTCTGCTCAACGATAATATCTGAGATTGCCTTTCTGTATTTATCTTCTTCTTCTGCTGTCAAACTTTCATTCGAACATTCTTTCAAATAGTCCTGAACTTGCTTGGCGATGTCTTCTTTTTTCGAATTCTCTATTTGCTCTTTGATTGGATCAACTTTACTACGAATCAATTCAAATAGTGCTTTTGGCCCCAACTTTTCTCCGGCTAAAGCGCCATAAAAGGAAATGGACTCTTGAAATTGATCAAAACGTTTATCAGGTGTTCCTAATAGAATTTTAGAAATAGCAGTGCCACTCACTGAAATACCTTTTTCCTGAAGTTCTTCAATACATTTTGACAAGTAAGATTCTTGAACAGCTTCTGATAAAAGAACTCTAGACTCTTTACGTTTTGGTGGATTGGTGGCTATAATCGCATTAAGAAATAGCGTTCCATATTTATCAAATTTTGAAGCACTCACTCCAGAGACCAAAAGCATTTCTTCTCTGGTGATAGGCATTTTTTCTACCATTTCGTGAAGCGTAGAATCGTGGAATATGACGTAAGGCGGCACATCTTCATTGCGAGCAATCTCTTTGCGCAACATTCTCAATTGCTCAAAAATGAGTTTGTCTAACATCAATTCAGATTTGATTTTCATCGATCTGAAATCCATTTTTCGATCATCTTCTAAAGAGAAACCTCCGAGCACTTCTTCCACTTTTTCTTCCTTCTTCACCAAGTCAATAGTGAAACTTCCCTTCAGTACCTGCTCACCAAATGTTGTTACAGCAAGTTTCTTGTCTTGGTCGTAATGTATTTCCAGTAGACCAATCTGAATCATTTGAAGAATGTAGTAGTTCCAATCTTGGAAACTAATATTCTTTCCAATTCCGTAAGTCTTTATTGTGTCTAATTTCTTTTCTAATATTTCCGCATTTCTTGATCCGCGCAGTGTATTCACGAGTAAATAAATCCCAAGATTTACACTGATAGCAGAAGCTCTTACAACAGCGGATAAAGCCATCTGCGCTTGAATCGTTCCGTCGAAATGCTTCGGTGGATCTTTGCATACATCGCAATTGTTGCAATTCTCGCGAAGGTTTTCTCCAAAATAATTAAGCAAAATTTTTCTTCGGCAAATTTGAGCTTCTGCATATTCCTGCACGCGATCCAGCTTTTCCTTATTGATCTCAGGCATTCCGCTTTGTTTGGCGAAATCACTTAAAAGAATAATATCACTTATTGAGAAATATAGACAGGTTTCGCATTTGGTGCCGTCTCTGCCGCCGCGACCAATTTCTTGGTAATAGCTTTCTATGCTTTTTGGCAGATTATAGTGTAGCACATATTTGACATTGCTTTTGTCAATACCCATTCCAAAGGCGATTGTAGCGCAAACAACGTCTACATCATCATTGATAAATTGTTCTTGAATCTTATTTCGATCTTGAGGACTCATTCCTGCATGATAGAAAACGGCCTTTATTCCTTCGTGCTGTAGTTCTCCAGCTAGCGCTTCGGTGGTCTTTTTCGCGGTGCAATAGATGATTCCACTTTGATTTTTATGTCTGCGAATAATGGATAGAATATCCCGGATCTTATCCTTTTTCTTTAAACCGAATTTTACTGCTAAACTTAAATTTGGTCTATCAAAAGAAGAAACAAAAAGTTCGGGTTCTTTTAATCCGAGATATGTGAGTATGTCTTGTTTTGTTAGTTTGTCAGCCGTGGCCGTTAGTGCCATCATCACGGCATTTGGATGGGCTTTGCGCACCATTTCGAGTTGTTTGTATTCAGGCCTGAAATCATGGCCCCAATTCGACACACAGTGCGCCTCATCAATTGCGATAAAAGATACCGGTAGTCTTTGCACGAACCACTGCATTGATCCCAAGCATTTCTCTGGCGACATATAAAGAATTTTGATGTCGCCATTGCGAGCGGCCATCTCAATTTTTTCTGCTTCTTTTGGGGTGAGCGAACTATTTAGAAATTCAGCTTTAATACCATGAGACTTCAAAGTGTCTACTTGGTCTTTCATCAATGAAATAAGAGGGGAGATGATGATGGAAACTCCTTCCATCATCAGCGCGGGTATTTGGTAGCACAGGCTTTTTCCACCACCAGTAGGCATCAATACAAAGGCATCCTTTCCGGACACGATTGTATCAATTATCTCTTTCTGTAATGGACGGAAGGTATCATAACCAAACGACTCTTTCAATACTTCATTTGCACTTTTCATCTCGCTCTCAATTTGCAATGCAAAGAAGAATCTCTTTTTCCGAATATCCTATTCAAGAATATTCACCGCATATTCCGCGACGAAAAATGGTTGAGGTTTGATGGTTGACTTTTGATGTATTTTATTAAATGCCTTGAAAAACATAGTTTTTCAAGGCATTTGATTTTTTCACATCAACCATCAACCATCAACCCTCAAACCTCAACCATGCCCGAAGGGCGAAGTGACCACGAAGGGAATCGAACCCCTACCTAGAGAACCGGAATCTCTCGTTCTATCCATTAAACTACGCGGCCAAAATAAAACGGTCGCGAAGATAACGTAATTAGTGTGGTAGTTTGGTAGTGTGGTAGTTGGTGGTAAGTAGGAGGTTTTAGGAATCCGAAATCCGGAATCCGGAATCCGAAATCCAGAATTAACGTCGCATATTATTCGTTAGGGCAAAAAAAAAGACATCATTTCTGACGTCTTTGTAGTAGCGGGGACAGGACTCGAACCTGTGGCCTTTGGGTTATGAGCCCAACGAGCTACCAACTGCTCCACCCCGCAATATATCTTGGTATATTTACTTCTTTTCAACTTATTCTCGCTTTCGAGAATGTTTCCTATTAGAGGGGTGCAAATATAGACTAATTTTGTTACCGCAAAATAATAATTTCAAAAACTTGGAAAATAAACACCGCGCAGGCTTTGTAAACATCATCGGAAACCCGAATGCAGGCAAGTCAACACTTATGAATGCCTTGCTTGGCGAGAAGTTGAGCATCGTTACTCCGAAAGCTCAAACCACCCGCCACCGCATTATGGGTATCCTCAATGGTGATGATTACCAAATCGTCTACAGCGATACTCCTGGTGTTTTGGATCCTAAATACAAACTGCATGAAGGGATGATGAAGACAGTAGGCACCGCTCTTATCGACGCCGATCTCATCATTTTGGTGGTGGACTCTTCAGATAGACACCAACTTCACCCTGGAACTTTAGAGAAAATTCAGAAAACAGAAATTCCTGTCTTCGTTGTTCTCAATAAATTTGACTTAGTAGGAAATGAAGGCTCTAACGCAGCTTTCGCTATCTATAAAGAACTTCTTCCTAACGCTAGAATATTCCCAGTCTCTGCTTTGGAAAAAATCTATGTGAAAGAACTGCTGGAAGAAATCACAGCGCAACTTCCTGAATCTCCAGCTTATTTTCCTAAAGATGAATTGAGCGACAGAACAACTCGTTTCTTCTGCGCAGAAATTGTGCGTGAAAAAATCTTTATGAATTACGATCGTGAGATTCCTTATTCAACCGAAGTTATGATTGAAGAATACATTGATGAGCCAGAAATTGCTCGTATTCGTGCGTTGATCATCACCGAACGTGAATCTCAAAAAAGAATCCTTATTGGTCATCAAGGTTCAATGCTTAAGCGCGTTGGAACGCAGGCTAGAAAGGACATGGAATCTTTCATTGGTAAAAAAGTATTTCTTCAGATGTTTGTCAAAGTAGACGACAACTGGAGGAATGATGTCAATCGTTTGAAAAACTTTGGTTACTGGGAGTCATGATCGTTTTTCCGAATTGTAAAATTAATCTCGGCCTTTTCGTAACTGAAAAGCGTGCCGATGGTTATCATAATATTGAAAGCATCTTTCTTCCCATTGATTGGAGCGATGTGCTTGAAATCAACTTTGCAGACGGCAGAGAATTTAGCCTTGAATCAACTGGTCGAATAATAGATTCTCCTTTGGAGGAGAACATTATTTACAAAGCATTTCAATTGATGCAAGCACAATTCAATGTGCCTAACCTTTCTGTTCATCTTTTAAAACAATTGCCCACAGGCGCAGGCTTGGGTGGAGGTTCTTCAGATGGAGCTTTCGCTATTCGCGCGATAAATGAAATTTGCCAACTCAACCTTTCTATTGTGGAAATGGAAAATTTAGCGGCTCATCTTGGCAGCGATTGTCCATTTTTTATTCAAAATAATTCTTGTCTTGTAAAGGGAAGAGGGGAGATTCTTCAACCTATAGAAATTGATTTGAGTGGTTATCATGTTGGATTAATTCATCCAGGAATTCATGTAAGCACGCCTCAGGCTTATAGTAAAATAAAGCCACAAGCTGCGACTTTTGATTTGAATGATATCATGTCTGTTCCCGTGGAAGATTGGAAGGATGTGCTTCGCAATGATTTTGAAACACCTGTCTTCAATATGTTCTCCATCATTTCTGATATCAAAGAAGAAATGTATAATGAAGGGGCTGTCTATGCTTCAATGAGCGGAAGCGGCAGTGCGATCTATGGATTGTTTGAAGAAAAACCAGATTTGAATTCAATCAAATCAGCGTTTCACATTACTTCTGCGCCTTCTTATATAGGAAAAGTCCTACAAAAAGGAAAATAACGTTAGGTATCCAAACTGCGAGATACGCAGGGAAACCAAGATTCATAGCGCTTACAGCTGTCATTCGTGAAATGAAAATGTAAATGAATCCGACGATCACGGCTAACATCAAGTGCAGTCCTGTGCCACCTCTTGACTTCCGTGAAGCAATTGTTACGCCTATTAGGGTTAATACGAAAATCGAAAAAGCACTTGCTGTTCTATTGTACTTCTCTAACTCAAATTGAGCTACACGACCTGAACCACCTAGCCTTTGTGATTCGATAAATTCGTTGAGTTCATTCCATGACATGGTGCTAACAATTTCTGCGCGCAGTCCGAAATCATCCACTGTCATTGGTAAAATTGTGTCGAGACGCATTTTGTATCGCACCGTTTGAGATCCATCTTCTTTCCATTCGCGTATCTGCGCTCCGTTGATGGTCCACATATTTTTGTCTGAATCAAAGTTTGCTCCAGATGAAATGAGCTTGTATGTCAACTTACCTTCTTTCCATTTTTCTAGTGAAAAGTGACTTCCGCCTTTGTTTGCAGGAGTAAATTGACTGAAGAACGCGATGGTTCCAGGCTCGAGTTCACGGTGCATGTTTTTTTCATCAACCGTAATGGCGCTTTTGGTGTATTGTAATTCAAATTCTAATTGTCGTTTCACTGCGGCCGGCACAATGTAATGACTGAGAAGCAGTGAACAAATTACCAAGAAACTTGCAGCGATGAAATACGGCCGAATGAACCTTCGGTATGAAATTCCACTACTTAATATGGCAACGATTTCTGTCTTTTGGGCGAGCTTACTGGTGAACCAAATGATGGTAAGAAAGATGATAAATGAACTAAGTAGATTACCGAAGTAAAGACAAAAATTGAGGTAATAATCGAAGATGATTTTACTCAGCGGAGCTTCGGATTTCACGAAGTCATCTACATTCTCACTGATATCAAAAACGACCGCAATTATTACAAAAGCACAAATCATGAAACCAAAGGTTCCAAGAAACTTTTTTATAATATATAGATCGAGTTTTTTTATCAAAGTCGTTGCGATAGGATTGGAACCATCTCATTTTTCCATTGGGCAAATGTACCTTCAATGATCTTTTCACGTGCTTTTCTTACAAGTCTTAAGTAAAAATTAAGATTATGCACAGTGGCAATTTGCATCGCTAGAAGTTCCTCTGCAGCAAATAAGTGTCGCACATAAGCCTTGGTGTAAAAAGAGTCAACGTAGCTTTCGCCCTCTGGGTCAAGCGGAGAGAAGTCGTTTTCCCACTTTTTATTGCGCATATTCATGGTGCCATGCCATGTGAATAGTTGACCGTTTCGAGCATTACGTGTCGGCATTACACAGTCGAACATATCGACTCCAAGGGCGATACACTCGAGGAGGTTCGCTGGAGTTCCAACTCCCATAAGGTATCTAGGCTTATCAGCAGGCAAAATGCTGCAAACAAGATCTGTCATTTCATACATTACCTCATGTGGTTCTCCTACGCTTAGTCCACCAATGGCGTTTCCCGCAGCGCCTTTCTCTGCTATGTATTCAGCGCTTTCTTTTCTCAAGTCAGCGAAAACGCTACCTTGTACGATAGGGAAAAGGTTTTGGTAATGGCCGTAATGAGGTTCTGTTTCTGCCATTCGCGAAAAGCATCTGTCAAGCCATTTATGTGTAATTGCAAGAGAGTTTTTGGCGTAGGCTTTTTCGCAAGGGTAGGGAGGACATTCATCAAACGCCATTATGATATCAGCACCTATAGTGCGCTGAATGTCCATTACATTCTCTGGCGTGAAAACGTGTTTGGAACCATCAATGTGTGATTTGAAAGTAACTCCAGCTTCGTTGATTTTTCTATTAGCAGAAAGCGAATACACTTGATAACCGCCACTATCCGTCAAAATAGGTCTATCCCAACCGATGAATTTATGAAGTCCACCGGCTCTGCTCAGCGTATCCATTCCAGGTCGCAAATAGAGATGGTAGGTATTTCCAAGAATGATCTTGGCGTCTACATCCGTTTTCAGATCTTGCTGAGTAATAGCCTTTACAGTACCCACTGTGCCGACAGGCATAAAAATAGGGGTTTCGATTACCCCGTTGTCTGTTGTGATTTTACCAGCACGCGCCTTAGATCCGGGGTCGCTATGCTGAAGTTCAAACGTTAATTCCTGCATCGCCGCGAAGATAGTTTGATAGTTTGATAGTTTGGTAGTGTGGTAGTTTGATAGTTTGGTAGTCGGTAGCAGGTGATAAGTAGTAGGTGTTAGGTGTCGGTTTTGTCACTAGTCACCAGTAGTTAGTAACTAGCCTGTGACTTTTCGTCAGTGAGGGATGTGCGCACTGTGACTTTTTGTCTGATTTGTTGCTTTGGTACTTTCATTGACTAGCGGGGATCAAACAACAATAAAATTTATACAGTATGTATCACACTAAAAACAACATTTTTGCTCGCCCAGCGCAACGCAATTCATTTTTTGATGACGCGTTTGCCCGCGAATTTTTTGCAGGTGATTTTAAGAGCAAAGCCATTTCAACTCCTTCGGCGAACATTTTAGAAACGAAGGATAAATTTTCGGTGGAATTATTGGTTCCAGGATGGAATAAAGAAGATTTCAATATTCAAGTTGAAGGCAAGACATTGATTTTGTCGGCAGAAAAAAAAGAGGAGCTTCGAGAAGAAGGCATCAAATGGAATCGTCGAGAATTCCGTCAACACAGTTTCAAAAGAATGTTTGAGCTTTCGGAAAACATTAAGACAGCAGAAATAGCTGCAAAATATGAGAACGGTATTCTTTCAGTTGATCTTCCAAAGAAGGAAGTGGTGAAAGAGGAAGCAGCGAAAAAGATTACCGTTTTATAAGTTAAGGTTTAGTGGTTTGTAGAATTTGTTTTGATTATTGGTTTACTAAAAAGCCCTCCTGTCATTGACGTGGAGGGCTTTTTAATAATGATTAGCTAAGCGTTGATTTTATACGCTGTTGGCTTTTAGCTGTTGGCTATTAGCTGTTGGCTATTAGCTATTGGCTATTGGTAATAAGTAGCAGGTAGTAGGTAATAAGTTTTAGGAATACTCCATCAACCATCAGACATCAAACCTTAGCCATGGTTTTTCGGGGGGTGAGTGGAGAAAATGTGTGTAAATTCTGAAACTACCCCCTCAAAATTGGGGGGTCTTGGTTGAA
>CALRZB010000039.1:0-14643 GCA_943372555.1 Chryseobacterium gleum | reverse complement strand
ACCAAAAACCAGAAGAATTTAATTTGTTCTCGAGTGCCTAGCAAAATAGTAGGGGGTTCCTTTTACCAAATCAAAACACAACTCAGTAAAATCAACCCTTCGAGAAGTGAAATTCGAACTTTTCTATTTTTACCGGACACCAGTGATTCGGAATCAGGAATCAGGAATCAGAAATCCGGAATCAGGAATCCGGAATCAGAAATCCAAAAAAAACCCTCTCGTGAATCACAAGAGGGTTTTCGATATTTTTTGGGAGCTTTTAGCTCTTCCCTTTCTTATTTGAACTGTCGTCGTCATTCTCATCATCCTCATCATCGGTGATGGAACCGCCGTCGTCGTCATTTTCATCATCTTCATCGTCCACAATTGGACCACCCGAATTGCCTGAAAGAGAACTTGGACCATCGTCCAAATCCTCACTCTCCGTGTCGTCACCAGCTTCATAAGACCTCACGAAACCCTTCTCAGTAGCGGTTTGCATGAGTTCTTCATCTTTGGTGCAAGACGATAAAACAACAACGAGTGCTAGAATTAATGTTATATATTTTGACAACTTTACCATGCTTTCTTCTTCGAATCACAAACAAATATAGCTAAACCTCTGACTTATACAACACTATTGCAAAAAAAGTTCGCTAAAATTAACCGGTAATATTATCTCCACCTTCGTGCCCAAAACTTCACCCGTGTCTGAGTTAACCTGATAGGGCCCAATAAGTTGGATATTTTCTCCCGTCATCTTATGTATCAGTTCTATCCTGCTTTTTGTAATCTCCATTCCCTTCGAAATGTGATTGTCCGTGTCCAATTTCGACTTCAGCGAGTTGTTAATTCCTATTCCATCATCACTAATCAACATGTGCAAACTATCGCCCTGCTTGCTAATCCTCACCTCAACGCTGCCCGTGGTCTCCTTCGGCAATAAGCCATGCCATATCGAATTTTCTAAAAACGGCTGAAGCAACATCGCCGGAACTTTAATCAAGTCCTGGGGAACGTCGGGATCGACCTCAATCTTGTATTCAAACTTATCTTTAAATCGCATGTGCTCCAATTTCAGATAAAGCTCCAATCGCTCTATCTCATCTCGAAGCGGCGTCTGCGTCTCCTGACTACTATCCAGATTCTTCCGTATCAGTCGCGCAAAATCACTCAAGTATTTATTCGCCGCCAAGCGGTCTTGACGATTGATGTAATACTGAATGCTATTCAACGCGTTGAAAATAAAATGGCGGTTCATGCTCGAATTCAAAGACTGTTGCTCGAGTGTCAACATGCGTGAACTCATCTCTAATTTTTCTCTTTCAAATTTCGCACGCGTTACTCTTCTGCGCACCACCAAAATCACAGCTAATAAACCAAGCCCTGCTATTACTTCCAAAAGAATAAACCACCACGTCAACCAGAACGGAGGTCGCACTGTAAAAGCAAATACTGCCGCATCACTCACTACACCTTCACGACTTACTGCGCGCACTTTAAATACGAAAGATTGATACGGCAAATTGCTGTAGGTGATGAAATGAGACTTCGTTACAGCTTGCCAATTTTCATCAAATCCTTCTAACATGAATTGATACGAAACGTCTTCTGGATAAGATGTGCTTATGCCCGTAAATTGAAACGTGAAATGATTGTTTCGATAATCCACTGTAGGATTAATCGGCAATCCACTCACGGGATCAACTTCGGCTTTGAAATTCGACCAGTCGGGATTTAGAAAATTCAATTGCACATTGGTGATCACAATCTTCGGTTCTACACGTGTTGATTTTGCATTCAACTCTGACGTGCGCAAAGACATCACGCCTTCAGTTGTTCCAAACCACAGCACACCCGTCTTATCGACGAAAACGGCATTGAGATTGGTCTCCAGACTTCTCAATCCATCTTCCAATCCATATCGACGAACGCGAAAATTATCTTCTTGGATGCTTTCTCCAGCCTCAATACTGAAAACACCATTGTTGGTTCCCAACCAAATTTGGCCGTTGTAATACTTTAAAAAATTCACCGAATTCGATCCCGCATCTTCGCCGATAGAGTGTGCTACAAATCGATCGCCAGTCAATAGTGCAAGTCCATTTTGTGTTCCCACCCAAATGCGATTCATCGGATCAATCTCTACGCAATAGGCCGTCTTATCTGGCAATCCGTTGGCTTCCTCAAATTTGGTGAAGCCCTTCTCATTCATTCTAAAAACACCATTGCGCGTAGCGAGCCAAATATTTCCCGCGCGATCTTCACTGATATCACGTACTCGTGTTTCTGGATTTCCGCTTAAGTTTTCGAATGTTCTCACTGGGCCACCGTCGATGTAACACAGGCCCTTCGCGGTACCGATCAACAATCGCCCTTTTGAATCTTCAAACAATGAAATCACCATCGGGTCGAGCAGCGAATCACTTTCTGCATTTCCATGGCTCTTGAAATTTGATCCATCATAACTGAAAAGACCGAACGACGAGCCGAACCACATCACACCCTTAGAATCACACAAACTCGACCAAATGCGGTTGTTGAGCAACTGATTAAAATTGACGTGAAGTATACTGTCTTCGATTTGATTGCAAACACCTTGATCAAATGTCGAAAACCACATCGTTCCTTTCTGATCTTGAGTGATCGACATGATGGCATCGCTGCTCAATCCATCATCTCGTGTGAATGCCGAAAAAGCAAGTCCTGCGAATTTCAACAAGCCACTGCCATACGAAGCCAACCAAATATTGCCTTCGCGATCTCGCAGAATGTCACGGATATCGGGGGTTTTCAGACCATTGTTCTCATTGAATGCCGTGGCTTTTCCATTTTCAAATTCAAAAAAACCAAAGCGCGACGACAACCACAATTTTCCATTTTTATCTGAAGTAATACCCGTGATAGTTGTCGTAGTTAGTCCGCTTGATTCTAAATACGTGTAGACTGTTTTATCCGGTAGTATGCACATCAATCCTGCGTCCTTCGTGGCGAGCCAGATTTTGTTGGATTCGTCTTCTTCGATGTCGAAAAACGTGATCTCAGGATTTTCGGGTTGATAAAAAACGGCGCTGTGTCCGTCTTTATAGAGACAAACTTTTTCTTTTGTTAGAATAAAAATAGAACCATCATTTCGTTCAGCGAATGCTTTGATGTGGTCGTTGTATGCAATCTCTTTTGTGGCTGGATAGACAAATCCTTTTCCACTTTCAAAAAAACACAAACCATTCTCTGTCCCAATCCAGACGCGGCCTTGACTATCTTGAAAAATGGCGTTGACTGCACTTTCTTTGAGATCGCCTTCGAGTGCATAGCTCTTTACTTGATTTGCATAAATTTCACTCACACTGCCGGCGCTACCAACTAGAATAACACCGTTGCTCAATTCTTCAATCACATTGATTTGATTGTTGAGCAATCCACTTCTTCTATCAAAATTGACAAACTCTCTTCCATCAAAACGCGAGATACCACCAAGTGTTCCCGCCCATATAAAGCCGCGTGAATCTTGATACAAACAGCGCACTTGACTCTGCGACAATCCCTCTTTTACAGAGTACTGAATGAAGGTGTATTGTTGCGCATAGGCAGCAATACTCATCATCAGATGCAGCACGAGAAGGGCAATGAAACGTCTTGTTATTTTCACAGAAAATAGATCAACCAATGTTTTCAATCTTATCAAAAAACTCTTGCAGCTTGCGTCGCGCCACGGGAATTTGACTGCCGTCTGATAACACCGCAATCAATCCTTCATTGCGTAAAAACTCTTTGAGGTGCTGCGCGATGTTGATGATGTGCGATTTGTGCACTCTAAAAAACATGTTTGGATCGAGGCGATCTTCGAATGCTTTGATACTGCGGCTGCTCATGTATTTCTTTCCGCCTACGAGATAGATCATCGTGTAATTTTCCATCGCTTCGAGGTGGATGATTTCTGTATTTTTTACAATAGCCAATCCATCTTTCGTAGGCACCACAGTCTTTTCAACCGTATTCGTGAGAGCAATATCTTGAAGAATTTTCGTCAATCGATCATCAGAAACCTTGCTTGGTTTTTTGAGTTCCACATTCTCCTTCGCCTTTCCAATTGCCTTTTGGAGTTCTTCAATGTCAATTGGTTTTTCGAGATAATCGATTGCACTTTCTTTGATAGCACGAAGAGCATGTTCGCGAAAAGCAGTGGTGAATATCACTTGAAACTTGCGGTCCTTGATGCTTTCAAGAAAACTAAAACCATCTTCACCAGGCATCATGATATCGAGGAATACGACATCCGGATTTGTTTCGTCGGCGAGTTCGCGCGCTTCTTTGGCGCTCGCGGCCTTACCGACAACCATTACATCAGTGCAAAAATCTTCGATCAGCATCGAGAGGTTTTCTCGTGCAAATTCTTCATCATCGACTATCAGCGCCTTCAGCTTATTCGCCATTCCAAATTTCGTTTTGCGCAAATTAAACTTAATAGTTGAAATGGAGGTAACAAATTTTTGGGGAAAGTTGCCCCTCGATACATCTCGCCTGCGGCGAGACACTCGGGGACCGTCTTAATTTCGCTCCCTTCTCTATTTGCCCAATCGTGAGACCGGTCCCCGAGTGATTCACCGAAGGTGAATTGTATCGAGGGGCTGCCCCGAGCCTGTCGAGGGGGGCTGCCCCCCAAAGAATGAGAAACAGAATCAGAATGGGAATGAATAATTGAGTTTCGTCGGTCGTCGGTCACTAGTCACCAGTCGTTTGTCACCAGTCACTATATTTGCAGCTCAAACCATGGAAAAAAAACCAACAATAGGTGTCCTCGGAGGTGGTAGCTGGGCTACTGCTCTGGTGAAATTGCTTTGCAACAACAATTCTACCGTGCACTGGTGGATGCGTAGTCATGCGGCAATCGACCATATCAAACAATACGGCAACAACCCAAACTACATTCAAAGCATCGAGTTTGATCGCGATAAATTGGTGGTGACGGAAGACTTGCAATTGGTGGTTGATGCATGCGATTATTTGGTGGTGGCCATTCCTTCTGCTTTTGTTCATGAGACGATGGAACACTACAAGCCCGTGGGCATGGAAAAGAAAGTTTTATTCTCAGCTATCAAGGGTATTGTAAACGAGTTTGACGCGATACCTGCGCGTTATTTCCACAAAAGCTTAGGTGTGCCGTATGAGAACATTGGTATCATCTGCGGACCTTGTCACGCTGAAGAAGTTGCTCTTGAAAAATTATCTTACCTCACTATAGGCTGCATGGATCGAGCGAAAGCGGAGATCATGAGCGATTATTTGGCGTGCAGATTTATCAAGACTACCACTACCGAAGATGTATTCGGTGCGGAGCTTTCTGCTATTTTGAAAAACGTATATGCAGTGGCGGCCGGCATTTGCCACGGTTTGGGCTATGGCGATAATTTTCAAGCGGTATTGATTAGTGCTGCGGCACGCGAGATCGAACGCTTTATTGATGCGGTACACGAGGTGCACCGCGATGTGAAGAGCAGCGCCTATTTGGGAGACTTGCTCGTGACAGCGTATTCACCTTATTCACGCAATCGCACGTTTGGTACTATGGTGGGCAAGGGCTATAGCGTTAAGTGGGCTACTATCGAAATGAATATGGTGGCAGAGGGGTATTATGCAGCGCGCGGTATACATGCAATCAACAAAAAATTTCAAGCAGACATTCCTATTGCAGACGCTGTGTACAATATACTCTACGAAAAAAGCGCCCCCATGGCCGAGATGAAAAAACTCGCGGATAAATTGAGTTAGAAATTATTTTTTCGAAAATATCGAAATCGACCATTTTAATTTTTTTGTTGTTCTAGTTTTGGATCGCCTTAATGCTAAACCAAAACCTAATGACATTTTTCTCTTTGAAAAAATGGACGATGATCACCAGCAGTTTTGCACTCGCAATATTGCTTTTCAATTCTTGCAAAAAAGACGACAAGAAAAATCCCTGTCCACAACCCAATTGTATCGACTGTTGTGTAGCTGATGATATCGCTGCGCTGAAAGAATGGTATTACTACAAAGTAGGTACATATTGGATCTACGAAGAAGCAACAACACACGTGCTCGATACCGTGCTCGTATTTCATCACGATGATGATGTCTTCGATTACGGCGATGCATTCAAAACAGAATGTTTTAATGGAGCCGAAACAACTGGATACTCAGGCTTCGAGTTTTCTGAAAGTTGGTCAACACCTGGAATTGCAAACCCGGATTTTGTAACACATAAAGTTTCTAGAATGCGATCTTGGAGCGATGCTACGGGGGGAGCAGGAAGGATATTATTATTCCCAATGTATGTAGGAAATTATTCTTACCCGCATGGAGACTGGGTCGGTCTTACCAACATATACGATTCGCTAACAATAGGGAATTTGACATTTCATGATGTGGTTGAATTTGATGTCTCTGTAGATAATAGCGAGCATAACGGTCACACTCAATACCTCGTGGTAAAACATGTGGGCATAGTGAGATTAAAAAACTTGACGACAAACGAGGAGTGGAACTTGATTGAGTACCACACCGAGCAATAAACGCATGCGTGGTGCAGGCATTATTGCACCAACTTTTTTTTCTTAAACTAAAAAACTATTAATTATGAACCTAACTCTGGGAAGAGCGCTCTGTGCGCTGTTTCTGGGCATGACATTCGTGTCTCGCGCCCAACAAGACGAAACCAATCTCGATAAGTATTGGACCTATCGAGATCGGTTTCGCAAAAATTTCATCAAAGTCGGAAATGACTATGGCGAAAGCTTACCCATCACTACACGAAGAATTAATTGGGCACATTCGCAGGATCAAAGCAGCAGCGCACTGTATTGGTCAGATGCTACAATCTATCTCGGACATTATTTACAAGTGCTCGCTACAGAACACAAATTATTATCTAATGCAGGGCAAAGCACTCAAGCAACCGAGACTGAAATTTATTACGCACTTCGGACAATTCAGCGTCTAGATCAGGAGTGCGAATCCTATCATTCTCAAACAGAAAATATTGAACAAGGATATTCAAACGGTCTCATTCTCCGGGATGATGCGGATGTTGATTTCAAAAACTTCTTTGTTAACGACTACAGCTCAATTTTCAATACTGAATGCAACTTTCAATTCACGCACTCCGATTATAACCCCCTCCATGTTTGGGAGGGTGAGAATACATCAGGAAGTTATGGTTATTTCAACGACGAAAACATCCAGAGTTTAGATCAGTTGCTTGATCTCTTTACAGGCTTGTATGTTGTTTGGAAATTGGTGCCTGACATGATGATTCAGCCAACATCAAGCGATCCGGCTATGCAGCTGCACGAGTACATTGCTGCAACAGCTGGTCGATTTTATGCGCGACTGGAGAACGACAATTTCATGATCAAGAAATTCAATTCAACCGACAATGTTCCGCGTGGAGCAAACTGTTGGCCCGAGGCCGATATGTTTCGAAAAATCACTATAGAAATGTTTGGCGGCACAATCAGCTACGCTAGTTTTCTCGAGGAACTATATGGTTTAAACCCAATTGAAGCAATGAACTTAGCCGAAGACGGCGGTATAAGTTTGATAGGCATAGATGGGGTAAATACAACAACTCATCAAGAGATTGAAGGCTTTTGGCATCTGATGGATTATACAAATATTCCTCTTAGTGATAATGGCCTCTGCTTTCCATTACTATTTGGTGGAGAAATGTGCTTCTTCGATGGACCGCTCAACGACGACAACCTTCACATTATATTTCAAACAGCCACGCTTGCGAATTACTGGGGGCATGAATATCTGCAAATGAATAGTAACGCTCCCGAGAACGCATTCTACTGGTATCCATTGCTGAGTTCTGTATTGTATCACGACAACAATCCTTTGAACATGGATCAAGAATTCTATCGCAACTTCTTATCAAGCGCACCATGCGAAGGTCCATGGGCAGACCCTAATAATAACAACTCAAATGCACCAAATGGATGGGCATCGCAGTCGTTGCTCTTTCATCCATCAAATGCTTTGAACGGGCCAGCAGACGCATCATTTAGAGGAGAATACTCTGGATTAGACTATATGCTTTACCACAATTTGTATAGACTCATTTGGGGAAATACAGATGAATTCAAATCTCTTCAGCAATGTGCTTGCGTGCAAGAAATTACATCATTGAATGAAATTACCAGTCCACTGACCGTATCAAGAAAATTTGAACCGTATCAAGAAATGCAAATTCCCATTCCATCTTTTCTCAGTCACAACGTGGTGGCCAATGGAGTGAATGCGCAAATTCACGTGAAAAATGACCTGACTATTTGCGCTCCATCGATAGACGAGTCTGTTGAGTTCCGCATAACAAATGGTGCCCAAATTATGGTCTATGAGGGAAACGCTATTACCGTGAAAAAAGGAAACAAACTCATTATAGAAAGTGGTGCAATCCTAAGCGGAGCTGCTGATTCGGAAAATCCAATTCTGAACAGCCCAAAAATTTTTTTAGAAGAAAATGCAGAATTAATTGTCATGCCTGGAGGAACACTCCATATGAATTTCGGACTTGACATTAGTGCTCATGAAAATGCTAAGATAACCTTGACAGACGCAACGGTGCTCGTGACATCGAATGATGGAATGCACACCATTCTCCTTGAAAATGGCGCTCAGCTAATAGCTACAGAATCGACCTTCAACAAGCCTAGTGGTCCAAATATGCTGACTGTTGAAGCATTTACAAATGCTTCTGTTACTATCTCTAATTGCTCCGTTAATATGCATCAAAGCAATTGGGCTATTCATCAAAATTCGTTGATGGCTTGTTCAAATAGCACAATTGATTTAGAGCACAGCAATCTACTCAGTGGAAATAGTAGTTCTATCGATTTTGAAAACTCCACTGTTTCCTTTTCTAATACCGATATTGACATAACGAATGGTTCTGCACTTACAATTCAGAACACTTCAATTGCCCTTGTCGATGAAACAACAATTGAATTAAAAAAGACTTATGCTGATGCTGAAACACCCGTCATTTCTTACAATTCAAGTGATATCATATTACAAGGATCCGGCTCGAGAATTGCGCTACTCGGTGGTGAACTTATCATTGGAGAAGAAACAAGTTTCGCTCCCGAACATTCATTCGGTCCTGCAGGATACATTGAAGTTGGACCAGAGCCTGAAAACAAGATTATTCTAAATACAAACGCCCTGCTTAACCTAACGGGAGATGATTCTGAAAATCTTATTCTTAAAGTGCACGATAACCAATCACTTTCTATTGAAGGTGAAAACGGCAATGTGGAATTTTCCCATGGAAAAATTCAACTTGGAAATAATTCCAAGATCATAACAGAACAAAATACACAGTGCTTTTTTACTAATATCCACGGATCAAACACCGGAGCCAATGAAATTCACAATACAAATGCTTCACTCAAGTCTAGTCACTGCGCACTAGAGGGGGTTTCTTACATTGGAAACGGAAGCCGCATGAAAATTTCTCACGATGATTTCATTGGAGAAAATGCGGGTGTTAAAAATAAGTTTGGCCAATACACTATTGCGTTTTGCACGTTCTTAGATTGCGGAGTTGAAAGCACGTTGCTCCATGAAGCCAGCTCTATCGCTAATAGCACTTTCATTGGTAATATAAGCAGCAACACCACTGGTGTTTTTGATAAAAGTATCGTGGAAATTATGATGCAAAAAAATAGCATAATTGGCTATTCAAAAGGTGTCTCAAAGATTGGGGGGAAGCTCACTCTGCGCTGCAATTCTTTAATCTCAAATACCACTGCAATAACCGCAGCGAAAACTATTCTCAACATGAGCTCGCTCTCTTCTGGTGGTTATAACCAGTTTGATAACAATACCTCAAATATTCTCTTGAACAATTGCTTGCAATTTGATATTAATCAAGGATTCAACTCTTTTATCGGATGGATAAGTTCTAATATAACCGGAACGGTTCAAACTAATTGTAATCCCTTTACGTGTCAAGGTGCTCCAATAATCGCAAATAGAAATCAATGGGTCAATGCGCCATCGAATGGTGTCTATATTCTAACCTCTAGCGGATCGAATAGTTGCTCAGGATTAATGAATAACTGCCCCGTTCAGCTTACAGATTCGCAACCCCAATCGGGCTCTAGCTGTCCGCTCGTTCGACCATTTGTAAAGCCTTCGGTAAAATCGCTGGTTGTTTCTAACGAAACAAATTCATCAGAAAAAATTCAGAACCTTCCCGGCGAACTGCGAAGCGAAACTGAAGAACTACCGCTCATTTTCTCCGAACATTTCGGCGGCGTTCCTTTGGATAGCGCATTAGGACTTGCCTCTTGGCAGATGGAGCTTTATGATTCTCTTGCTAATGATGTATTGGCGCTCAAACTATTCCACGAAGTTCTTTCAACTCCTTTGGATAAAAGTGATCCCGACATCCGCTATTTTATTCATTGGGGTGTCGAAAACATGAAGTCAACACTAGAAAATTTGTTTGCTACAAATGAATTAAGTGTAGCAAATAATCAATCAGTATTTGATCCTTTCGTGCAGCAATATGTTGATGTAATAAATGGACTAACAACATCCAACATCAGTGATTCCATTTACACGACACAATTCTACTTGGAGCTAAACAAAGGTCAACTTTTTAGCACATTGAAAAAACCAGAAATGGCAAGTTGGGTTTTTACGCACATAGACGATTGCGCGCTTGATTCGCTCGAACAAGAAACGCTCAACCGCTGGATATATCAGGTGGAACTCGAAATTCAAAATCTGAATTCAGATGGAATTTCTTCCATTCAAGTAGATACCTCTTCGTTCAATACCCCCTTGGTAAACGATCTCGACACCTATCGTTTTGGCGTTACTATTCACTCTCCAAATTCGGTGAGTTTCGTGAATTGCCAGCAACTTTATTTCTTTAGAAATCTTGTTGATGCCGATGTAGAAATTTCAATTTACCCAAACCCTGCTTCTGAAAAGTTCTTCTTGAATACGAATACTGATATGAATATTAAAGAAATAGTATTACTCGATGTTCAAGGAAGAAGCTTAAAAAGATGGAGCAGTATTGACGCTGCGCTATTGGCGTCAGGACTTGAAATCCCTGGAAATCTTGAGTCTGGCTCATACATTCTTCAGGTTCTATCCCCTGAAGAGATGTTGCAATTCAAGCTCATGATTCAATAAAATGAAAACGCCCCGTCAACTTGCGTTGACGGGGCGTTCTATTTTTTGGAGAACCGACTCCTTATTTTACTTTGTAGTAAGTCACTTCTTCTGTAGTGTAGAAATAACTATTCGCCATGTTTGACGCGAAGAATTTCTTCATGTCTTCAGAGCTCTCAAATGTTTCGCGGATGTAACTAGTTACTTCCAAAACTTTGATTTTGAATTCGCCGTCTTTTTCCAATTTGTAGAAATAATAAGAAGCATATTCTCCGTCTTCTTTCAAATTGAGAAACAATGCGCCATTCACATCTGTAAAGTGGCAATGGTAAGTAGTTATAGTGCCATCATACGTAGAGGTTTGAAGAACATCCATAGTAGTTGCACTGGTGCGTTTGATTTCAACGGTCTCGCCTTCGCTGCCCGCTTTCTCCCATGTGCCAATGTAGTTGTCTGCTACTTTCAACGTAGCCTCGCTAAGTGGAACTGAGCTTGAGTAAGGGCAACCCATGAAAAGGAATGAACCGCATACTAGTGCTAATGCGTAAAGGATCTTAGAAGTTTTCATAAATGTTAGTGTTTGTAGAGGGCAAATTAAGGTCATAATGCCCCCGATTACACTACGACTTTTACCTCGTTTTTTCACTTTGATGCAAAATCCCTAGATTTGATAAAGCTTTAGCAACTTTTCCCCCACTCTTTTTGTCTTTAAATTGTGATTAAAACCTTAGTTCAATTGGTGCTTATGCTCGTGCCCCTATTTCCTTGGGCCCAGCTGAGTTTTGTTGAAAATAAAGGTCAATGGCCCAATCACGTCAACGCCAAAGCCGACATCAGCACGGGAGCCATCTGGTATGAGGATCACGCCATCACTTACCAACTCTTCGACCCGCTGTTTATTCAAGGGCTTCACCCCGGTTCTCCCATTCACCCTGATTCGATCTATTCGCACATCTACCGTGTGCAGTTCGCCAACTCGCTCATTCCCGAGTCCGTGGGATCTGACCCGCTGCCGCATTATATCAATTACTACAAAGGCGACCCTTCATCATGGATCGACCATGCAAAGGCTTTTCAACGCTATCAATACAATGAAATATATGAGGGCATCGATGTGCGCTACTATGCCACATCCGAAAATCTGAAATATGATTTCATCGTACACCCAAACGCCAATCCAGATGCGATACAGCTCGAATTGCAAGGTGCACTTCTTTCTTTAGAAGATAATGAAATTCATATCCACACTTCCGTTGGAACAGTAGTGGAAAAGAAGCCCTTCGTTTATCAAATCATCAACGGAAAACTCAAAGAAATTGAATCGAATTATGTTCTCAATGGACAGACGATTTCGTTTGAACTCGGCAAGTACAACTCCGATTATGAATTGATTATCGATCCCGAAATTGCTTTCTCTACTTACATCGGCTCTAGTGCATCCAACTTCGGTTTCACTGCGGCGAATGACAATGCAGATGCTCTGATTTCAGGTGCCGCTGTATTTGGAACCAACTATCCCACAACGCTTGGAGCCTATTCGGAAAACTTCGTTGCCTCGGGTGGCAATTACATGGATGTGGCCATTTCGAAGTTTTCGCCAGACGGAACACAACTGCTTTATTCTACTTACTTGGGCGGTTCAAAACAAGAAACGCCGCACAGTATAATCGCAGATTCGCAAGATAATTTCATCCTCATGGGTGTAACAGGAAGTTTTGATTTTCCCGCAACGGGAGCGGCTTTCCAGCCTATTTTCAATGGCGGACCTATTTTGGTAATGAGCAATTTCTTCACCAGCGGTCACCCCGATGGTTGCGACATTTTTCTTACCAAATTCAATTCTGCCGGCACGCTGCAACAATCCACTTTTATAGGTGGCACTACCAACGATGGGTTGAATTATGCCGATCAACTTTACTACAACTATGGTGATGCATTTCGCGGTGAAGTGAACGTAGATGAAAATGACAATATCTATGTGGCGACCGTCACCAAAGGCGATTTCCCGATGATTGGTCCCGGTATACAACAAACATTTGGTGGAGGGGAATGTGATGGAGTGCTTTTCAAAATGAATTCATCATTGAGTGCAATGCTCGCGTCTACCTACATAGGCGGTTCGGACCTGGATGCTTGTTACGCGATTGAATTCGATAGTTTCGGTAATTTGATTATTGCTGGCGGAACAAAGAGTGTCGACTTTCCCGAGGTTGCTAGCGGTCACGATTTGAGTCACAATGGACAAACAGATGGATTCATTGTGCGACTACACTCTACTACTTTCTCCATACTCACGGGAACTTTTGTGGGAACTAATGAATATGATCAAGTGTATTTCGTGCAAACGGATACCGACAACAATATTTATGTGCTCGGACAGTCAGAAGGCGATATGTCTATTTCACCCGGACTTTATGGACAGCCCAATAGCGGTCAATTCATTCGAAAGTATGCTGTCGATTTAAGCTCGCTCACGTGGAGCACCACTATTGGAACGGGCAGTGGACACGTTGATATTTCACCCACCGCATTTTTGGTGAGCGATTGCAATCAGATTTATTTCAGTGGTTGGGGAGGAAACACAAATAATAATACTTGCCAACTCGTATATGATTGCTATGCTACAGAGAGCACCACAATAGGGCTTCCGCTCACTGCGGATGCATTTCAATCAACGACAGATGGAAGCGATTTTTATTTGTGTGTACTCAATCAAGATGCTACAAGCCTCATTTACGCATCTTATCTCGGGGGCAATGAAAGTGCGGAACACGTAGATGGAGGCACATCCCGTTTTGCAAAAAATGGAACGGTTTATCAGGCAGTGTGCGCCGGATGTCAGAACAATAGCGACTTCCCGACATCGCCCGGTGCGTGGAGCAGTACGAACGAAAGTATAGGATGCAACTTGGCTGTATTCCGATTTAATCTCGGTCAAATTATCGCCGATATTTCTATCGATGGACCATCAACGGTATGCGAAGGTTCGCCTGCAGATTTCATCAACGATAGTCAAGGAGCAAATCAATACGATTGGACTTTTGGTGATGGAGGAATATCATCACTAGATGAGCCATCGCACATTTTTGAAACTCCGGGCGACTATGAAATCATGATGATTGCATCTCACTCAAACGATTGTCTGGAGCCCGATACAACGTATATTTCAATAACTGTACTTCCAGGAGTAAACCCTCAAATTACAGAAGTGGGTCCTGTGTGCAATGGTGATCAAGTGCAGCTTTTAGCAACAGGAACAAGCAATCTTTTTTGGGTGGCAGACCCCTTGCTTTCCGACGAAACAATTCAGAATCCCACAGCCATTCTCGAAGAGACGCATACTTTCTACGCAGTAGATTTCAACGATTGCGAAACAGATACGATAGGAGTCATAGTAGAAGTATTTCCGCAGGTCACTACGATAAGCAATAATGCTACGATTTGTATCGGTGCAACCGCTCAGCTTCAAGCAAGCGGCGGTGTGAGTTATAC
>CALRZB010000038.1:0-15496 GCA_943372555.1 Chryseobacterium gleum | reverse complement strand
TTCCGAAGTAGTAAAACCCTTCAGAGTAAAAGAATCTCCTGTGCAATTGGAATGCATCGTAAAAGATGTTGTGGAATTAGGCACAGAAGGCGGTGCAGGAAATCTAGTGATTTGTGAAGTCGTGAGAATCCACATCAATGAAGAAATCCTTGATGCCAACGGCCGTATCGATCCTGAAAAAATCGACCTTGTAGCGAGAATGGGTGGCGATTGGTACAGCAGAGCAAAATTAGGATTATTTGAAGTAGCCAAACCGAATGAAAAAATTGGAATTGGTGTTGATCAAATCCCTAGTGATATTCGACTTTCAAATATTCTTACTGGAAATCATCTTGGACAATTGGGCAACTCAGAAGTATTGCCAGATGAGACTTCTGTAAATGAATATAAACTCACAGAATTGGCAGAACTCTTCATCGAATTTGAAGATGATGCTCAAAAATTAGAGCACGCATTGCATGAAAAAGCAGCTTCCTTTCTAAATGAAGGAAAGGTAAATGATGCATGGCTCACCTTGTTATCGTTCAACAATTAATATAGATAGTGAAATGGAATTAGTAGGAAAGATTAAAGTCATCTTCGATGAAAAATCATTTGCAAGTGGATTTACAAAAAGAGAATTTGTAATTACCACAGAAGAGCAATATCCAAATGACATTATGTTTGAATTGCTCAAAGAAAAGGGAGCAATGGTAAATGGTCTTAAACAAGGCGATCGTGTAAACGTAAAGTTTGACATACGCGGTCGTGAGTGGCAAGAGAAGTATTTCAACTCGCTAGTAGCTTGGAAGGTAGATGCAGTAGGCGCTGGAGCAGCTCCACAAGACGATCAATTGCCTCCTCCTCCAATGGAGAAATCCAACGATCCAATTGAAGACGATCTTCCGTTCTAAGTGTTAATTGTGACGAGAATAAAAATATGCCTGTAAACAAGTATGCCCTTTTACGCTATCGAATCATCGACAGGTGTCTAAAAAATACTGCTCGTCCATTTCCTTCCAGGGAGGATTTGCGCTCAGCATGCGAAGAGGCGCTCTATGGCAGCGGTGGTGATGCAATATCGCTTAGCACTATAGACAAGGATATTTGGGCAATGAAAAACGAGGGAGAGCTCGGCTACGAGGCTCCCATTGCGTATAGCAGACCAAATGGAGGATACTATTATACAGATCCTGATTATAGCATTTCTGAAATGTCGCTCGGCGACGACGACCTGCAAGCACTTCGATTCGCTGTGTCTACTCTTTATCAATTCAAAGATGTACCGCTCTTTAATCAATATGAAAGTGCCATTGAAAAGATTATAAGTCGCGTCAACATTAGTCCAAACCCAGATGAAGAGGGACTAGAGAACTTTATTCAATTTGAAAAATCAACAGTTAGCGGCGGGAAAGAATTTCTAGGATCATTGTTAGAATCGATCAAAAAGAAAAAAGTTGTAGAAATCGAATACAAGAAATTTCAAGACGAACAGATTAAAAAATATGTTCTACACCCCTACTTGCTCAAAGAATACAACAACAGATGGTATTTGATTGCTTGGAATACTGAGCGCGAATCGATAGCTACTTTTGGCTTAGAGCGCATTCAAAAACTTGAGGAGAAAAAAGACAAATTCAATGTTTCCGCCAATTTTGATTCTGATCTTATTTTCAAGCATAGCATTGGTATAACTGAGACTCAGAGTAAACCAATGAAAGTTATTTTGTCTTTCAACATATACTCTGGTCGCTTTTTAAAGTCTCAGCCTATACACCCATCGCAAAAAGTAATTAAAGAAACGGCTAGCGAAATTCAAGTTGAGTTATACGTGCTTCCAACAGAGGAACTATACACCTTCATTTTGTCGTACGGCCCGAACGTGTTGGTAGAATCACCGAAAGAACTTCGTGCAGAAATTAAAAACAGATTGAACAAAGCCATTCAATCCTATTGATGAAAAGTCTTACAGAAAAACAAGAAGTTCTTGCTGCAGCATTGATGCTTTTATTAGTTAAACTCGTGCTCTGGCCTTTTGTAGAAGTGACAGATGCAGATGCAGTTTCGCGCATTCTTTTTTCCTTGGATTGGGCAAAAAATCCAAGTTGGATAAGCTCTACCATTTGGCCTCCGGGGCATTTTTACGTTTTGGGTATAGGATCCTTTATCAGTTCGAATAAGATTTTTTTTCCAATTCTAATTCATATTATCGTTTCATGGCTTGCCTTTTTTCCCGTGTATGCATGGATGAAAAATAGCTCCAGTCATCAAAAGGCGCTCATTACTGCACTTCTGTTTTCCTTCAGTCCATTAGTACTTCGATTAGGAAGCACTCCCCTTGCAGAGTCTTTTCTTTTGCTTTTACTGCCTTCGGCGCTTTACTATATAACTCGACCGAACAAACATTCGGTCAACGTCATTTGGGCAGGTTTGATGATGACTTTAGCATGTTCATTTCGCTATGAAGCCTGGCTCCTAGCGGCATTACTGGGCACGTATTTTCTTTTCAAAAAAGAATTTAAAAACTTCTTTGTTTTTGGAGCTGTCTGTTCGCTATTTCCAGTTGTTTGGATGATCTCTCAGTATTATTCCACAGGCGATTTACTCTATGGATTTCATGGCAATAGCGCTTGGACTCAAGATCACATGGGTATGCGGTTTGAGTCAGACCCTGAGATTTTAGCGCGCAGGTTATGGTTCTTTCCTTTTTCCATTCTAATTGCTACTGGTCCAATTGTATGGCTGTTATGGATCGCTCAAAAGAAATCTCGAATTGCCCTAGATAAGTTCTTCATCATTATCCCTCTTGTTTATCTGGCTATAATGATATACCAGGCGATTAATGGAGCGTTGATGCTTCACCATCGATTTATTGCTGGTTTGCTCATCCTATTGCTTCCTCTGATTAATCAGATAGATTGGAAGAAAAGAGAATTTGCATATTCATCAATTATTTTCACCTTATTTCTGAGCCTTGTTTATCCAATGAATGGCATTGCGCCTATTCCGAGATTAAAAAACAGAGAAATTGTAGAGGCTGTAGAAAAATGTAATTCTATTGTAATGCCAAATCAAGGCGTTTTAATAGACTTCATGGGTTGGGACAATTCATATTATAGTTTGTTGTATTCTGAATCAGATAACACTGTTTTAATCGATGATTCCATGACCATGAGTCAAACCTCAGAACTGGTGAAAGGTGAATTGTCGAAAAATTCCCTCCTAATTGTTTTGAAAAGTGGCAATCAGTTAGATCAAGTGTTAAAACAAGACAACACATTTTCGTTTAAAAAGTCTTGGTTATCAACAGACAGGAAGTATTTCATTCTAGAAATAGAAAAAAAATAGAACATTTTTTCTCCTTGTAAATAGGTTACAATCTCAGGGTGGTCATTTGTATCGTCAAACAAAACAAACGATACCTATGAATACGCTAACAGAAGTACAAAAGTACATTGATAGTTTCTCTAGACCAAGCGGATATAATCCATATGCTTGGACTGTTACTAAAAAGCTTGCTTTTGAAGTGTGGGAGAGCTATTTGTGCAATCGTCCATTCCGCAGACCAGTAAATTATCTGTGTCAGGAATTCTATCAAATGATCCGTCGTCCGGAAGATGGCGAGTATATCCTTCCTAAGAACTCTTTTCGCATGTTGAGTAACGGTTGATTTGCGAAATTTTAGTTAACCAAGACAATATTCCCTGTAAGATCTCAGAGCGTGGTAGGTCTTATGGGGTTTTTGTTCATAAATTCTTATAATCAGCTTTCCAACTATTGACACGTCGATTTACATTTGGTTCTGTAAAAGCTACAAAAACAGAATTCGGCTATGATTTTTTACGATTCATCAATTAAATTTGTAGATTCGTCGAAAAAGGATTAGCTTTGTTCACGAAATAGACGGGTCTCCACCCGTGAGCCATGACGACAATAACAGGAAAAACATTAGAAGATATTCAGACTATCTACCACCAACTGGTGCTAGGTACACTGAGCGCTGACCCTAAGGAAACCCTGATATTCAGTCACTTCGGCGACTTTTCTCAAACCAAAGTAGACTCTACAATCAAGGTTATTGAAAGCGCTCTTATGGAGGCTGGTGATAAGAGACAAACG
Organism: Chryseobacterium gleum; assembly: GCA_943372555.1. Classification (GTDB taxonomy): domain Bacteria; phylum Bacteroidota; class Bacteroidia; order Flavobacteriales_D; family Sanyastnellaceae; genus JAIXWP01. The sequence goes on along the minus strand of CALRZB010000038.1, from coordinate 11,398 downwards.
ATGCGAAAAATTTGCAGTGTCCTTATTGAAATCCTTCAAAATACATCCCTGCATGCGGCCAAAGATGGCAATAATCACATGCATGGCTACCTCATCATTGCTCGCAGCAGCAATAAATACAGAATTCTTACAGGAAATCTGATTTTGTCTGGTGATATCAAAGTTCTCGAAAACAGAATGAAAGAAATCACGATGATGGATAAAAATGCGATTCGCAAACTCTTCATAGAAACTCTTTGCAACGAAGATTTCTCTTATAAAGGCGGTGCAGGTCTAGGATTATTGACGATTGCAAAGCGTGCGCTCGAAGAAATTCAATATTCTATTACCTCTATTAATGAAACTTTTGGTTATTTCCAGATGGAAATTACCATGGAAACAGAATAGTCCTTTATTTTGAGGTCATGAAACCAATGACCCTATTTCTCAGCTCACTATTATCAATTACACTTTTTTTCTCCTGCACTGATGCAGCAAAAAAAGCGTCAAATAAATTCTCCAACGAGGAATACGTAAAACTCTATCAAGCCGCGGATCAGCGCGACGCGCAAACTGTTCTAGAGTTTTTCAAACACGATAGTGCCGATTTCAGAAGAGACGCTGCTTATTTGGCGGCTAACATTCAAGACACAATTCTACTACGACCTTTATTCGATCTAGTTTTTAAAGATTCAATCGAAGAGGTTCGCGCAGCTGCAGCTCATGCCGTGGGATATTTTGAAGAAACGTCAGCACTTATCTCCCCTTTAATTGATATTTATAAAAAAGAAAAATCGACAACTGTTCAGCGTGAGTTGTTGATCTCCATGGGAAAAACCTATTCGCAGTCTAGTCAAAATGCCAAACAGGTCTTCTTTGGTGGCTTTGTTCAGACATATTATAATAAAGATGATTACGGCAATTTCATGCTTAGGGATGTCAAATTCACGGATTCAGACATTCGCTATGGATTTGTAACTGCAATGTTGCAGCTGAATTCTCGTGGCTTACAGTCCGATGAATTAATGGATCGACTTCCCTATTTACTTCAAGACAGTGATAGCCCAACTCGAGTTAATGGATCTCAAGCAATGGCGCGCGCCACTACTGAATGGCTTAACAACAATAAAAAGTATATTTTCAGATGGGTGGAAATTGAACGAGACACTGATGTGAAAAACGCTCTGATTACGGCTGTCTCCAAAATTGATGACCCAAAAAGTGATCAGTTTCTCCTTGGTTTCATCGGCGGTGTTCAAAGCGATTCACATAACGCAATTTCAGCATTGCAAGGAATTGAAAGAAGGGGAAAAGCAGAGGTTTCTGATCTACTTCCAATACTGAAGCACCAAGATTCTAAAGTGGTGAACACCGCACTTCAAGCGATTTCTGTATTAAAATTTAATGAGTCGCTAGATGCTATTAACGTTGCTTGCAATGATCGCAACGACGAAATCAAAGCACTCGTTGCAAAACTCAATATTATCGCAGGAAAGGATGCAGACGGCGCTCAGTGTATGAAGCTAATCAATAGCGCAACGAATGATTATTCCAAATCATTTTACATACATGCCTTAGCTGCGACCGACGGGCGAATCGAAGACTTGACCAACATGTTGAAAGACCCTTCGCCTATTGTAAAATATGCTGCTGCAGAAAGTATCGTTGAGCTTTATTCAAAGAATAATAAACCGGGTAAATCAATTGCACAAATCGCACAGATAGGCTTCGAGACAATGGATATCGGAGTTATCGATTTATTCTCTACTTACTTAGCTCGCAACCTTCCATCTGATAGCGATGCGATGCGACTTGACCCTATCATGGATGCTGCTTTGAAAAGTATGAAAATGCCTCGTGATATTGAAGCATACAATCACTTGGTGGAAGCGATTAATTCTATTGGAACGAGAAAAGTAGAATTGGCAAAACCTGATTTTTCTAGTAAAATAGATTGGGCATTTGTAAGCACCATTTCTAAATATCAAGTGGTGGCTTTCGAAACCAATAAAGGCACTTTTAAAATGCAACTCAATGTGGAGCGCACACCAGGTTCTGTAGCGAATATTGTCAAACTAGTGAATGATGGATTTTATACTGGAAAATCATTCCATCGCATTGTGCCCAATTTTGTAGCGCAAGGCGGTTGTCCTATCGGAACAGGCATGGGCGGCACGGACTTCCCTATTCGCTCTGAATTCACGGATTTGCGCTATGAAAGAGGTACTGTTGGCTTAGCAAGTTCTGGAAAAGATACCGAAAGCTGTCAATGGTTCATTACATATCTTCCGCAACCTCGACTAGACGGACGTTACACCATTATTGGAACAGTAACAGAAGGAATGGAAGTAGTAGATGAAATCGCTATTGGTGATCAAATCATCTCAGCAAAACTTATCGAGAACTAAGTTTTTTGCTTCTCTCTCTTTGCCGCTGGGAAAAGAATATTATTGAGAATCAAACGGTATCCCGGTGAGTTCGGATGCAGATTCAAATCTGTAGGAGGATCTCCTACTCTATGCTGATAATCTTCTGGATCGTGGCCACCGTAGTAGGTCCATTGTCCTTTCCCTATTTCACCATGGATATATTTCGCCGCATTTAGGCTCTTCGTTTCGCCCATAATGGTGACACTACTTTTCATATAGAGCTCTCTAAATGACGTTGTCTGTCCCATGAAACCATGAATCACTTGAGTGTGGTTTTGTGTTAGAATAGTAGGAACAATATCCCACTTTGCAGAGAAGTCAAACAGTGTGAAGAAATCATTCTTTTCACCTAGCTTATTGTGATCTTCGGTAGCGTCAATAGTAGAGAATTCATATACCATTGGATTCTTTTCAATGCGATAATCTTTGAACGCTAGTCCAGCATTGTAATCCAATTTTGATTGGGCTTGTGGATCACTTGCATCTCCATCAAAAACACTTTCTACAATATCAACACCTTGGGCTGCTAGCGAGATATCAAAGCTATCAGTGCCGCTGCACATTGTAAATAGGAAGCCACCTCCAACCACGAAATTATAAATATTTACTGCCACTTCTCTTTTCATATCAGAGACCTTAGCAAATCCCAACTCTGCAGCGGTCGCCTCTTGTGATCGCACCTCTTCTTGGTACCAAGCTGTGTTTCTAAAAGATGCATAGAACTTACCGTATTGTCCTGTGAAGTCCTCGTGGTGCAAGTGCAGCCAATCGTATTTGGGCAATTCACCTCTTACAATTTCTTTATCATAAACAACGGTGTAAGGAATTTCAGCATATGTAAGAACTAGTGTAACTGCGTCGTCCCATTGTTGTTTTCCTGGAGGAGAATACACGGCGATTTTTGGAGCTACCTCCAATTTTACGCGTTCCATGTTGACTTCAGGGTCAGAAATTTCGCTGTAAATGGCTTGTGCTTGAACATCCGCAATCACCTGATAGCTCACGCCTCTGATGCTACATTCTTTTGTAATGTCTGGATAATTATCAACGAGAAAACTACCGCCGCGGTAGTTTAGTAGCCATTCGATATTGATTTTATTTTCTAAAATCCAATAGGCAATGCCATAAGATTTAAGGTGATTGGTCTGACTCTCATCCATGGGGATAAGAATTTTACTTGCGAACGATGAGCTCACAGAAAGACACAAGAATAAAATGACGATCAACTTTTTCATTCAAAACCTCCTCGGCAACGATCGTGCCCTCAACAAATGTAATTAAAAAGGAGCGGTATCTCCACCGTAGTCGAACGGTTCATCATCATCAAGCATTGTGTTGAGTTTTGATGATACCGTGATTGTAGTCGATCCACCCGCATTTGTTTGTGGTTCACTGAATGAAGTATTGGCTTGAACGGCCTTTCCGTAATCTGTATTGTCGTAATCGAATCCGTCGAGATTGGTAAATTTCGCAAGTCGTCCGATGAAGCGCAGTGGCACATCTTCTAGTGAACCATTGCGGTGTTTTGCGATAATGATTTCACCTTTACCTGCAGTAGAATTTCCTTCAGAATCTTGATCGATGCCATAGTATTCCGCGCGATAGATAAATGCCACGATATCGGCATCTTGCTCTATCGCTCCAGATTCACGAAGGTCGCTCAACATTGGACGCTTGTCTCCACCGCGTGTTTCCACTTGACGAGACAACTGAGAAAGTGCAATTACTGGAACGTCTAGTTCTTTTGCGATTTGCTTAATCGATCGAGATATCGTTGAAATCTCTTGTTCACGATTTCCTGACCTACCATCACCACCCGCAGTCATTAGTTGCAAGTAATCAATGATAATAATTTGAATGCCGTGTTGAGCCTTCAAACGACGACATTTCGCACGAAGCTCGAATACCGACAAAGCAGGAGTATCATCAATAAAGATTGGCGCATCACCAATACGTGAGATACGTTGGTGAAGCTGATGCCATTCGTGTTCAGCAAGATTTCCTTTACGAAGCTTTTCAGCATCTATTTCTGTTTCACTAGAAATAAGACGTTGTACTAGCTGGACGCTCGACATCTCTAGCGAGAATAAGGCAACAGCCATGTTGAATTCAACAGCCATGTTGCGGGCCATCGACAGCACGAATGCTGTTTTACCCATACCAGGACGAGCCGCGATAACGATCATGTCTGAACGTTGCCATCCGCTAGTAACGCGGTCGAGGGCAGTGAATCCCGTCGGAACACCACTAACGCCACTTTTATTTTTTCGTGCTTCTTCGATCTGCTCCAAAGCGATCTTGATCAAGGCACTCATTTTATCGTAGTTCTTTCTGATGTTACCCTCAGCAACTTGGAAGAGGTTGTTCTCAGCTTTATCCAAAAGATCAAATACATCGGAAGTCTCGTCGTATGCGTCTTTAATGATATCACTGGATATACGAATCAACTCTCGTTGAATGTGTTTTTGAGCAATGATACGAGCGTGCGTTTCTACGTTTGCAGTAGATGCGACACGATTGGTAAGAGAAGAAATGTAAAGCGGTCCGCCTACCAACTCAAGTTGAGCTGCTTTGCGCAGTGCGTGAGTAACAGTGAGTATATCCACTGGGTCACCTTTTCCAAACAATGCACTGATGGCATCATAGATGCGCGCATTGGCTTCTTTGTAGAAACTGGCCGGCTTAAGAATATCGATAACTGCGTTGAGCGAATTTTGCTCAAGCATCATTGCGCCGAGAACGGCTTCTTCCAAATCAACGGCCTGCGGAGGTAGCTTTCCCAACTCAACACCCATTGTTTGGTTCATAGCATCGCGAATTCCTTGAATTCGGTCGCGTCGCTTCTGTCTGTTATCTTGTTCGTTCATTTTTTTGAGGGACGTCAAAAATACTTCATTCATCTCGATAGAAAAGAAGGAAGTTTCTTTTTTCAGAATAGTAATGAACGTCGGTTGTTGAAATTATTACTACCCTGATTACTATAAATTTACACTTAATAATGCGCTTTTCAGAACGCACTGACAGAATACTTATCAACGAAAAATGGACATTATCGTCTAATCAAATCACCCCACCACACGCCGCGCCCAAATGTTCCGATTACAAGTTTGTTTGCTGTATTATTTATGGCCATGGACTTAATTTGAACTCCAGGCAAGCCTTTCATGAGTGTCCATTGTGATTCACCAAATCTGCGGGTAAAAATACCGTAATTACTGCCTAAATACAATCGCTTTTCAGGGCCGCGCTGCAACACCAATGCCTCGCATTTGCTATATCCAAGATTGGATGTATAATCTTCATACTTCTCACCGTCGTACCACCATATCTTTCCTGTTGGTTCATTTCTACCATAGAGCATCCAAAACTTCTTGGGATCCTCAGGATCGATTTCAATACCCATGATCCATCCTTCAATTGGAATATCAGTTACTTTCTCCCATTTGATCAATGATTCATTTTGCTCTGTGATATTAAATGTTCTCCAGATTTGTGGATGAATGCGTGTGGTGTCCAATGCATAAACATACATCACACCAGGATGATTCTCCGACATGAAAAATCGATATGCGTTGTATATCGCTGGATCAATTTTGGGTGCTTCAAAAACGGTCTTCCATGTTTTACCGGTGTCAGATGAGCGTGATAATTTTGCTCCACTGCAAAAAACAAAATTGTTGCTCGTTGGATGCATTCGAATCCATGTGTGCCATTCTGTTTTCGCACCAGATGCATTCGATCCTGTTTCAAATGTTCTTCCATCTTCACTGCGTTGGATATTTCCATTTTGCATGGTAGAAAACATAATCTTTGGATCGCTCGGACTGATAATAGTTTCGAAGCCATCCCCCCAGCTAACATGCCACCAATTATCTTCTTTCAATAGATTTCCACCCACGTCATATCCTCCATACAATACTTGTGGCTCTAATGTCTGTGACGTTGATATACCAAAAATATTTGCGGCACCAATTCCATAATCGCTAGCTTCCCAAGTCACTCCGCCATCCATACTTACACTCACTCCGCCATCATGCGAAGCAAACATCCATTTTCCATATTTATCATAGATGATATGATGGCAATCATCATGCATTTGATTCTTTTCGATTTTGGAAAAAGTTTTACCGCGATTTTCACTTCGATAGAGCGGTTGCACATTGCCACACATCATTCCATTGTTCACGGGAGAAACCGCGAAAGCGCGCGCTCTTGTTGGAATCACATTTCCCATATCAGTGCGCAACGAACGAATGAACTTCCATTGTTTTGATTCCAAATCAAATTCAAACAATGTTCCCTCTCCAATACTGCTTTGTGTAACGGCTTTGGAACAGGTGACAACAACAAATAATTTTCCAGGATCAACAGGTGTCCATTGCGCATTCATTCTCAAGAATGGAAATTGATCACTTTCTGGGTAGCTCGGATTTGCAATAGTAGTCCATGACTTTCCTCCATCTTCACTTATCAAGAACTTGTCGCCAGTTGCAACAATAACATCTTTGCTTCTACTCTTTCCGTTTATAATCGTTATGGAATAAAAATAACCGTCAGCTACTTTTCTCCATTTTACACTTTCAGGTTTCAATGCATTATCGCTTATAAATAATCCATTATTAGAAGCTACAATCAATTGTTTTGCGCGCTTAGGATTTGATTTGATATCGCATATATGACTGTAATAATCGTCTTCCTTTCCGAATGGAAGCATTTCATTTTCGATCAATCCGTTCATTGAATCGTAGGTGACGCCTGCATCTTTTGTGATCCAAACTCCATCTGAAAATTGAAATAAGTCATCTCCATCTCCTGTTGCTAACCACCATGTAGTTTTTTTTCTAGCGTGAGGCGTTAGACAAGCCACACCAGAAATTGACAATTTATCTGTACCAGCATTCGTCCACAAATTTCCCTTGTCATAAGATATCCAAGCACCTCCAGTTGGTGAACATGCCCACATGATATCTTGATATTTTGGATGAATAACAAGATAGTTTATTCGTCCTGTTCCATTGCCTCTACCTGCAGCATAAGTAGGGATCGCTTTTCCACCCGGATTGAGTTCTTTAGGCTGAACATTCGGCCCCAAATTTTCCCATTGCCAATCAAGTGTTTTAGAGACTTCCGTGCGAACGGGAAAACGAGTAGGCTCGGCTAACAGAATTGACTTTGTAAACTTCAAAGGCAATTCAATATCAGTCACACCAATAGAATCATGATTGGTCTGCGCAATTGCCTGACTGAATGAACAAAGCAATAATGTGATTGAAAAAAGAGCAGATACGAACCTCATTATAAAATTTTATGTTCGGGTAAAGTTAAACCTTTCTCCAAAAAAAAACCGTCTTACCAAAGGCAAGACGGTTATTATTTTTTAAGTGATGAATTATTTCACTCCAAAAGACTTCTTGATTTTTGGAACAAAATCAAGCTCTTCCCATGGGAACAATTTCACTTTCATTTTTTTCACTTTGCCGCTACCATCTTTGAAAGTGCGCTCTACTACTTCACATTTTCTACCCATGTGGCCATATGCCGCTGAGTCACGATAAATTGGAGTACGCAGATTGAAACGCTTTTCGATAGCATAAGGACGTAGGTCAAAAATCTCAGCCAATTTCTTAGCGATTTCACCATCCGTCATTTTCACTTTTGCAGTGCCGTATGTGTTTATATAAAGTCCTACAGGCTCAGCTACACCGATAGCATAGGCAACTTGCACGAGAGCTTCATCAGCAACACCTGCAGCTACTAAGTTCTTTGCAATGTGACGAGTCGCATATGCTGCAGAACGGTCAACTTTACTTGGATCTTTACCAGAGAATGCACCACCACCGTGAGCACCTTTTCCACCGTAAGTGTCAACGATAATTTTACGACCAGTAAGACCAGTATCTCCGTGAGGACCACCGATTACAAACTTTCCGGTTGGATTAACGTGAAGAGTATATTTTGATTTGAAAAGCTTCTGAACACGAGCAGGGAAAAGCTTTACAACGCGTGGGATAAGAATATCCTGAACGTCTTTCTTGATTTTCGCAAGCATTTTGTCATCGTTCTTATCGAAGTCATCATGCTGAGTACTTATAACAATTGCACTCAATCCGATTGGTTGGTGATTGTCATTGTACTCGATTGTAACTTGACTTTTCGCATCAGGACGAAGATATTTCATCAACTTTCCTTCTTTGCGAATTGCAGTTAGTTCACGAAGCAATGAGTGAGCAAGTTCCAATGGCAATGGCATGAAATTGTCCGTCTCGCGAGAAGCGTAACCGAACATCATTCCTTGGTCACCAGCACCTTGGTCTTCTTTCTTTTTGCGCTCAACACCTTGATTGATATCTGGTGATTGTTCGTGAATAGCAGAAAGGATACCGCAAGAGTTTGCTTCAAACATGTATTCGCTTTTGGTGTAACCAATTTCGCGAATTACTTGACGAGCGATTTCTTGAACATCAAGATAAGTCTTAGACTTTACTTCACCGGCAAGAATAACTTGACCAGTTGTAACAAGAGTCTCACATGCCACTTTGCTATCTGGATCGAAAGCCAAGAAGTGGTCGATGAGTGCGTCCGAAATTTGGTCGGCTACTTTGTCTGGGTGTCCCTCAGAAACAGATTCTGAAGTAAAAAGATATGACATTGTGTATTGTTTTTTTTTGAACGACGGCAAATGTAATAATAACAAGGTGATTATTGAACCATTAGTTTTTCAACGAATAGACTATCACCATCTTGAATGTGAACAGTATATACCCCTGATTCCCAATTAGAGACGTCAAAACTATTCATTCCCTTGCTTAATTGAGCATTGAAAACATTGCGACCCAAAGCATCAAATATTTGCATAAGCTGACTTTTATCGCTAGCCAAATTGATGTTAATCTTATCCGAAGCAGGATTTGGATAAACTGTTATATTCGGTAATGTAGCTTGCTCATTAACACCTACAAGCACCGGTATAAAGCGATAAACTGTTCCGTCAGAAGGAGAATCTATTAAGAAAGAGGAATTATCAAAATCACCAGGTGTTGCAGCATATATCCAAGTTGGAGCCGTTGGATCGCCTGTCAGCATATATGCGCCTTCCCATCCATACTGAGGAACTTCCACATAATTGCGAATAAACGTTACGGGGATGCCTGTATAATCTTGAATAACATCATTATCCAGGTTTTGACTTGGACCATAATGGAATTCGATTGCATTGTCTTGTTCGAATAGCCACATCTGAAAATTCATGCGCATTGTATAGTTCGTAGAAGTGAAGTCATCATTATAGAAAGCAACATTCGACCATTCCAATTTGAAAATCTGCGAGCCGGGAGTTCCTTCTAATGCGTAACGCACATCAGAAGATGCTTTGCCGTTATTGTCGAATTCACTATCAATCAAATCCAACATGTAAGCCGAAATTTGGCAATCTGGCGAGCCATCTGATGTATTCTTAAAAAGTAGTTCAGCGCCATAAGCATCGTATCCATAAAATATCAAAGAATCAAAGTTGTAGCCCAAATATTCAAAATCAAAACCAATTGGCAAAGACCAATCAGGGTCGTCCCATACCATGCCTTGGTTCAATGAGTTTGAATTTTCTAATGGAGCATACGTACTGCTGGAAACAAAAAGCTCGAAATATGGATTATCCTGAGCTTGAGAAGCAAAAGCGATTAAAACAATTGCAAATGACAAGTAGAATTTTTTCATGTTGGATTGGTATTACCGGCCAAATGTGGTAAATAAATCTTATATTTGCACCGCTTTATCAAGAAAGACGGAGGGAAATGGCCCTATGATGTCTTGGCAACCCACCTCGCCTCTGAGCAAGGAAACGGTGCCAACTCCAACTCACCCATGGTGAGTAGAGATGAGGCGGTTTATTCTACTTCGGAATACTCCACGCCCCCTCCTCCATTTCTTGATTTAGCAAAATCACCATTGGTGACTAATATTATTTTGCTATGAAATCAAAATTAGAAGTAGCTGCTGAAAATAAAATCCTCATCCTCGACGGAGCGATGGGAACTATGATTCAGCGCCACACACTTACAGAAGAAGACTTTCGTGGGGAGCGATTCAAAGATCATTCTGCACTGCTCAAAGGCAATAATGACCTGCTTGTTTTAACACAGCCTCAAATAATTGATGAAATTCATCTTCAATATTTAGAAGCTGGCGCAGACATTATTGAAACAAATACATTCAATGCTCAATGTATCTCGCTAGCGGACTATAAAATGGAAGAGCTTGCCTACGAGATCAATCTTGAAGCAGCCAAATCTGCTAGAAGAGCTGTTGATGCTTATTATCAGAAACATGGCGATGCAACACCAAAATTCGTTGCTGGTGCAGTTGGACCAACCAATAAAACAGCATCTCTTTCTCCAGATGTAAACGATCCTGGATACAGAGGGATTAGCTACGACGAACTCGTAAGTGCCTACAAAGAACAAGTGAAAGGCCTTATAGATGGAGGAGTTGATGCTATTCTAGTTGAAACAATTTTCGACACATTAAATGCGAAAGCGGCATTCTATGCCATCGAAGAATTCTTCGAAGAAAATAATATTTCAGTGCCACTTCTTGCATCAGGAACAATTACGGATGCGAGCGGCAGAACTCTTTCTGGACAAACTGCACAAGCGTTTTATATCTCGCTATCTCACGTGCCTTTGTTTAGCATTGGATTCAACTGTGCATTAGGTGCAGAACAATTGAAACCATATGTGCAAGTCTTAGCGAATGAATGCAATTGCAAAGTAAGTGCATACCCTAACGCAGGCTTGCCAAATGCCATGGGACATTATGATCAAACTCCTGAAGAGATGGCAGAACTAATTAAAGAATATCTCGATAGAAATATTCTCAATGTGGTGGGCGGTTGCTGCGGTACTACTCCAGACCACATCAGAGCCATTGCCGAAGTTGCTGCTAATTTCAGCCCTAGAAAAATCGAAAATAAAGAATCTGTACTCTCCTAAAAT
>CALRZB010000037.1:0-15616 GCA_943372555.1 Chryseobacterium gleum | reverse complement strand
TCCTGCGTCTTGAGATTTTAGAGCAAACTTTGAACTTGAAACCACATGAACAACTGTAATTCCTTCTTTTTTGAGGGTTTCGGTCCAAGTTTTTGGATTACCAGCAGAGGTGATTACCACTTTTACACCAGATTCAATGATGGTTTTTATATGTTCGTCAATAGATGGGTAAAGCAAAGGTAGGTTCACCCCAAAAGGTCTGTTTGTAGCTGCTTGACATTTTGCAATTTGATCTTTAAGAACATCAGGATACATCGAGCCGGCACCCAATATTCCTAGACCGCCTGAATTGCTAACGGCAGAGGCCAATTCCCAACCGCTGCACCAAATCATTCCCGCCTGTATAATGGGGTATTTGATTGAAAACAAGGAGCAAACTCTATTATTCATATCTGATTTTAGAAGAACCAATATTAAGCACGAAAAACAGAACTTTCTAAATTAGATTTGGTAAAACTGCATGAAAAATCTATCTTAGCGGACTATTCGAAACCTTAATTATAAGAACGGACGAATGAAAAAGTTTTTATCCATAGTTTTTTTATTGGTAGCTATTCAGTCTGGTGCTCAGTACAACTGGGATTACGGGGCTAAAGTGGGCGCAGCCAACTACTTAGGCGACATCGGAGGTAAGGAGCTTACCAGAAGAGATTTCATCTGGGATATGCACGTACTTTCTACTCGCTATGCAGGCGGTATGTATGGTCGCTACAAATTCTCGAAACGTCTTGCTCTTGCGGCGAATGCTGATTTTATCAGAATTACCGATACAGATGTTTTGACAACCAATACCGCTCGCCGTGCGCGTAACATGAATTTCAGAAATGATATTTATGAGTTAGGTGTGCGCGCAGAATTGACCGTATGGTATGACAATGACGTGGGAAATAAGGGTTATTACAATCCTGATTTCAAGATGTATTTGTTCGGAGGACTTGCTGGATATTATCACAATCCTCAAGGACAAATTTTTAAGGACGGTGAACTTCAATACGGTGGTCAGTGGTTCGATCTCAGACCATGGAAAACAGAGGGTCAAGAGGCACAATACGACGCAATTGGTTTGGCCATTCCTGCAGGTCTTGGAATGTATATGACATTCAATAAAAGATGGAGAGTGGGATGGGAGCTATGCTGGAGAACAACATTTACGGATTATTTGGATGATGTTTCTACTGTTTATGGTCTTGATCCTGCAGCTGCAACAACAGATCCACTTGCAAATGAATTTGTTAACCAAGCGGCTTATCAAGGGTTACTTGACGAAGTGAACGCTATCAGTGGAGTGGATGGAGATGCAAGTTTAAATGACTTTAGATATTACGACGAAGATCAGCGCTCAAAGAGAGGAGATCCAACAAACAACGATAGTTATATCACAGCGCAATTCACGGTAGGTCGTGTGATTCGCGGAAGATCAAACTTTTACAGATCAAAGTATAGCTATTTGAGAACTCGCGCAGGTGTGCGTCGTTCGAAAGCGAAGTTCTAATACAGAATATTAGTACGTCAAAAACCCCCGAATGATTTTCTCTAGAAAATCATTCGGGGGTTTTTCTTTGATTACTTATTTAGAAATTGAAAAAGCTTCGAAAGAGGCTTCACAGTAAGTGTATACCACCTTGGCTTGATACCATTGATCTTCCATGCACGACGGTCTTCCATGTTGGCACGCCAGCGATTTTTTAATGAAACATTACTCATTCCTCCAACTCTCATTTTAGTAAGAATGCGAGGCATGTAGGTGAGTGAAATTTTATGCTTGTGAATTACGCGCAACATATATTCATAATCTGCAGCAGAGCGCAACTCGGTGTTGTATAGACCAAAATTTTGATAAACTTCTTTCTTCACGAAAAAAGTAGGATGCGGAGGCATCCAACCCTTAAGAAATTTTCCGGATTTATAAGCTCCAGATTTCCAATACCGAATTATTTTATCTGAATCCTCCCGATCTACATATACTAAATCAGCATAAAGCCCATCTGTTTTTTCTTGTTCGAAAAGACGCACAACTTCTGATATTACTGTTGTATCATAGTAATAATCATCTGAATTTAAAATTCCAATAATATCGCCCGTGGCATTTTGGACACCCTTGTTCATTGCGTCATAAATGCCTTTGTCTTTTTCTGACACAACCTTAGCAATCTTGTCTTTGTATTTGTCGACTATCGAAAGTGTTGCGTCCTTAGATGCGCCATCAATAATGATGTATTCAATATTGGGATAATCCTGACTCACCACACTTTTGATGGTATCTTCAATAGTTTCGGCGCTATTATAAGATATGGTGATGATGCTTACTTTCATGATTCAATCACTCGCTCTCTGATTTTTGCTGCAGGTACGCCCTGATAAATAGAATAGGCCAACAAATCTGTTGTGGCCACAGAACCAACCGACAAAACTGCATGAGTGTGAACTGTTACTCCAGGGCAAACAGTGCTTTTCGCACCAATCCAAGCACCATCCTCTAGACCAATAGGCATTGTTATTAAATCAAAACTTGATTTTTTGTAATCGTGATTTCCGCAGAGTAAAAATGAACCTTGCGATAGACAACAGTTTTTTCCAATAGTAACTTGATCTAAATTGTCAATCCACACTTGCTCACCAATCCAACTATTTTCTCCAATAGAAAGTTTCCAAGGATATTTAATTCTTACCCGGGGCTTGATAACAACACCTGATTCGATGCGTGCTCCAAAAACTTTTAAAAGAAAAATTTTGAATCCACTTATCGGAAACGCTGTTTCAAAAAAAATCGATGAAACGCAATACCAAGCCAATCGCTTGATTGCGGAGCCTGGCTTATACCAGTCGTTATTGAATTTTGAAAGATCTGTTTGCACTATCCGAGTTAAGGTGACGCAAAGAAACCAATTAAAGTGACATATTGCGGAGCTTCCATATCTTTTCTTTTTGATACCTTTGTTAATGATGAATCTTACTCAAATTGAATCCAATCTAAAGCAGCTAGTTAACTCCTTTGACAAAGAGACTTTTATCTATGATTTATTGGCTGCTTATTATTTGCCGAAAGCAACTATTTCGCGTTTCCCGCTATATCCATCCAACGCAAAGAAGAGCTCACCCAATGCACCTTTCGTATTTTAGAAGAACGAGAAAAACACCCTGAAAAAACTTTGGCTCAACTTTATGACCCTGATAAAATGCCTGAGGGTTTAAGAGAAGCACACCGTTTAAATGATGAAGCAGCAGAACGTTGTTACCGCAGTGCACCATTCAATAGTGATGAAGAACGCTTGGAGTACCTTTTCAAATTGTATGAAAAGATGATTCAAGAAGAAAAGGAAAAAGGTACTTTGTTTGAAACCGAGAAAAAGACAAAGAAGAAGAAATAAGCATAAACGATGAACAAAGAATTAACTGTATTTGAAAATAGCGAAATACGCAGGCACTACGATTCAGAAAATGAAATCTGGTATTTTTCATTGGTAGATATTGTGGGCGCATTGACAGACTCTGCCAATCCAACAGATTATCTGAAAAAGATGCGTAAGCGAGATCCTGAATTGAATGCCTACATAGGGACAAATTGTCCCCAGGTAGCCATGCTTACTAATGGAAAAAATCGTAAAACACTCGCAGGCAATGTAGAGCAAATCTTTCGCTTAATACAATCTATTCCTTCTCCCAAGGCAGAACCATTTAAACAATGGTTGGCCAAAGTGGGCTACGAGCGCTTGCAAGAAATACAAGATCCTAGCTTGAGCATGGACAGAGCTCGCGAAAATTGGAAGAACAAAGGCCGCAGCGAGAAATGGATTCAACAGCGCATGACTGGCCAAGAAACACGCAACAAACTTACCGATTATTGGAAAGAAAGCGGGGTTACAGAAAAAGATGAATTTGCGTTATTAACCAATATCATTCACCAAGAATGGACTGGGTTAACCGTAAAAAAACACAAAGAAATAAAAGGGTTAAAATCGCAAAATCTGCGAGATCACATGAGCGAAGCTGAATTGTTGTTCACTGCTTTAGCCGAGCTTTCAACGCGACAAATTGCAGAGACCACAAAAGCAAAGGGATTGAACGAGAATAAAAAAGCAAGTAAGAAAGGCGGCGCGATTGCTAAAAATGCTCGAAAGGAATTGGAAGCTAAGACCGGCAAAAGTGTTATTACAGAAGAGAATTTTTTACCACCCAAGAAGCTTAAAAAAAATAGATAAACCCTAGTGATGTCTCAAACAAAGAACCTTATTTTTTTTTGAATAACTATATTTGATTTTTAAGATAATTCGAATGAATAAAATTACACTCATCTGCTCCCTTGTAGTGCTCACTAATTTGCTAAATGCTCAAACAATTCCGCTCAAAGAATTTGAAAATATGAGCATGCGAAGTATTGGCCCGGCAACCACTTCTGGTCGCGTTACTGCGATCGACGCAATCGATGGCGCTAACGGCCCAATCTACATTGGTACAGCAAGCGGTGGCGTTTGGAAAAGCACCAGCGCAGGCCTTAATTGGGTTCCCATTTTTGATGAACAAGAAGTGATTGGAATTGGTGCTTTGAAAATCGCACCATCTAATCCTGATGTAATTTGGGTAGGAACTGGGGAAGGCAATCCTCGAAATTCTCAGACAAGTGGCAAGGGTATTTACCGCTCTTTGGATGGAGGTAAAACTTGGAATAAAAAAGGACTAGAAGAAACTAAAACTATTCATCGTCTCTGTATTGATTCGAGAAATGAAAATGTTGTCTTCGCCGGAGCTTCAGGTTCTGCTTGGGGACCAACTCCTGACAGAGGAGTCTACAAAACAACTAATGGCGGAGAATCATGGGAGAAGATACTTTTCATAAATGACTCTGTAGGTTGCGCTGATCTTGTTATGGATCCGCACAACCCAAACAAACTTTTCGCTGCGATGTGGCAATACGGCCGTCACCCTTGGTTTTTTAATAGTGGAGGAAAAGGAAGCGGGTTACACATCACTGTCGATGGAGGAAAAACTTGGAAACAACTTTCAAAAGACGATGGAATGCCCGAAGGAAATCTCGGACGAATTGGATTGGCAATTGCTCCTAGCAATTCATCTATTGTATATGCAATGATTGAAGCTGAAAAAACTGGCTTGTATAAATCTACAGATGGCGGTTTTACTTGGGATCTCATAACAAACGAACACATTGATGATCGTCCATTTTATTACAGTGAATTTTATGTAGACCCTTCGAATGAAAATCATTTGATTTATCTGCATAGCACAGTTTCTGAAAGCATCGATGGAGGAAAAACATGGAATACTCTTTTACCCTACTGGGGAGTGCATCCAGACCATCATGCGTTTTGGTGGAGTAATGAAAATCCATCTTTTTTAATTGAAGGAAATGATGGTGGATTAAACATATCGCGCGACGGTGGTCGAAATTGGCAATTTGCAGGCAACTTGCCTTTAGGCCAATTTTATCATATAAATTATGATTTAGAAACTCCTTACAATGTTTATGGTGGTATGCAGGACAACGGTTCTTGGAAAGGGCCAGGATATGTTTGGCATGAAGGCGGAATAATTGATGCCGATTGGCTTGAAGTAATGTTTGGTGACGGATTCGACGTAGTGCCTCATCCAAATAATTCGAAAAGTGTTTATGCTATGTCACAAGGCGGTGAGGTTGGACTTATCGATACGGAAACGGGAATCACCATTTATGCAAAACCTGTTTCTGAAGACTCAACGAAATTACGTTTCAACTGGAACACAGGAATAGCAGCGAATGCAAAGGGAGTTTATTTGGGTTCGCAGTTTGTCCATTTTTCACAAGATGAAGGACGAACATGGAAGCGCATTTCACCCGATTTGACGACGAATAATGCGGAAAAACAAAAAGGAAATAAAAGCGGTGGTCTTACAACAGATGCTACAAGTGCAGAAAACTATTGCACCATTCTAGCGATTAGCCCTTCCCTTTTAAATCCTGATATTATTTGGGTTGGTACTGATGATGGCAATGTTCAATTGACACGTGACGGTGGCAAATCTTGGAATAATCTCATAGACGCCATTCCTGGCGCCCCAAAAGAAGGATGGGTTCCTTTTGTTCTGCCCGGCGCTAAAAACGCAGGAGAGGCCTTTGTAGTGATTAATAACTATAGGAAGAATGATTGGAAGCCGTACCTCTTTCACACCACGGACTACGGTAAATCTTGGAAGAATTTGATTTCTGAAAAAACAATCACTGGACATTGCCTAAGTATTGCGCAAGATCCAATAGCGGAAAATCTTCTTTTCCTCGGAACAGAGCACGGACTCTACGTGAGTTTTGACTACGGAAAAAATTGGGAGAAATGGACACGCAACTATCCTAGTGTTGCCACGCAGGACTTAAAAATTCACCCAGTAGAAAGCGATTTGATAATTGGCACATTCGGAAGGGCGGCCTACATCCTCGATAATATTGAACCAATGCGTCAAGCTGCTTTGCAGGGCGCATCCATTTTTGAAAAGAAAATTAAGGCCTTCGATTCTCCAAAGTCTTATATCTCTTATTACACGCGTCCTAGAGGACAACGTTTCCCTGCGGATTCTTACTTTGAAGGCGATAACAAGTCCGGAGGAACCCAATTGACTTATCATTTTAAAGTCGATAAGGAATTAGACAAAAATGAAAAGGAGAAAAAAAAGAAAGCAGGAGAGGAGTCAGAAAAACCAAAGGAAAAGAAAGTTCGAATTTCTGTTTTCAGTATGCTAGGCGACACAATGCGTGTCTTCACGCATGAGCCAGATACAGGATTGAACGTGCTAGATTGGATTCCATCAGAAGATGGTTTCTTTTGGCCAAGAAGAGAGGCGAGAAAAGATGATGCTGAAATTCCTGACGGATATTCTCTTGCTCCAGGCAAATACAAAGTGGTATATTCTTTTAATGGTGAAAAGGACTCTGCTTCTTTCGAAGTAGCCTATGATCCCAGATTGAACTTCGAAATAAGTTCATTTGAAAAAGGAAAAAAGGAATTCGTAAGATTCGGACTTATCAGTGAAAAAGTGAATAATCAAATGTCCATGATTCGAGATTTTAAAAAATCACTTGAAACGACTCGCACAGCATTAGCATTTGTTCCTGATTCTTTGAAAAAGGAAATACTAACGGAAGCAGATTCGCTAGAGAAAGTAATAGCGGATTTTGAAAATCAAATCTTCGGTCCAAAAGAGGAGAAGGGAATAACTGATGGATCTATGTATATCATCTCAGATGTTTACACAGCGATGGGATATCAGAGCAATGGCACATTCTCTTCTGCGGGTAATTCCGAATTAGCCTTTAAAAAAGCAGAAGAAAGATTGAATGAAATGTCAAAGAATCTCAATGCATTTTTAGAAAATCAATACTTACCATGGAAGGCCAAAGTGGAAAATCTGAAATGGTCGCCAGTAAAAGAAATAAGGAAGCTCGATTGAGCTTCCTTATTATTTTTTCTTAGCTGTTGAGCGTAAATCTTAGTGCAACTCCGGCATTAATATTTGATGTCGGGAATGAAGTCGAAATCTTAGGCTTATTGATCTGATGATCGTAGAATAAGCGAATGCTCAGTTTATCATTTACCATGTAATCAACACTTGATTTGATACTGAATAGTCTCTGTCCTGCCGTTGGTTGGTTTTGATTCTCTTCAATCTTTCTAATCAATGTTGTGTTGTCACGAATAGTTAAATCTGCACGCAAGTTGATGCTTGTGTTTTTCGGAGTTTTGAAAGGAAGTTTAGCGCCCTTTCCACCAAATAGATTTTTCACATCGGTGATTTTGTATCCCACTCCAAGCACCAAACTGTTGCTTTTCGTTTCAGTAATTTGAAGGTTACTCAATCCAAGCGCTATTGTACGGTCGCGTTTCAACTCAAGTTTAACTTGCGGGTCATTGCTCTTCGTTGTTTTGATAGTCATGTCAAACCCAATCAGTGGTGACAAATTCTCTGTAATTGTTACAGTATTGATTTGACTTCTTGCGATGTAGTTCAATTGCTCACTTGCATCTACTGCGTTTGGCAAACCACTTGCGTTCTCTGTGTAGTTCAAGTTACGAATGTAGCTTGTCGTCAATGTTGAACGATACTGGTGACTCAAGTTGAATTGCTTGAAGTACTTCTTAATTGCAGGAAGTTTAGTCAAACCATCATAAGTAACTCTCCAGTTTGGTTGCACTCGAGTATTGAATGGACTCAAGTCAACTTCACCAACGGCCTGACCCGTGTAAGCAGCAATGAATGCTGGAATAACAACATTAGAAGATGTTGATCCCCACCCTTGGTAGTAGCCATTTACATTTGGACCAGCGTCATTGTAAGTTGCTTCATTCCATTTCGCAGATGTTGCCAATCGATTTGATAAGAACGTCTCAAATGTGTTTGATGTCCAACCATTGTTCGGTTGATCTTTTACAAATGCTGTAGCCCAGGTATTAATCGATGCACTGAAATTACCCGTCTCCATTGGAGATTGGAAAGTAAATTCATTGTTGTTTTCATCAAAACGGAAGAAGCTGTTTTCGTTGCGACCTTCTGTTTTGTTTCCAGTGATTTCAATTTTCAAATACTTGATAGGCTCCAAGTTCACTTTGTAGTTCCAAGTTTCACTATAAGTCTCGTTGTATTGATTATTCAAATAAGGTTGTTGGTATAACCATCCATTATTTGCAGCATCGAGCGCATAATTGTTTCCAGTGTCATTACCCCAAATGTCGGTGTTTTGTCCACCTACTAAAAAGTTGGCGCCAGGCCCAGAGAAGTCAGAATCAAATCCGGAAATTTTTGTTTTTCTATTATAACCAGGTAGTAGTATACCTTCATTTCGGGTGTAGGTATAATTCACATTCCTAATCATCATTAAGAAACGTAATGCAGAATTACCAAAGTTGAATTTCTCTTCTTTTTCTTTCTTTGCTTTCAAATCCTCGCCAAAGCCATCCTTTTTATCGGGATCATCTTTTCCTTTCTTATCGTCTTTCTTACTGTCTTTTTTACCTTGGTTAATTGCCTTCAATTTTTCACTCTTGTTGTACAATGTTTCAAAGTTAGCTTGGACAGTAAGTTGAACTTGTCTGCTATTTTGAATAGTATGACCAAGAGTATCCTGAGTAAATGGAGCACGATCCCATCTAAACGTTCCTGAGTAACGTGCGTCAGCACTTATAAAGTCGACAAGTGGAAGTTTATCAAATGGTAATTTGTAACTCGCACCCACTGCATGATTAAATGTAGTAGTCTCACCAAAGTTTTGAATGTTGGACCAAACGGTATCTCTATATGCTCCGTACCAATCGGCATTATCTTTATCAACCACTCCGCGTGGCTCACCAACAAGAGCAAGATTGCTTGCAGTATAGTCAAACTTCAAACTCTTCGTTAAGTCGTATTTCACAACATATTGACGATTCCAGTTCCATCTTTTTTGAACCTGGGTTTGTATCAACATGTCGCTATATAAACCTGTCAATTCGAGGGTGTTATTTCGAATACGACTTGTCTCATAGGTACGCTGCATCTCAGTGCTGAAGGAAACTTGCTTCAAACCAGGATAGAAGTTGAATTCTTTAATCCATTTCAAATAAGGCGAAGTCTTAATTCCAGGAATATTTGCGAACGGCTTGATTTCTTTTGGCTTGTTGTTAAAGCTATAATTAAATCCACCGCGGTATTGCTTATTCAGTTTCCAATCCGTGTTGATGTCGCGGAAGTAGGATTCATTATAGGCATAGTTTAATGCGAAATTTTTCACATCATAGAAATGTTCTTTCTGCGCGCTGCCTTTACCTTTTCCTCCGGGAGAGCCGCCTTCAGGTTTCATACCGGGATCTGCTTTCGGGTCTTTTCCTCCACCTTCTTCTGGCTTTTCTGCGCCGCTTTCATCTTTCTTCGGTACTACTCGGATCTCACTAAAGTTGATACTCCTAAGTTTCGTATAGGTCTGCGATTTCTTTTTCAATCGTCTATCTACATTCGGCACATCAGTTAGAATAACGTCAGGTTGCAATGGACTGTATTTAGGAGTTTGAACTGTTTCGGAATAACCAACATACATCGGCAATTGAACGCCCCATTTCTCTGGGAAGAATTTACCAACCTGCACGGTAGAGTTAGCATCGAAGCCCATCTTTGTCTCTTGTTGACGTTCTTGAACAGTCTGCTCAAGTGTTCCCCAGCCTGGTGTGCTGATATTACCAGCAACAGCAAGTGTTGCAAAATCTGCTAGCTGGGCATTCATGCGGGCAACTGCAGCCCAACCACCTTGCTCATTGAAATCAGAAAGTCGGAGCTCGTTCACCCAAACAATTGCACATTTGCTCTTACCATCATCAGTAGTAGAGAATGTGTTTTTGTCTTTATCCGGATTTCGAACACCAATCATCATCACGGTCACGTTGGCCAAATTAGGATTACCCTTAATCGACACACGCGCTCCTTCAATCATTTTCGAATATTCTTGTAATATTGAATTGGAAGTGCCTCGCTCAATTTTTAAGTTCTGCAAATCAGAAAGCAAGATCTCAAAATTGTTTGCCTCAGGCCAAACTTCATCGTCGTCATTAGTGTACCATGGTGATACATCTAAAGCTTTCTCATATTCATAATAGTTTTGATCAAAGTCAGATCCTAAACGAACAAAAACAGTTAGTTCTTTCGATGCCAAATCAGTTTCATTGGTCAAAGCTTCGATGTGAGAAAACATGCGAAGGCGCTTGTATTGACGCATGTCGAAATTCACAGTTTTAAATGCTGCTTTGGCATTGCCATCTTTTAAATTACAAACTTCAAAAGCTAATGACTGCTCGTTCATATTTCGAAGATTCGCACTTGCTACGTCTTGCTCACGGATAATTCCAGGAGGTACTACATAAGGAACAGGCTCTCTATTTCCGTTTTCCTCAATGTTCACTGCTGAAATGTTGAAGATAGTTTCATCGTCATCATTTGGCTCTACTTCTTGAGCGCCATCTAATGAACTGTAATATTTTCTCCACTCTCCACGAACCAATTCTAGTCGAGCAAAACGCAATGTGACTTCTTGCTCAAAGCCTTTCATGTACATTCTGATGTAACGAATAGAACGGAAGTCAGAAATACTTCCGTGCTGTGAATCCCAATCTTGAATCGGAATTTTGAATTGATACCAACGAATTTGTCGCTCTTCACCATTCGCTGTCGTCTTTGTGGTCACAAAACTATCGGTGATGTAATTATTGCCAATATTGTTTTCTCCCAAATCACTCGGGCGAAGACTTACTTTATATTGAAAATAACTTTCAATTGTGTTGAGGGTAATATCTTGGTTAATGTCTTCCGTATTTGGAATTGTAGTAGCTGTAATAGGATAGTTATCTGGAGTTTCTGTATTCGCATTTCCTTCATAAGAATTGAATCGCTCATAACGCTGCAGCGTAGTCAGTTCCGCATTGTCTGCAGCAGAACTTCTAAAATATGCGTAATCATCCGCTGATGGATCAATAGCATATTTTGCATAGGCATCTGTATCAAGTGAACCTTGAATTTCGGAAAGCCATGTTGCAAAAAAGCTCTGCTCTGCTTGACTATTCATTCCATCGATACCGATGTCTTGCTGCGCATAATTTCCTGAAGAATTGTCAAACGCATTTACTACGTTGAATGTCGCTGGATCAGGATAAATACCCCAATTGCTTTCTAAGGTAGGAAGGTCATTGTTGTCGGTAGGATAACCATTTTCAAAACTCAATTGAGAGTCATTCAATACGTCTTCCGAAACGTTTCCTAAGTTGAAATACAACTCTCCACCACTCAAATTTTCTGAATCTTCATTAAACGGATCCATCAACCAGAATTGAATGAACTGAACGTTGCTCGTTTCAAAGTCTGTAGTTGTTAATGATCTTTGAATTCCACCCCAACGTGTTTCGGGCGCTACCAAAGTTCCGTCTGTATTCAAACCAGCTGATACAGATGTTCCGTCAGGACGCTCGTAGTTGTATGGTCCACGAACCGTAGGTCTGAATGTCAAATCGAGAGTTGCGATGTTAGGCGGAGTGCCCGGAGGCAATTCACGATTTGGGAATACTTCACTTTCCAATACTTCACGCATGCGGTGATCGCTCTGCATATCAGCATCCACGTTAGGTGGCGTAAGTGAATTAGCTCTGAAGAAAAGAGGATCCAATACGTACCAACTTAAACGAGCACGGTTGTATCCATAGATCAAACTATCTTCAAATGCACCCTCAGGAAACAAACCTCCATTGTTGACTTGTAGTTTAGGTGTACTTGCCAAGAACCATTGATTCAATGAACGCAGGTCAATCACACTTTGGCTTCCTTCGAAGTCATCCACGTATGCATTACCCGATTTGGAAATCGCTCTGCTGTGTCCCGGGAAAAGTTTTGCTGCCTCTCCGCTAAATGATAAAGATGATTTTTCTTTTGTATCAATAAGTGGAATGCGATCCACAAGTTGTGTCAGAAATGGAGATTCTTTTTGGTAACTAAAATCTGTTCCAATAACAGTATTGTTGACTGGTTCATCACCGGCATTTACTTTTTGCGTTATGGGTCGTTCTCGCAGATTTAGAAGTGTCGCTCCGATATTGAAGTTGTCATTTAAGGTGTAGTCAAATCGGCTTCCAATCATGGTTTTAAACTGCATGTTGAAAAGCGAATTGCTCTCTACGGATACGTTGATTGCTTGACCACCTGCAAGTACTCCTTCATTCAAAATTTTAACTCTACCGAGGTTGTAGTCTACGGTATAATCCGTTCCTTCTTGTAGTTGAATACCACCTGCAGTTACGCTCACTGATCCTTGCGGAATATTCAATGCATTCAATGAAATTTCAGAACCGGATGCGCTTTGATACTTACCCTTGATTTTGAAACGATTCAAATTCGGGAACTGCACTTGCGCCGCAGTTTTAGTAGAATCATAAAGCGGTTGGTAGACGATTTGAGAAATCATTTGTTCCGCCGCAGGCGTATTTCCTAAACCTTCAATGATCTTATCCGCTAAGGTCGACCCGAAAGGCTCTACATTGGGGAAGTAAACCCGACCACTAGTAGCATCCACCAAACCACCCGAAGTGGCTGCGTTAGGAATGAAGTCAAAGAATCCATCCGAGCCAGACATTTGCTGCGCGTCGATTCGGTCAAGATTCAAAACTTGTATCAATAATTTTCCATTCAATGGATCTCGAGCAATGAAGTTCTGATCGATACCAGTACTTGGGTTATTGTAATAAACTTGTAAATCAAAATTTTCTGGTGAAATACCAAACGCGCCTAGGTTATAGACGTTTTTCATCATGTTTACCCAAAGTGGGGCAGGAGCACCATCTGTCAATCTAACCGCAGTGATACTGCTTTTCAAAAGCTTCAACATTAGCGCTTGCGGCGCCGCAATTCCATCTTGAGAAAGTGTGCCGACTTGATATGTTTGTCCATTCAAAGTGTACTCATAAGAAACTGCGAGAACCTCTGCATTATTCAAAGCTTGCTTCAATGAAATGAAACCTAATCGTGAGTTGTAAGTGTACTCAGATGTATTCAGTTTTCGAGCATTACCAATTCGCTCATAGTGTATACCTTGACGAATATTGCCAAATGTGCTAGAAATAGCTGAGTTGGCTTCGGTGTATCCTAAAATTTGAGGGTCAGCTATCGCTAATTCAAATATTCGGTTGTTTTCGTTGTCCGGGTTTGGAACTTCAGCTCCGTTAAACAATGGGCCAATGTCATAGTCACTTGACATATAAGAATAGCGCTCTCCCAAATCGGAGAAACCAATTACGTTTCGCACATCTTGCGTATTCGCTTGCTGGTTAACAACCCATACTTCAATACGTGTAATATTAACTCCGCTATTTACAACAGGCAGGGATGCAAGTGCCACATCGTATTGATCTCTAAACCAGGTCGACAAGAAATAGTGACGATTCGCTTCATAGTTGTCTCCTGTTATTGCAAAGTTTTGCGTTTGAGCACCCCCCTGAACAGTGATGTTTCTTCTTTCTCCTTTTTGTTGTGAGAAAACCGTAGTGTTCTTCAATCGTCCCCATTGAGTTTCGACTTTCGCACCAAAAAGACTTGAACTACCTTGAATAAGCGATCCTTTCAAAGGAAGAGAAACGTTACCCAATTCAATTTTACGAATGATTTGGTCTTCATCTCCAGTATATTCAAGTTTCATTTGATTCTCAAAATCGAATGTGCTTTCTGTATTATAGTTCACATTCAATTTCATTTTGGTCCCTATATTTCCAACTACGTTCAATTGGATTTTTTGGTCAAAATCAAAAGTCGTAATACGACGCTGTCTTTCAGGAATACGAGGGTTTTCTGTTTTCGAGATGTTGACACCAAATGTCAATTCAGCAGAACCTTGAGGACGAATTTCAATTTCATTCGAACCGAAAATATTGTTGAATCCTTCGCCGCCCACTTTTATGAAAGGTGCGAAGTCTTTGCTTTGAGCGGATTGAGCCTGCTGCTGCTGAATCCAATACTCAGTCACATTTTTAGATAAATTGAAATCCAAGTACTCATCCATGGTCATGGTGGTACGATTGCGGAAATCGATTTTGTCGCCCACTTTTTGGACTACCTCATACTCACCAGTTTCTGGATTGTATTCTATTGAATAAGTAATATTGTCAGGCAATGGTACCTCAATACCATTCCCTCCTTCAGAGGGATTAGGGTTGTCTTCATTAGGCCAAACGGGCGTAACAGTTGTATCCACCACAGGACGAGTCTTGTAGTGGACTTCATTAGTTACAATTGTCGAACTCGCATAGCTAAGCCAAACTATCGACGAAAGGGCAACAAAGAAACTGATCCGGGCAGCAACGGAATTCCAGTTATTCTTCACGTATTTTTAAAGTTGTTTCAAAACCTGCTTGATCAACTCTTCCAGGGAGAGGTCTTTATTGCCCTGCATTAGTCTGTCAAGAAGTTTTTCGGTTTTGGTTTTGTCAAGTCCTAGGGAGGACAGCGCGGCTAACGCTTCCATTTTGATTGTATTGTGCACTACTAAAACTTTTTCAAGACTGGCCTCGCCAACCTTGAAGACCTTGTCGTGCAGGTCAATACATATTCTTTCAGCGGTTTTTTCTCCTATGCCTTTTATTCTCTTCAGACTGGCCACGTCTTTAGAAGCTATAACAGAACGAACTTCATCTACACTCAAACTGGAAAGTACCATTCGTGCAGTATTTGGTCCTACGCCGCTGACTGATATTAATTTTCTAAAAATATCTCTTTCACTATCATCACAAAATCCATACATCACCAATGAAAAATCATTTCCATTTACATGAAAATGAGTGTACAAGGTGCACTCCGGTGTTTCAGGAAGCTTGCCGTATGTGTATAAACTGATGTTGAGGAAATAGGCGATACCGCCACAATCAATCACTGCATGAACAGGACTTTTTTCTACTAGTTTTCCTCTTAAATAATGGATCATAGATTAGTTACTTTTCAATTGGGCATCAACCACTGCAATTCGAACCATATTGATGATTTCTCTTACAGAACAACCCATCTGTAAAATGTGATAGCTTTTTTTCATTCCCAACAAAACTGGTCCAGTTGCTTCTAAGCCTGCAATTTCTTGCAAAAGCTTGTA
>CALRZB010000036.1:0-15861 GCA_943372555.1 Chryseobacterium gleum | reverse complement strand
TCTCAAAGAACTAAACGACGCATCTTCTGATGAAGAATGGAAAGGTGGATTACAAATCGCCAAGTCGAAATACTCGTATGGACTCACAATGCCTTCAAATATTTTACTAGAATCTTTTTGCTCACGCAACTCTACTTTCCCCTTCAGACTTGGGTTTTCGTCGATGATCTTCGCGGCAGATTCAAGTGCCACAGTATCGATATCAGAACCAACAAAGTTCCAACCGTACTCTGAAATACCGATAATCGGATAAATCGCATTGGCACCAATACCCACATCCAACACACGCGCATCTTTCTTTCCCTCGATCAGTTCCGCCACACGATGAATATACTCAGCACGTCCAGGAATGGGTGGACACAGATATCCTTCAGGAATATCCCAGTTGTCGATTTTATAAAACGACTTCAGCAAAGCCTTATTCAAAGCCTTGACAGCAGCAGGTTCCGCAAAATCTATAGATTCATTCCCATACTTATTCAAAGCCACAAAAGGCTTCAACTCAGGATGAACTTGTGTCAAAACAGTAAAATCATATTTCCCAGAATGGGGATTGCGCGCGTGTAGTGCCATGCCGCGAAGATAGTTTGATAGTTTGATAGTTTGGTAGTGGCCCCTCGATACATCTCGCCTACGGCGAGATACTCGGGGACCGGGCCGTAATATTTTATGTTGATTTGAGGCTTGCCGGAAGATCGAAAAAGAAAAAACTGTATCTTTAGGCGTGCAAAAAAAATCAAAATATCATAATGATTTCATAGTTGATCGCCTAACCAACTCGATACAAAATAGAATATCGGGAGACAGTTTCATAACCGAAGTTTCTCTTCTTAGTCAAACGGATTTGAAACAAATTCAAAAAAAGAATGGCTGGTTATTTAACTGGAAGGAAGAGCATCGCAAAGCTGATAGAGAAATCTACAAACTCACTATTCTCAATAGTCCAGCGATTATTCAAGGTATTGCAAGCCTTTCACTTAAACAGGATCACGTTTTCCTTAATTTAATTGAAAACGCTCCATTTAATAAAGGACAAGCAAAGGTTTATGAAGGTGTGGCGGGAAATTTAGTCGCTTTCGCATGCAAATTATCGTTTCAAAGAGGCTGTGAAGGATTTGTTTCATTTCATTCTAAAACAAATCTCGTCGACCATTATATAAAATCATTGCATGCAAAACACTTTGGCAACCTTTTAATGGTCATAGATACTCCAGCTGCGCAAGACTTGGTCAACAAATACTACAAATACTAATTCCATGAAATCTAAAAAAAATCAGTTAGAAGTTGACTTCATTCAAAGCAATCCTCTGACTAAGGAAGAGGAAACTAATCTGACAGAGTTCATCAAGAAACTCAAAAATAAAAAAACCAAGGCCGCCAAAAAAGCCGCCTAGTTTTTCTCATTCTAAATAGGGTTCCTGAGCCTGAGGAATCAAAACCTCACCACCAAACTCCCCCTTCCATTCACCACCAAAGTATAAACCCCAACTCTAAGACGAGAAGTATCCACTTTAAGATTATTCACCTCCAATCCTTCTTTATACACCACTCTTCTTCCTACTGCATCGAAGATCGCATAGGAAGTAATCGTCTCTTCTGAAACAATATTCAACTCATCCATAAACGGATTTGGGTAAACCGAATGTTTGATCGGTTCCATTTCTGCTGTTTTGCACACTCCTTCGTGACCAATAGCTACAATTCCAATATTCGTAAGGTCGTGTACGTAGTTTTCTGAAACATTGAAATACGTCACGTCTCCGTTGATTGCAATTCCTTCGCTGTAACCTAGTCTGCAATTGTAAACTTCACAACCGATGATATTAATATTCGACAACTCTTCTGTTCCTTCGACGATAATGGCTTGCGCGTTGGTGTTTTCATTCACTGCTGCATTCGGATCGTCAGAGAAGTGAATGTCGTGCACCCTGCAATTGATAATGTCAATATTAGATCCACCACCACGTACATAAATGCCCTGTGCATAATTGACCATGTGTTCAGCGAATGTGATTCCATCAATCAAAATGTTTGACTTGCTATCAATAAGAAGCAGCGCATTTTCTACGATATTTCCCATTGATGGTTTAATCACTACTTCATCGAAAATGCTCGCTTGTTTAATGGTCAAATTGTTATGAGTAATTTTGAGATACTCATAATATTCGCCACCATAAATATTGATAGTATCACCCTCTTGAGAAATATTGATTGCGTGTTGCACGTCACGAACGGGAGATACTTGAGTCAATCCGTCATTAGTGTTTTCGCCAAAAACCGAAACATAAATATTGTTCTGAGACCAACCTGAAGTTGTTGTCATCACCAAGATGACAAATAGAGCGGATAAGCGTTTCATTGTGAAAAAAGTTATATCGCGAAGATATTCAATTTATATTCGCGTGACTAAACCATTGAACATGAAAATCTTTACCCGCATAACAGCAATTGCTGCAATTGCGCTTTCTCTCACCGGATGCATTGACACTGCAGAAGAAGTGCCAACTCCAGTGATCTCAACTGTTAAAATAAATAGTATTACTGTCACTGAATATCCGCTAACCAATGGTGCCGTTGCTTGGGACGATCCTTTCATTGGAAGTGCCACTGGTCCAGACATTCAATGGAGAATTACAGGTCCTGAAAACATGGCTAGCACAACCTACTTCGAAAACTGCGACGGAAGCACCTTGACTTATACTACAGGTGGTTTGCCCATTTATTTGAATCAGCCTTTGCAAGAATACACCTTGGAAATTTGGGATCTAGATGATTTAGACGGTTCTGATTTGGGCAGTGTAGATGATCTTATGTCTTCCATTACATTCCTACCTTGGATTGCAGGTGCAACAGGCACGGAGACTTTAGAACTAACCAATGGTCCGATGACTGTGCAGATCGAATTTACTTACATCTTTCAGTAAAAAGTAAGCGGTCTGAAATTCCTAAAAATAACAGACCGCTCGTGTTAGCATTAAAAAGTGTTTAGGTTTTAATGCATCAAGGTGATGAGGTAAAATTGATGCATTCATCGTGAGTTCGCAATACTCATAATTGAGTATATTCTAATCCATTCTCGGAAGGGTAATCTGCACTATTGTGCCTTCACCCGAAGCGCTGCTCAACTCAAGGAGACCGCCTATTTCCTTTACCCTACTATGCGCTGAAGTCAGGCCAAATCCTTTCGGGACTTCTTGTGTATTGAAACCACTCCCATTATCTGAAATTTGAATAACCAATTCTTCATCGTATCCAAAAAACTCCAAACTAATCAAAGATGGTTTGCCATGTTTCGTAGCATTGGTTAGTAATTCCAAGGTGATGAGGTAAATCGTATACACCCAATCCTTATTTATGATTTTCGGAAAATCATAATTTTCTATCGTTATCTGAGTATTTCTAAGTCCATTATTCAAATTAATAATGTGCGCATGAATACTATCATACAATGCTCCTTCATCTAATGACTTCGGCAATATTCGGTGTGAAATAACGCGAATTTCTTCGCTTAGTTCCGCAATATTTTCTCTTAGTAATGCAGAATTATTCATAGCCACCAAATGGGAGATGTGTGCAAGTCTGCTTCCCAATTTATCGTGTATATAATTCGCTAGTTCGCGTCGCTCGCGAATCTGAGTCGTTTCAATAGCCACCAAAGAGGTCTGCCTTTCCCTTACGATGTCTTCCGCCAAACGCTCATTCATTCTAAATGCCTCAAAAAAATCTTTGGTCAATAAATAACCAAAAACAAAAACCTCGTAAATACTAATCACAATTATCCAATCTAGTTTCAACGCTGTTTCTATAACTCGGAATGCAACAAGAATTATAGAAAATCCCCAAACGACGTGTGGGAGAAATGCGATTACTACATAAGACGCGTTATGTCTGTTTCTCTTATAAATCAACACACTTGCAGCAAGGACTCCAACAAGGGAGACGAAGAACAACACATACGATAAAACAAAAACAAATTTTATTGCACCCAACCAATTAAGATATAGGAAAACCATCGAAAGAGGAATGAATAAAACGACAATACTATTGATTGCCGTAATCAAATAATGAAAAAACGGTTGATACTTTTTCAAGTTCAACAACTCCAAAAGAAAGAATCCTAGCGCTACAAACCAAAGAGTAGATATATAAATCCTCGCCTCACTCATCAAAGTAAAGCTGGGGAAAATCATATACTTTGCAAGCCCCGATGTGATCAGCACATAGGTGATACTCAGCATGGAATAGAAAACATATAGAAAGAAAACCCTTCTCTTAGTAATGATGTAAATAATCGTATTAAAAAATATCAGCAACAGTGCAACACCCGTTAGAAATGCCACAAGAAATACATTCTTAGAAGAATTATGGGATAGTTCAACATTTGTTTTAACCGCAACTTCAAAATCAAAAAAAGAAATACCCTTTTTGACCCGAGCAATAATCAACTTTTCTTCCATACTATCAATCATCACCGGGAAAGAAAGACAACTTGAAAAAGGAGATTTCTGAGTGGTACGATCTCCAAGAAATCCACTTAAAATTCCATCATCAAGAATCTGAACACTGTCAATATGGTTATTTAAAAAACAGAGTTCAAGGTGGCGTTGAAACTTTTCTGAATTAGTCAACTCTATTTTACACCAAACCGTAGCGTCAATATTGTATCCAATATTTATCGTATTCCACTCATCCACATATTCAAATTCCTTTGACATCACATCCGAATAGGAATAGGTAGAATTAGAATCCAGCAGATAGGTCAAGCGAAAATCTTCCTGTGAATGCAAGATAAATGGGAAGAGAAAAATATATAGACTAAGCAATATTATTCTCATTCGCAAATTTGATTAACTCACCAACGCTAGATACGTTAAGCTTTCTATTAATATTTCTTCGATGCGTATCGACTGTAGTCTTGCTGATAAAAAGTAGTTCACCAATTTCCTTACTCAACTTCCCTTGAACAATCCATTTTATAATCTCTCGCTCTTGTTTGGACAACTTGAACTTATTGACGAAGTTTTCATCTTGATTCAAAAAGGCGTTTTGTTTAAATAACGGAGTAGGTTGAGAATAAAAGCCCTTTTCTTCTTTTCGGTCAATCACATCAACAAGCTCTTCAACTGTTGTTTCCTTTTTAAGAAAAGCAAAAACACCTTGCTTCTTCGCTTTATTAATAAGATACTCTTCGAAATAAGCACTAAGTATGATGACCTTAGAATCCCCGAGTTGTGGACGCAAATTCTCAATCAGCTCAAAACCATCTTGATGATCAATGTTTAAGTCGCAAATAAAAACATCGACAGAATTTGTTCTAAAAAATTCAACACATGCAGCAGAATTGTGAACCACATTTACATCAAAATCGTTCGGTGTTGAGGACAACAATTGTTTGAGTCCCGTGCAAAACAGGACGTGATCATCACAAATTAATATAGACCTTCTCTTTACCACAGACGCAATGTACATGGAATGTCTAAAACAATATGACTATCGTCATTCAAAATGTAAAAAATACCGATTAGTAAGTATAAGAAAACTAGTTCAATGAACTCAATTGTTGTCGCACATTCAAATAAGCGATTACCAAATAGCCAATCAGCACACCAGTGAAAATAAGAATCGCAGAAGTATCCGGCATGAAACGCGGCTCTTCGATTAAGCCAACAGTGAATTTTTGCAAATAACTTCTCGCGGCAAGCCCGCCAATCAATGCCAACAGAAAACTCAATCCAACGAAGCCGAGCATGCGCAGGAATATCTTGTTGGCAATCACCTTGTGATTATATCCTAAATAAAGTAAACTGCGCAAATGGGCGTTGTTTCGCGCCACAATTAGATCCGCGAATTGAAGGAAACTTCCGAGCGAAAGTAGCATTATAAAAATGCCGAATCCCATCGCGAGTGCAAGTACATTTTTTGCAATTCCCTTTTCCTTTCCCGCGATAAGTTTTTCTTTATTGGTTTCGTATCCTTTCGAAACCATTAATTTCTCTAGCGTTGCGGAATCCGATGTTTTTACTACGATTCTACTTGGCACTCTGCGGGAGCCATCACCGTATTCTTCATTGGCATAAAGAATAAATGATTCCGGTGCGAGAATAGTATTGATACGATCGCTGAATCCAGCAATTCTTCCTTCTATAACACGGCTCTTTGCACCATTCGAAATTTCAATTTGAAAAGAAGAAAGCTTAGCCAAATCCTGCGAAATCTGCGGAAGGTCTTGTCCTGGAGCAAATCCAAAATTATAAAGGGCCAAATAATCAGATGGAATAATAATCGGCACATCCTCATCTTCGGGATGCCAGCGCCATCCGCGAGGTGTGAGATCCATAAAGCGATCGGGAACAGATTCGAAAAACATTTCTGTTTTCATTACAGGTCCTGCGTTTCCAAAATCAGCCACGGCCATTGCTCTAAAGCTATTTGCTGTGAATGAACCCACATCCGTAACTCCGGATTCTGCTTTAATTCCAGCAATATCTTCTTCCGAAAAACCAGGAGAACCGAGACCAAACGCACCAAAGACACTGACTCTTTTATTCAAAACCAAAAACTGATCGCCAAATAAATCTTGCTTTTCTTCGAGTGCTTTGGTAATATCAAAATAAAACATCAGTGGTACCCAAAGCAAGAGCAGTCCTGCAAAAGAACTCCATCCTACCAGTGCAATCTGCCATGGCTTGATACTACCGGATATTATTTTACTAAACTTTTTTCTCATAAAATAATTGACCGATCAAACATTCGGTTTTGTGCAGACCCCAATGAAGTGACTATCAAACCAGCATTTTGCGCAGCACAAACCTCTTGAATCAACTCAAGCGCAATAGTTGAATTTTGTTCATCCAAGTGACTGAATGGCTCGTCAAGCAAAAGCCATTCGAATGGTTGGCACAACGCTCGAACTATTGCCACGCGCTGTTGCTGACCATAAGATAAGGTTTGGCATTTGCGTTCCATAAACCCTTCCAGTCCTAGTCTAGCAAGCCATTGCTCAGCTTGATTAATGCTTACTGTATTATTTAATGCTAATTTCAATTCGAGATTCTCGCGTACGGTGAGCATTTCAAACAATCTCAATTCTTGAAAAAGCATGGAGATTTTTGAAGACCGAATAGTGCTCCATTCCGATTTTGAAATAGAAGCAACGTTCATTTCATTGAAAGAAGCATTGCCTTTAAAATCCTTCCGTGATCCGAAAAGAATTCCTAGAAAAGTCGATTTTCCCTTGCCGCTCGCGGCTTCTACGATGTAGCGCTCTCCTTGATTCAAGGTCAAACTAGTGTTCCACACTTCAGAAGGAGGAATATTTCCTCCTTCCAAAAATGCAGGGATGACTCTATCAAAAATCAACGTCTTCACGATCTTTTTTCGCCAATTTATAAACCTCATCAAACTGTTTCACCATTAGAGTAAAACTATTGATATCAGATGTCGCCATATTCATTTCCATATGGCTCTTTCTCAAGCATCCTTTCATTTTCATTTCAGAGAAAATTTCCACATACTTTGAAAATGCTTGATATTCTTCTCCACCTTGTCTGTTCATGTAATCCGTGAAATCTTGCGAGTACGAATTGACATTCATATTCCAGTAAGCTGCAATTGCATTATCCTTTGCAAGTTCTGCTGCTGGCGCAAAAGGCGCACTCATTCCACCTTGCGCGATAGATGCTACCAAAGCGTCATTGTTGCTTATTGCAAAACCAACAGGCGTTTCTGCCACATCAAAAGCAATCATATACGGCATGCGCACTTGAAAAACTCCTTGAGGGGTCTCCGTGTAGGCATTAGCACCAAAAGATTTTCTAAACAAAGTTTTGAAACCTTCTTTATCATTTGAAGAAAAATTAAACGTAAAGATTGGAGTCATTTCTGGCTCTGGCTCCTCGTCATAGAACATCGCATATTCAGGATCGATGATTGGTGTTTTGTATTCCATTCCATTGAGCGCAAAAGAAAGCTCCCCTGAAAACATCGCTTTTAGTTTTTCCACTGTAAGACCTTGAGAAGCGAGCACTTCGTCTATGTCATTTCCAATAAAGACTTTTAAATAGTCCATGAGCTTATACATATCCACATTCATAGAAACGAATGCCAACACATCCTTGTTCGACATCATCTTGAGATGTTCTTCGCTCACCCCTTTATCAGCGAAAATCATGGTCTTTTCAAATTCCGGATTTTCACCTTTAATTTCAGAATCGAAAGCAATGTTTCCATCGTTAAAATTCAAAGTTCCTGTGATAAAAATATTCTTGTAAGCCTCACCATTGTTGGGCATAGTAGAACCAAGACTCATCATTCCGCCTTCTTGCTTGCCTATAACTTCTGCCATCGCCGAGCCATTTACAAAGAAAGAAGCATCACCATCTTTTTTCTTGAAAGCTGCAAATTCTGGATTTGCAATAATGCTCTTGTCCGCTGTTCTTGCAAATACTTCATTCATTATTGGTTTTGACCAAATATCTTCATAGCGTTCGTCGTAAGTCATATTCTTAATAAAAATTCCGCCATCTTGATTCCAAGCCAAAACGGCATCATAACCAACATTTACATAACGATAATTCTTTTCTAGAACAACCGTCAATTGATCATCAAACTTCTTTACAGTTGCTTCAAATTTATTCGGTTCATTCACATCAAAGACAAATGCTGAATGCGTATCCTCACCTCTTGATTGCATAAAGAAGTACACACCCGACATCACGTTTACACCAACATCAGTAGGGTTATTCATGATATCACGCATTACGATTTGCTCTTTGGTTAGACCCGTTGTGGTTGCCTCTTTTTCCATATCCAAAAACCACTGCGAATTTTTAAAGTCCGCTGCTAAAGCTTTTTTTGCAAGACTTCCCCAATCCACAGTCACAACTACCACGGCATCTGCAGGTACAAGTTTTAAATGTTTTTCGCTTCCCGAGAAAAAGTACCATGCAGCAGCCGCACCGCCGATAAGCACAGTGGAGATAATTCCGATAATGAGTCCTTTAGACATTTGAATTCAGCGTTTTTGTTTTGATGGATGCTAAAATAGAAATGTTGTGGCTTAGACCCGTATAAAGTGTAAAGTATTTGCGAAGGTCTATTGTTAACTCCAAGGATTAAAACGCGTAAATTCGGAATACATAAATACACTATCACTATGAAAAGACTACTACTCGCATGTTCAGCACTCGTCTTAATCATAAACACCAATGCTCAAGTCACCTATGAGCTCTTTGAAGTAAATGGGTTCCAAATACCGATATCGAGCAACGGCGACATCGTGGGAGGACAAGCAAGTCCATACACCATGTTGGTTCCAAATGCTGAGGCGGGGACGATTTATGCATCAAATATTTGGGTTGCCGGAAAATCTCCGGATAACCAACTTAAGGCAGCTTTTGAGGCATAGTTTCAGACTCTGTTCATCTGAATAATTTTCACAGGACAATTACGCGCGGCTTCTTCATTTCTTTCCCATTCATCATCATGAACGAGAATGGAATGAAAGCCGCGCTTTTCTGTGGCACCAATCAACGTGCAGCGACCGTCCTTTTTGGACATCGCCCAACGATCAGGAGCCGCTTCAACACAGGCATTACAGCCGATGCACTTAATTCTTTGCTGCGTTATCCTGAACATCTACAATTTTATAAAGCTTATCAGAAGGACGAACTTTTTCAGTGATAGGCATACTGAAAACAGTTCCTTTTTCTACTTCCTCCACAAATTTTCCGTCCACCATTAATTCCTTCACAGTGCTCTGGAAATAGCCAGTTGTAGGGCCTGTAACAGAAATTTCATCGCCCACTTTCAAACTATATTGTTCGAGTAAGAACTCACCCACTCCAACGCGTTCAAAATACTTCACTCCTTTTCCAAGAAGGATTTTTTTCTTCGTAGCGATAGAACCATAGGCATCGCTCCACTCTCCCATCTTTCTTCCGAGATAATAACCATCCCAGAACCCGCGGTTATACACGGTTGAAAGGCGTTCCATCCAATCATTTACTTTCTCTTCAGTATACGTCCCTTCTTTGATTGCATCAATCGCTTCGCGGTAGCATTTTGTCACAGTATAAACGTAATCAGCGCTTCTGCCGCGGCCTTCTATCTTGAGGACCTTGACTCCAGCTTCAAAAATTTTATCCAAGAAATTAATCGTGCAGAGATCCTTAGCAGACATGATGTATTCATTATCCACTTCGAATTCCACACCATCTTCATCCGTTACGATATAACTCTTTCTGCAATTTTGAATACATGCACCACGATTCGCCGAAGCAAAGTTCGAATGCAAACTCATATAACACTTTCCGGAAACGGCCATACAGAGGGCTCCGTGGCCGAATATTTCAATCTCAATCTGCTCGCCCTTCGGACCAGTCACATTGCGACGTTTGATTTCTTTCGTGATAAATTCAACTTGTTTCAAACTCAGTTCTCGCGCCAACACCATCACATCCGCGAAGTTGGAATAGAACTCGATTGTTTCAATATTTGAAATATTCGCTTGAGTAGAAATATGAACTTCGAATCCGATTTTAGTAGCATAAGCCATCACCGCATGATCCGCCGCAATTAAAGCAGTGATGCCGCTTTCCTTAGCGGCATCAACTATTCCACGCATCAATTGCATATCGTGATCATACAAAACTGTATTGATGGTAAGATACGTTCGGATATTATTTTCCTTTCCGATTTGAGCAATATTTCTCAAATCTTCAATAGTAAAATTATTACTAGAGCGCGCCCTCATATTGAGTTGCTCCACTCCAAAATACACCGAATCACATCCCCCCTTAATAGCGGCCATCAAAGCCTCATAAGACCCCGCCGGGCTCATTAATTCCATAGAAGTGTTTTTAAAAATTCAAATGCTCATTTTCCCTATCTGCTGTCCTCGGACGGCACCACCCTTCGACTCTGGTCGCTTCGCTCCCGACGCTCAGGGACCCTTGTTCTCGCTCATAAGTGGATTTGGGGATGGGAGAAAAAAACAAAGTTTTTTTCTCCCATCCCCAAATCTAATTTCAAAACATGCCCAGGGTCCCTGAGCGTAGCATTGTCGAGCCTTTAGGCGAAGGCAATGCGTAGTCGAAGGGCCCCTCTAACTCTAGCACCCTAGCACGTTAGCACACTATTACAAGGTTTTCCTCCTCGCCTGCTCCGCTTCAATCGATTCAAACAATGCTTTGAAGTTTCCTTTTCCGAAACTCTTCGCGCCTTTTCTTTGAATGATTTCGAAGAAAAGTGTTGGGCGATCTTCTACTGGTTTGGTGAAAATTTGAAGTAGGTAACCTTCTTCATCACGGTCAACCATGATACCTAGACTTTTCAAAATGGTCAAGTCCTCGTCGATAATTCCAACCCTATCTTTTACTGTATCGTAGTATGCCCCTGGTACGTGAAGGAACTCCACTCCGCGGCGACGCATTTCTGCTACTGAGAAAACGATATTGTCTGTGGCAATAGCGATGTGCTGACATCCTGCGCCACCGTAGAAGTCTATGTATTCTTCGATTTGTGACTTCTTTTTACCGTGCGCTGGCTCGTTGATTGGGAATTTAATTCTACCGTTACCATTGGTCATCACTTTACTCATAAGAGCAGTGTATTCGGTAGAAATATCCTTATCGTCGAAGCTCACTAGGTTGGCAAAACCCATAACATCATTGTAGAATTTTGCCCATTTATTCATGTCTCCCAATTCCACATTTCCCACCATGTGGTCGATGTATTTGAAGCCGAGGTGTTCTGGATTGTATTCAGAATCCCATTTCTCAAAACCAGGAAGGAAGATGCCGTTGTATTCTTTTCTTTCGATGAAAATGTGAACTGTATCGCCATACGTGCGGATACCAGATTTCACGATTTGTCCGAACTCATCTTTAATCACAGTTGGCTCCAAATAAGCCTCAGCGCCACGTTTCGTTGTTTCTTCGAATGCGCTTGTTGCATCATCCACCCAAAGTGCAATCACTTTCACACCATCACCGTGTTTGCGTACGTGATGCGAAATTTCATTTTCAGGATCAAATGATGTGGTTAGTACCAAACGAATTTTTCCTTGTTGAAGAACGTATGAAGTGCGGTCGCGAACACCTGTTTCAAGACCTGCATAAGCAAGCGATTGAAATCCGAAAGCAGTTTTATAATAGTGTGCAGCCTGCTTTGCATTACCCACATACAACTCAACGTAATCTGTTCCATTGATTGGAAGAAAGTCTTGAGCTTCTGGGAAAATTTTCTCGCCAGTGTATCGGTAGTTTTGGATATCGGTAAGATCTGCCATTGTATTAATTTTTTCTGATTATGCTGTTACTGGTTTAGAAAGCCATGACTTGTAATAGTCTTTCACTTCATATTTCAAAGCGTCTTTGGTAATTTTCATAGGATTGAACGGATCAATCATCACCGCCAATTCTTGTGTTTCTTTTTTACCAATGCTTCGTTCAATTGCTCCCGGGTGTGGGCCGTGTGGAATACCCGCTGGATGCAGCGTGAATTGCCCTTTTCCGATATTATTTCTGCTCATGAAATCACCGTCAACATAGTAGAGAATTTCATCACTATCAATATTGCTGTGGTGGTATGGCGCAGGAATAGCATCTGGGTGATAATCGTACAAGCGAGGCACGAAAGAGCATATCACAAAATTTCTTCCTTCGAAGTTTTGGTGAATTGGAGGTGGCATGTGAATGCGACCAGTGATTGGTTCGAAGTTGAAAATAGAAAACGCGTATGGATAGCTATATCCGTCCCAACCAACAACATCGAAAGGATGTGTTTCGTAAGTGTAAGGATAAATCAATCCACGCTTTTTGATAAGCACTCTAAAGTCGCCAAGTTCTTCGTGTGTCTCAAGATTCGTTGGCAATTTGAAATCACGTTCGCAGAATGGAGAATGCTCGAGCATTTGACCAAACTCGTTGCGGTAGCGGCTTGGAGTGCGCACAGGGCTGTGCGATTCCATAATGAGCAAGTGATTGTCTTCACTTACAAATTTCATTTGGTAAACCGTTCCGCGAGGAATAATGATGTAGTCACCGTATTCAAATTCAACAGAGCCATACATTGATTTCATCACACCGCTTCCGCTATGCACAAAAATCAATTCATCGCTATCTGCATTTTTGAAAAAATAATCATTCATGCTTTGTCGCGGACGAGCGATTCCCACATGAAGATCATCATTTATAAAAAGAGTTTTTCTACTTTCCAGGTAATCATCGCAAGCTGGTATGTCGAAGCTTTTGAAGCTTAATGCACGCAAATTATCTTCAATTGCAATCTCCGGTCTAACAGAATAAGCCTCACCCAATTCCTTCACCATTGTAGGGGGATTGAGGTGATACACTAGCGATGAAGTGCTAGAGAAACCTTCCGTTCCGAAGAGTTCCTCATGATACAATCCCTCACCATTGCGGAAGACCACGTGTCTTTTAGCAGGAATTTTCCCGTGTTTTTGATATACAGGCATGTTTGTTTGGTTTGAATCACAAAACAACCCCACGCCACCCGAAACAATTATGAGATAGGTCAGTTTTTGGGATTTGCGGTGGGGTGATTTTTGTCATTGTCGACTAATTATTCATTCTGATTCTGATTGTCATTGTGATTCTAAGAGTTCCACGGGTGGGACCAGCCCATGGCCAACCTTTCATTACATTAGCAAAATGAGAACAACCCTAACCCTCCTAACCCTCCTTCTCGTGGCGACCACAGCAACCTCGCAGATTGAAGCCACTATTGACATCAACGGCGAAAGCCGCAGCTACACGTACTTCGTTCCGCTGACAATGCCTCCGCAGGCTCCCGCCTTGGTTTTCGTATTGCATGGTGCTACTCAAACTGGTCAAGGCATTATGGACATTTCTCAAATGAATGACATTGCTACTGCCAATAACTTCATTGCTGTGTATCCTGATGGCGTTGGAAATTCATGGAACGTTGGACTAACAACGGGTGGAAGCACTGCAGACGACATTGCTTTTATTGAAGCGTTGGTGGCATTATTCGCTGCCGAATTTTCTATTGATCAAACGAAAGTATATTCTTGCGGATTTTCTGCAGGAGGCTATATGAGTCATCGCCTCGCATGCGAATCATCAGTTTGCTTCGCAGCGATTGCTTCTGTTGCCGGCGCTATCGCAGAAAGTACATTAACCAATTGTTCTCCGCAATACTCTCCGAGCGTCCTTCAAATTCATGGCACGTCAGATATCATCGTGAGTTATAACGGTTCTGCTATTTCAGGAATTTCTGTTGATGATATTATTGCAGCATGGCTGAGTAACAACAACTGCAGCACCACACCAGTCATTGAAGATATTCCAAACACATCAGTCATAGATCTATCCACCGTGCAGCGCTTCACGTATGAGCCATGCGATGAAAGCAGTGTTGTAGAATTATTAAAAATCGATGGTGGCGGGCACCAATGGCCCGGAACCGACGCTTTGTTCGGTGGACTCGGCAACATCAACCGCGACATCGACGCATCACTAGAAATTTGGAATTTCTTTTCTCAATTTCAATGTCCCTCAGACGTAAGTACAGAAGAAATCGTAATTGAAAACAACATCTCCATTTTCCCCAATCCAGCAACAGATGTCGTAAATATTCAATTTGAAAATGGCCAACAACCAGAAAATATTATCATCTACAATTCCCAAGGCCAAATCGTTTTCCAACAAAACATTCCTCAAGACCAAACCAAGATTCAAATCTCGACAGCAGCCTTGGCGCCCGGTATTTATTTTATAAAAGATGCGGCGGTGAGGATGGTGGTGGAGTAATGGAGCCGCGGATGGCACCGGCCCCTCGATACATCTCGCCTTCGGCGAGACACTCGGGGACCGGCATAAGGCAATCACTAAAAGAAAAAGGGGAGCAAAATTGCAAAGCAATTTTGCTCCCCTTTTTCTTTTTCTTTTGACGAGGCACGCGTCGGTCCTCGAGTACCTTCCCGAAGGGAAGGTGTATCGAGAGGCCCCACCCAAAAAAAACCAGTCACTAGTCACCAGTCACCAGTCACTAGTCGTTATATTCGCCCTATGAGAACCTTTGCCTTAACCTTTAGCATAGCGGCGGTCATTTGCTCTGCTGCTTACATCTCTCTTAAAAATACTGTAATCCCAGCGCCGAAAGGATTCGCGCAACAAGAGGGATATGGCGTCAATCCCGGTAGCCGTAAGTACTTTGAGTACATGCGTCACCACGATCCCGCTACGGGCGCTGTTCCAAAAAACATGCGCAATGCTGTTGATGAGTTCGCTACCCGACTTCCTCGCAAATCTTCTGATAGAAGCGTTACTTGGGAAGCACGAGGCCCCATCAACAAAGGTGGTCGTACTCGCGCACTTGCAATAGACGTTACCAATAGCAATACCCTTCTTGCAGGAAGCGTTACTGGCGGAATGTGGCGTTCTACAGATGCTGGACAATCGTGGCTAAAAACCACTGCTCCTCACCAAATGCACAGCGTAAGTTCTGTCGTGCAGGATAAACGTCCGGGCCACGAAAACACGTGGTACTTTGGAACAGGTGAAGAATTTTATGGCGTGGTGAGTGGAACCTCATTCACCTCACAATACAGTGGCGACGGCGTATACAAGAGCACAGATGGTGGCGTAACATGGTCACCACTTCTTAGTACCAGCAGCAACACTCCACAAAACGTAATGCAAAATGGCAGCTACGATTTCATCTGGAATATGGCGATGGATTATTCCAACACCTCGGAAGATGAAGTGTATGCAGCTGTTTATAACGGCGTAATTCGCAGCACTGATGGTGGTGACACATGGACACAAGTTTTGGGATTCGGAACTTCGGGTTCTGAATTCACTGATGTGCATGTAA
>CALRZB010000035.1:0-15895 GCA_943372555.1 Chryseobacterium gleum | reverse complement strand
CCAAGCGAAACTCCATTGGCATCGAAATAAGGATCATTTGTTACTTCCCCTGATCCATTAATGAAAGTAATCGAAGCATTATTCCCCATAAAGTTACCTTCATTCATCACATACACCGAACCTTCTGAAACAACAGGCGGTGTAATTGTTTCCTCGTTCTTGTCTTTTTTGCATGAAGACATCAAGCCCACAAAAACGGACAACACAATCACTCTTTTCATTCTAACATTACTTTTTTAGTGGATAATAATTTAACTGCAATCCAATCACACGACCTGGCATCGCATAAGACCTGATTGCTTGATAATTGATATTGAAAATATTTTGAATATCTACTCTTACTTCAATGTTCTTCTTCGATCCAAATGAATATCCCGCAAAGACATCAACCAATTGATAGCTCGGAAGAATTTGACTCTTCAGATTTGCTTCCGTCGTGTAGCGCTTATCATACAAGCGATACGACATTCCAACATCCCATTTCTTAAAAAGAAGATCAGCAGAAACATACCAGTTGTTGCGAGGTGTATAGGTCATTACAAAAGATTCATCTCGATTCCATTTGGTGTCATTTACGCCTCTTGAATTCGTAAATAGATACCTTGACTTTAAGTATAGATTGATATTGCCCAACTTTCTTTTGTAATCCAATGATACACTTGCACCATAGGTTCGGACACTTTTCAAATTCATCGGAATCCAATTTCCAAATTCGCTCGGCACCCATTGAATCCATTCATTATAATCTGAGAATCTACCTTCCAATTGAACTATAAACTCGCGATAGTTGCTTTTTCTAAAGGCCCATTCGGTTTCGATAAATGCATTTATTCCCTCTTCTGGTTTCAAATCTCTCTGTCCACCAGGAACCCAAAAACGCTCATTCATATCGGGCACCCTAAACTTCGATGAAGCGCCAAAATTCAAATCTGGAGCATACAGAATGTTATCACTCAATTGCAAATAACATGAAATTCCATAAGAAGGTTTTGAAACATAATGTTGTCGCCACTCT
Source organism: Chryseobacterium gleum (assembly GCA_943372555.1). GTDB lineage: Bacteria > Bacteroidota > Bacteroidia > Flavobacteriales_D > Sanyastnellaceae > JAIXWP01. Next base: position 14,880 of record CALRZB010000035.1, on the reverse strand, counting down.
TGATAAACAAAGCCTTTCAAATAATGTGGACCGTTATAATAAAACCTTCTGAGAACAGAAAAAAACGCCGACTGAAATGGTTCCACAACTTGATTATTCCAATAATTGTTGTTTTCTACTTTCAAGAAATTCTGACGCACATTCCATTCCGAATAATAGCGTTTATAATAAGAGGTACCGCTAATTTCATTCACCCACAATTGAGTTCTTAAATTAGAAATTGAAACAGTAGGCGGATCTGAACTATGATTTATATCTGAGTATTTCTGATTGTCTTGGACAAGAGTGGATTTGAAGTGCACAAATGACCTTTCTATTTTTCGATTAAAATTAAGTTGACGCCAAGTCAATGTAACTCCCGCGCGCCATAGGCTATCTCGCTGCTCAGCATTACTCTCTCCAAGCGACCCCATGATCTCAGGAAGATTATTTGCTCTGCGTTGCCACCATATAAAAGCTTGAGCGTTCCAGGAATTCGAAATAAAATAATCGAAGTGATTATACAAGATAACTTGTCTGCTATTGTTGTGAAGCTGTTTTACTTTAGGCTTTCCAAGTTGGTAATTATCGATATAAGAATATTCATTCTTGTTCGATTCTTGTTGGAATAAATACGTCCACGAAAAATTATTTTTATGAAAATTTCCTTTCACCGTAGCATAGCTATTCAACATCGAATTCAATCCTGTCGTAAGGCGAAGATTAGTTGATCGGTTAATCTGATTATTCAGCGTAATAGAAGAACTCATTCCACCCTGACTAAATCCTACATCATTTGCGTTTTGACTAAGCCCAACACTTGAAAACGCATTCATTGGAATAAGCGAAAAATCAGACAGCCCTAGGGAAGGGCTATTCAGAGAAACGCCATTGATAAATACACCAGAATGATCTGCCGCCGACCCATTAATTCGAGCCGTGATTAGTGAACCTTGAGGTCCATAACTAATCACGTTCGCCATACCTCTTCGATCGAGAAATTGTCCGAGGTTATCGGTTCCAATTCTTTTCACATCAACGCTGTCCTTGGCTTGTCGAAGCGGATAGCAAAGCTGAAACTCAGGAATAACAAGCATCGGCAAGTCTTCTGTTTGCACGAAATTGGTATCCAAAGAAGCTATCTGCGCATGCATTGTCGTGCACAGCAATAGCAAAAGAGTAATATGTAAAAGACGCAATCTGTTCATTACCTCTATTGCCTTTTCCCGGACAATGTTGTTGGTTAATGCTTCTGGCAGGTCTTCTGACTCTCCTGGTTCTTTGTCTCCTTCCCATCTCGCTTTTGGCGAAACAGTGGATGCGATGTGACAAAGACCTCAATCTCCTTTCGGAGTAGGATCACAGCTGCGGGTACAGTTCATGTATTTCACATGATTCCCTTTTAATCGAACGACATTGCACAATGCCCTCGAACCAAATGCAAGGCAAACGTACGAAGAAAAAATCAAAGTGAGACAGTGAGGCGGTGTGGCGGTGAGACAGTGTGAGAATTAAACCAAATGAACACGAGTGAACACAAATGGAAAAGCTGCGTTAGCGTGTTTGCAGCCCCGGAGGGGCGCTCTATGGTAGCAGAAGGAATGTGCGTTTGTTTTTTAGCCCCGAAGGGGCGTGATAGTGTGGTAGTTTGACAATGAACACAAATGAACACAAATGAACACAAATGAACACAAATGGAACCAGTCCACGGATGGCACCAGTAACCAGTATTCAGAAATCAGAAATCAGGAATCAGGAATCCGAAATCACCGGCACACATTGCAATTCGCGCGATCGTGATTCATGCCGAAGTGGAGGACTGCGGGTTTCGTGGGCTTAATTTTTTCTAGGTAAATCTTGCGCTGTGACTCGTTTAGCAACAATTGAATTTGTGCATCGCGAATGTCTCGGATATCTTTTTTCTTGTTGTTTAACTCAAGTACTTTAGCGTTGAGCTCTTCCTCCGTGACATCGGCTTTTTCCCACGCCTTTATTGATGTGTCAATGTCGTGAAGTTTGACTGCAGCATCAGTGTAAACGCTATCAATCTTATGCTTCTGCAAATTGTCTGTATTCAACTCGCTGTGAAGTTTAGACAAAAAAGAAGAGTCCTGTGCAGTTAATTGCTGTGCCAGGACTCCACTTGAGCTTATTATTAAAAAACTAATTATTGCGAGAATATACTTTGTCATTGTACTTGAGCAGTGACAAATATAGCACCAAAAAACAAAGGGCCTTTCCCTACTAGTCCACCTCAATCCTTTCTTCGCTCACACCATGGCAACTATTGCAAGCTCCTTTTGTAATGGATGAATTCATATACTCCACTTCTCCGCTGCTTCCGAATACAGCAGGATAAAGTCCACCAGAAAAATTAATGTCATCTGTAGTATAGAAATTACCTTTAGAATCGCCATAAATTGTAGCTCGCAATTCACCTTGCCCATCAGGCTGAGTAAATAGCTTCACTATTGCACTTGAGTGCGTGCTCCCTGATGAATAATAGGCAGTGCCAGCTGCATTAAAACATCCTTCACCATCGCCACCTTCAGTATGACATGACATGCAATTTCTTCCCATATTATGGCTTTCATCGCCGCCTGCCGAACTCACGTTTGTCTCACCACACGCAGGTTCATTCTTGCATGAAACAGCAAACATGCTCACTGTTATTGCGGCCATTGCCATCACCACTATCTTCATTCTCATACTCAGAAATTTTACTTTAAACTGATACAACAAATGTAACATTCAACCGACTTCTTATTGACAAAAAAAGCTGAACGGGGGGAAATCAGGGTTGAGGTTTGATGTCTGATGGTTGATGTCCCCCCATTCTCCCATTCTCTCATTTTCCCATTTCCAAGGTCCCTGAGCGTAAGGAGCGAAGCGACTGGAGTCGAAGGGCCCCTTGCGCTATATTTGCTCTATGAGAATAATTCATCTTTTTGTCTTCATGCTGCTGCTTGCGGGCTGCAGAGTTCTTCAGGTAAATAATTTTGATAATGAACCCGTAGTTCTTCAGACATGCATAGATCTCGCAGATCCGCTTGTTGGGACTGGTGGACATGGTCACACCTATCCGGGTGCTACCGTTCCTTTCGGCATGGTGCAGCTTTCTCCCGATACTCGTCTCGATGGCTGGGATGGATGTGGTGGTTATCATTATTCTGACAGCATCGTTTATGGTTTTTCTCATACCCATTTGCAAGGCACAGGAGTGAGCGACTACGGCGATATTCTCTTTATGCCTACCAATGGAAAAACTACTCCTTCCGCAAAATGGAGAGATGCGTATAAAAGTAAATTCACACATACTGCAGAAGACGCACACCCTGGCTATTACGGAGTGGTGCTTAAGAATTATGGCATCATGGCGGAACTTACGGCTACTGAGCATACTGGAATTCACAAATACAGCATGGCGCAAGGCGATACATGTCGATTGTTCATCGATATGATGCATCGCGATAATTTGCTTTACTACGACTTTCAAACGATTGGTGATACTGTCATTTACGGTTACCGTGTTTCCAAAGCTTGGGCAGAGGAACAACATACTTATTTCTACGCAGTATTCTCTCGTCCATTCATTAAAGTGGATCAATTGATGGAACGCACTGAAAGCACTGATTCTCTCGGGCAACGCCAAATCAACTATGAAGAAATGCAACAATTTGCAGTGCTCTTCCCTCCTGCCGATACCAATCAATTGATGATTAAAGTAGGGATTAGTGGAGTCGATTGCTATGGTGCTCAACACAACTTATGGAAAGAAGCTCCGCATTGGGATTTTTATCAATATGTTGTCAACGCAGATCAAACGTGGAGAAAGCAATTGGAAAAACTTCCTTGTCCTGATTTAGAACCAAACCCTGGAGTGTATTACAGTTCGCTTTACCACTGCTTTACCACACCAAACGTTTGGAGTGATGTCGACGGTAGATACCGCGGAATGGACAAACAAATTCATACAGACACTGCACATAAACATTACACTGTATTCTCTCTTTGGGATACGTTCCGTGCATTGCATCCACTATTGACCAAAGTAGAACCCGAAAGAACAGGAGACTTTATTGCGTCTTTTATTTCGATGTACGAACAGTCTGGAAGACTTCCTGTATGGGAACTTGCGGGCAACGAAACCAATTGCATGATTGGTTACCACAGCGCTCCGGTGATCATGGAAGCTTATGCGCAGGGATTGAGAAACTTTGATGCAGAGAAAGCGTTGGAAGCAATGGTTGTTTCTGCCAATGCAACACAAGAACTCAATGACTATGAAAAATATGGATACGTGCCTGCGGAAAATTATTCTGAAAGTGTTTCGAAAACTTTAGAATATGCTTTTGACGATTGGTGCGTTGCTGGATTAGCTAAAATGCTCAACCATCAAGATATCTATGAGCGATTCATTGTGCGTTGTCAAAACTGGAAAAACGTTTACGATCCAGAAACAGATTTCTTTAGACCGCGCAGAAATGGCGGATTCCCTGAACCATTCGACCCATTCCAAGTGGACTTTAATTTCACGGAAGCGAACGCTTGGCAATACCGATTCTTCGTTCCTCACGATATGCAAACCTTGATTCGTTATCATGGTGGAAAAGATAAATTCAGAAAAAACTTGGACGACATGTTCAGCGTGTCATCACAAACTACCGGACGTGAGCAAGCAGATATTACTGGCCTTATCGGACAATATGCACACGGCAATGAACCTAGTCATCACGTGGCAACGCTCTACAATTACACCGATGGAAATAGTATAAGAAGCGCTCAACTTTTTGATAAAATAAAAAGAGAGCAATACCAATTCGCACCAGATGGTCTTTGTGGAAATGAAGACTGCGGACAAATGTCGGCGTGGTATGTTCTCGCTGCACACGAAGTCTATAGCACCGTTCCAGGCATTGGACGCTTTATGATGATTGATAGTATTCCAGAGGTGTTGGATCCAGAATTGAATTCTGTAAAAAGAAGAAAAGGACCAAGACATTTAAATGATCTTCCTCCGAGATACCCGAATTCATTTACTTCAACATCCCAATTCCCTAATGCTGCTGTAATAGTAGCGAGTCCAGTCACCGAGAAGGTGATTGTTCCATTACCCATTATCAAAGGCCCACAAACCTCGTTTGAAAATGAGGCCACCATCCGCATCTACCATGTTGACACGCTAATGACATTTGAGACTTACTTCGTCACAGAATCAGGCGAAACCATTGACATGCGCAATAGCACTAATTTCAAAATAAAAGAAAGCGGAACAGTGAGATGTGTTGCTATTCACCTAAATGGTAAAACAAGTGAACAGGTGACAGCGAAATTTACCAAGCGTATTTCCGAAACAAAAATCAAATTAGATTCACAATACAACAATCAATATACTGGAGGAAGTTATGATGCGCTTGTAGATGGTATGCGCGGAGGAACAGACTTTAGAACAGGCGCATGGCAAGGCTATCAAGGTCAGCCGGTGATTGCGAATATTGATTTAGGAAAAAATATTCAGATCAATAGCATTGCACTTTCTTGTTTACAAGAAACAAAATCATGGATTTGGTATCCTGTGAAAATTGAATATTACGTATCGACAGATGGTGTTAAGTTTGAATCAGTAGGAACAGCAACAGAAGAAATTTCAAAAAGTGAAACACCTTCGGTGAAAGAGTTTACGATACAAACGAAAACTTCTGCGCGTTACATCAAAGTTGTTGCTACACCAATGGAATCAATACCTTCATGGCATTTGGGTGCTGGTGGAAAGCCTTGGATATTTGCAGATGAAATTATCATTAAGTGATAATACGATGAAAGAGAATCCTATTTTTTTCAATAACCATTTGGCCCACACAACGATGTTTCCGTTGGGGTTAAAAATCACACATGCAGAAGGCATTTATGTGATTGATGAAAATGGAAGAAAATACATGGACATGATTTCTGGCATTGGCGTTAGCAATCTAGGACATGGTGTAAAATATATTACTGAAGCTATCAAAACACAAGTGGACAAACACTTGCATGTGATGGTGTATGGTGAATACGAGCAGTCCGCTCAATCGCGCGCAGGACGTGCATTGTGTAATCTATTGCCAGAGCAATTGAACTGTGCCTATTTTGTAAATTCAGGAACAGAGGCGAATGAAGCAGCGTTGAAATTAGCGAAGCGCGTAACACGTCGTTCGCGAATTGTGAGTTGCAAAGGCGCTTATCATGGCAGCACGCATGGATCACTTTCTGTGAGTTCGAATGAAGTAAAAAAAGCCGCATTTCGTCCACTCCTACCCGACGTTTATTTTATACGATTTGGAGTAATAGAAGACCTCGAATTGATAGATGAAAACACAGCGTGTTTGATCATGGAAACAATTCAAGGCGATGCGGGAATTCGCATACCAACGGTAGAATATATGCAGGCGGTTAGAAAGCGCTGCACCGAAATGGGCGCCATGTTGATCTTGGATGAGATACAGGCAGGCATGGGCAGAACAGGCACCATGTTCGCGTTCGAGCAATATGATACAGTACCCGACATTCTTACTTTAGGAAAAGCCTTAGGTGGTGGAATGCCGATTGGATGCATGGTGAGTTCGCAAGAAAAAATGCGGGAGCTCACCTACGATCCGCAATTAGGACACATCAGTACATTCGCTGGTCACCCCGTGGTTTGCGCATCAGCAGCGGCGTGTATAGAGTACATGGTAGAAAATAAAATTGTTGACGACGTAGAAAGAAAAGGGCGTTACATCGCAGAACGACTAAGACAAATGCCCGGCGTAATAGAAGTTCGCCAGCGCGGTCTCTTCTTCGCCATCGACATGACCAACGCCGACATCGTATCCAACGTAGTTACCACCTGCCTAGAAAAAGGCCTAATCAGCTTCTGGTTCTTGAGTTGCCCGAGTAGTTTCAGGATCGCTCCGCCGTTGACTATTTCTTTTGAGGAGATTGATCAAGCTTTGACGATTATTGGTGAGGCTGTTGGCTTTAAATAAGTTCATTTTCATAACAGTTGAAATAGGCGCGTATACTGGTAAGTTTAAGCGTTCACAAATGTTACGAGCGAAAGCACACACCACAACGTATCCGAGGACCATCTTCAATGCTATCTTGATGAATTCTTCTTTTGATTAAATTATCCCAATGCTATACAGTCGTTACCCAATAAAATGATTAATGCTATGATAAAACATTCCAAAAGTTCCTACATTAGCCTTGTTGCGTAATACCCCGTTAATCCGTCAAAAAGTTTATAAAATAAGTAAATTAACATAGAACAATGTCATATCTAAACGAAATAAATGCTTGGAAAATATCAGTTTTTATATTTCTATTAGTCATAGCTTCTACTTTGCTTGGTAGTATCGTTGGAAAATCAAAAAAGATAAAAGGAGAATATTTGACAGAATCAAGTAATGTTTATGGTTCCCTTTTTGGTTTACTAGCACTAATATTAGCCTTTACATATAGTATGAGTATAGACAGATATGATACACGTAGACAAATTATTATTCAAGAATCAAACATAATTAGCACAGCTTTACTTCGAGCGGACTTGTACCCAGAAAACGAACGTTTATTGTTTAGAAATGATTTCAAAAAATATATTGAAACCCGAATAAATTATTTTACAGTTGGCTTTGACTCTAAAAAAAGGGAGCAGATAAATATAATTAGCCAATCCTTATCCAGTGCATTGTGGAACAGAGCCACTAGACTTTCACACCATTATTCAAATACAGACGCAACTCGGCAAATGATTCCAGCACTGAATGAAATGTTTGACATTACCACAACGAGATCAGCTGCTGAAAATGCAAAAGTACCTGACAGCATTATTTTGTTATTATTTCTCTTAGCATTCATAATCTCTTTTTTTTCTGGTTATTCATCAACTTTAAAAGGAAGCATTAATTGGTTTGGTACTCTTTGCTTTGGTGTAATGATTTCTCTAACAGTATTTTTTATTTTAGATTTAGATAGACCTTACAGAGGTTTGATTACTTTAGATGAATCAAATAATAGTATAATAGAATTACTGAAATATTTCAATTAAATCATATAAAACTACTGCCAAGAGCAGTTTCAAGAAATGACGAAAAATGTGCCAAATTCACATTTTTCTTTCGGAAGAATTATTCTCTTATTGGAAAAAATGTCGTTACGAAATTCGCCAACTTCTTGTAGATGCAAAGCGTCAAGCTGTGAAAAAACTTCGTTTTTCAGTCACTCAGACTCGATTTGTCAATTTTGCATGGGTTTAAGCCATTTTGAGCGAGTGAATATTCAGCGTTTCTCGGGAGTAAATAACCCGAAAGACGAATTTAATTGCTCTAAATTCTAAGCAATTTTACCGTATTTTCATGAGCCGAACGCTTATTTGGTAATTTGGCGCCCAATTTTTAATTTTCTCGTGAATCGAGGCTACCGATTCTATTTTTATCGCTCGAACGAAGTTGTACACAAAACGGATGAAGCTGTGTTCTCCGTTGACCTTTTCAAGTCATCTTAAATTGCATCTTCCAGACAACCGAACTCTACTTGCTGACGAGATTGACCTTTTATTCTATTCATGCCTAAATATCTTCATTCCAGTATATCGAAGTCAAGAAAAACCACCTATTTTTATCATGTGAATAATGAACAAAAGACCTTGAGTTTTTTCACGGTCTGCCGTTTAGCAGAAACTTAAAAATTGAATTATGATACGTAGACTAAAACTAACATACCTGATTTATAACTTCTTTAGCAAAAGAAAACTTAGCCATAACGTATCTTTATATGAGACGTTGAAATTAAATAAATTTTACTTTTCAACCATTTCAAGTAAGGACTTTGCTAAAATAGATCCATCGGTCCTAACGAAGACACATGAAACCAAGAAGATCACAGATACAGAATTATTTAAGAAATTGCCAATTGAAGACCAGCAAAGTTTATTGAATTTTGATAGCGAAGGTTATTCTGTTCTTAAAGGCTATGTAAAAAAAGAAATTGTTGAAAAAATAAATGAAGAGATCGATCGGTTACTTCATGAAAAAAAAATCAAATTTAGATATCAGAACAAGATAATGTTTGCTTATAAAAAAATTGATTCACTCAGAAAAATTGCCGCTGAAGAGAATTTATTAGAACTACTATCTTCACTTCTATCTGATAACGCCGTTTTATTTCAGAGTATTAATTTTATAAATGGGAGTGAGCAGGAAACCCATTCGGACAGTATTCATATGACGACATTCCCTTTAGGTGGATTGTTAGGAGTTTGGCTTGCCCTAGAAGATATAGATTTTGACAACGGTCCTTTGCACTATTATCCTGGCAGCCACATGCTTCCTTACTACCTAAATAAAGACTATGATAATGAAGGTAATTTTGTTCTGTTAGGAGATAAAGACTATTCAGAATATGAAAAAATGATACGTGGTAAGATAGAAGAATTCTCACTTGAAAAAAGAACTTTTCATGCAAAAGCAGGTGATATATTAATATGGCATGCAAATCTATTTCATGGTGGCGAAGAGCATATTAATAAACAAAAAAGCCGAAAAAGTGTAGTATTTCATTACTATGCTGAAAATAGAATATGCTATCATGAAATTACCCAAAGACCAGCACTGTTTGATTAAAACATCTACTAACATTAAGATGAGCGGGTTTGAAAAAGGCCTAATCAGTTTCTGGTTCCTGAGTTGCCCGAGTAGTTTCAGGATAGCGCCGCCTTTGACTATTTCTTTTGAGGAGATTGATGTTGCGTTGGGGATTATTGGGGAGGCTATTGGCTGTTAGTTTTTGGCTGTTGGTTATTGGCTGTTGGCTGTTGGCTTTTGGCTTTTGGCTTTAGATTAATTCATTTTTCAATTCTCTTCTTTAATTTTTGAGGAAAGGCTTTTGCAACAACTCAATTTTCTAATACTTTAGCGGATAACGAAAAATTGACAAATCAACTCTACCTCCTACTCTTTAAGCATTTCGCCTTCAATAAATGTTTAATGACTTGAGGTACGGAAATGAGACCATTATAGGAATGATACCCGCACCTTGGTGGGGATATGAGGTAGTTAGCTGCCATTTTTGGGCGACACTGCAAACTTGAAACTGACTGCAAGAAAGAAACAACAGTATGAAACAATTTTACTACGAACTAAACGGACAACAAACTGGACCAATTGCGGTTGATGATTTACGACCATTACAAATCAATGGCGAGACACTTATTTGGTATGAGGGACTTTCAGCATGGACAAAAGCAAAGGATATTTCCGAATTAGCTGAATATTTGAACAAGCTCCCACCCCCACTTCCACCAAAGCGACTAATCAAAATTGACAGTATTTACGACCTGACTTATGAAAAGGAGACGGATGTAATTATGGCGGGTGCTGCTTTACTCTTGACACCATTATTTTTAAAACTTATCGGAGTTTTCACATTCTACACCGAACAATCATTCCATACTGCACAAGCAATATCTGCAATCATTGCTTTACTTGTAAGAATTGTTGTTACGCTTTGGGTTGTAGCTATCGCTAGACGACAAAACAGAAACACAACAGGCTGGGGCTTTTACGCTTTCTTTCTTCCTTCAATCTCACTCATAAACATTGGTTGTTTAAGACGGATAAAAGTTGAAGGACAACCAACCTTTATAGAACTCAAAAAGGAAGAGGAAGCGGATAGCAGAACCGAAGAACAAAAAAAAATTGATGACGAAAAATTTAAACGACAAGACAAGACTTTAAGAATAATACTATTTACAATGATTATTGGCGGTTTCGTTGCTTTATTTGCTTTAATGTTTTTTTGGAGATGACCGACATAAACGAAGTAAAATGGCAGCAATATTAACAAAGCAGACCTTCGTAGACAGAAGTAAAACGGCAGCTAACAGTGCATTGGGAATAGGCGGGGTTTCGTCTCCGCTTGACAGTTTTGTGGTAACCGAAAGTTCGGTTCTCCGAACAAGCTTATATGCTGAAAAGCCCGTCCATCGACAATCTGCAAAACGCTCGCAGTCAGGCATAATGACGACATTGCCGAAAACAAACTGACAATAAAGAATAAAATGAAATGGCAATAACTTTAGACAGGTTGACAGAAACCTATACAAAATTTAAACCCAAATACGAGGGACTTAAGGAGGACTATTTTTCGCCTCTTTTCATTTCGGACAAGTTTGAAAAACCTATTGAAACTGTTCTTGACTATTGTGCATTTGGCAACAATGACTACGGCATTGACGCTTACTACATAGACAAAGAAGCAAAAAATCTTTACTTGTATCAGTTCAAATGGAGTGACAATTACGAACTTTTTAAGGAAACTTACAAGCGACTAATCAAAGACGGAATAGAAAGAATATTTGGCGACCCAAAAACCGACTCTTCAATAAACAAAGTAATTCCCCGACTTAAACTTGACTTGGAAGAATACAAAGACTTAATAAATAAGGTTTACATCTGTTTCGTGTTTAATGGGGAACCCGAAAAAGCAGAAGGAAGTAGAGTTTTAGAAAGTTTGCGTGAGGAACTTGAATCTAAAAAGCATTTCATTGACAGCTATTTAAACAACAATGAAATTACCCTGACTATTCAGTACATCTCAAACGAAACGAAAAAAGTAAACCAAACTTCAAGGACCAAAAAAACATTTCAGTACGGCATTTCATTCAAACCACAATCAGCAAAGAAGGCAACAGACAATGAGGTTTTACATTTAGGGTTGATCAACATTTTTGACCTCTATAAAATGTTTGTGGATATGAAGCAACGACTTTTCGAGAAAAATATACGGGCAGGTCTTGCTGATGATTTAGCGCCAAATCAAGCAATCAAGAAATCTTTAAAAGACATAGTAATTAATAAAAAAATCAGTCCCGAATATTTTACGTTTCACCACAATGGAGTAACTCTTTTTGCAGAGAAACTTGACAGTGAAAATGGAAACACAAAAATTGTGGAGCCCCGTGTATTAAATGGAGCGCAGACGATAACAACTCTTTCACGATTTATCGAGGACATTCAAAAGCATCCAAACTATGCCGAATATGAAACAACATTAAAGCAAATTGAGGTAATAGGTAAAATCATAACAAATTGTTCTCAAGAATTTGTTACACAAGTAACGATTTCTAACAACAAACAAAACCCAGTTGAATCTTGGAACTTACGCGCAAACGACTTGATACAACTGGAATTTGAGGATAAGTTTAGAAAGGATGGAATATTCTACGAACGTCAAGAAAACTCTTTCGCAAACCTTCGTGACTCAGACCTTGACGAACTTGGAATTGAACACTACAAAGAGTTAAAAATCAAAAAACTTGCACAGACATTCTTAGCAATCCAGGGAGAAATTGACAAAGTATCTGAAATAGGAAAAGTATTCGAAACTGACAGCTTGTATGAAAAGACGTTTCAACCTTCATTTTTAAAATCAGACACAAGAAAAATAATCCTTGCTTATAAGATTCAGTTTCGATTAAACGCAATAATCAGAGAAATAGAAAGCAGAGGAGAAAGCAAGTATTTCTTTGTTAGGCATGCAAAGAATCTTGTTTGGGCATTGACAGTTCAAGGTTTACTAAACGATAATAATAGTGCCGACTTGCTTGAAAACTATGGCAACAGTTTATCCGTTGAGGCTGACTTCAATTCAATAGTCAAAGAAATTGGTTCAAAGAAAATCAGAATCATTCTTTCAGAACTTATTAAACAAAAAAAGTATCAAGACTACGTAGAAAAAGGAAAATTCAGCTTTTTAAAAACAAGAGTTGCATTTGTTGACTGTATGACTATTGCTCACAATAGATATGGTTGGGAAATGCAAAAAATCACTTTCAACACTAAATGACAATAATACGGACGACAAGAATGCCATCCGTTAACACAGGGTTTTGCCACAGGCCGGATGACGTTCATACTTGGAGTTTCGTATCAAGTGATGTTCTGATTGACAGTATTGTGCCCCGAAACCCGCCAGAATGCAGAGCTCGATAACATTATAGTCAACTCTAAGAAACGTATACCTGAATAAACAACACTAAAATATGCAAACAAATACGCAAGAAACTAGATCTATTGAAGACATTATTAAGATGATTGACAATGGCAAACTAGTATTACCTGAATTTCAGCGTGACTTTAAATGGCCAATAGAAAAAACTGAAACACTTTTCGATTCCATATTTCAAGATTTATTTATTGGTTCATTAATTGTTTCAAAACCAAAATTTGACTTAGCTTGTAAAGGTTTTGACTTTAGAGAAAGGGGTTCAAAAAAGCATAAACCCAAACCTAAGTTAATGACATCTGATGACTTTGAGTTAAATGACATCTATACACTTTTAGATGGCCAGCAAAGAACAACCGCAATATACAGGGCCTTAAAAGGCATGGATGTGATTTATATTATTTTTAAAGATGTTGACACTCTTTTAAGCGATGACTATTATGATTACAATTCAAATTCTATCAAAGTAAAATATGATGAATATGTAGAAGGTTTTGACACAATAAAACCAAAAGATAATGTATTCTACCTTAGAATATGTGATTTGTTTTTATCCATGGACTTTCGTGAATCAAAATTTCAAAGCGAGTTTGTTGATCCCGTTGTGGCTAATTTTCAATTGGAGGAGGAAGAAAAAAATGTCCTTGTTGATTTTGCATTAACCCTACATAAAGACTTCCGTAGTGATATAATAAAGAAAGCAAACCTATTATCTGTCCAACTGCTTAATATGGGACTTGAGAAATTTTGTTTGTATTTTGAAAGAAGTAATTCACAAGGATTGAATTTATCTTTTACGGATATAATTACCGCAAAAATTTATATTGATTTTAAATTAACCAGAAGCATTTCTGATGCAATTAAGACCTATAAATATTTCAATGAAGGATTAGTTGATACTATTGTGAGGTATATAAATTTTATTTCCAATGGGGAAGTAACAAAAAAATCAATTTTAAAAGATTTAAAAGGAATACATTTTATTGACCATTGGGATACTACGATTAAAGACTTAAACTATATACAAGGCTGGCTTGAGGACAATAATTGGTTATTCAAGGTTGCAGATATCCCTTATCGGACAATGTTGTTGCCTATTTTATCCTTCTATCAGAATTTGCCAAACAAGGAGTTTTCTCAAGCAAATCAAATTCAACTTGACCAATTAAAGTTTTGGTTTTATGGTTCTATCTTGGACAATCGTTATGGTGGTGCGAGACATGGGTCTACAAACGTTGTGATAAAGAAAGATTGCGAGATTATGATGGCACTTGCTAAAGGTACTAATCCTGAGTCTGAATATTGGAGTAATCTTCGAATTGAGTATTCATTTGACGAATTCAAGAAGCTAGATAATAATGCCAATGCAAAGTTTATGGCAATCAGTTACTTCATGTGGTCCAAAAACAGGTTTAAAAACTTGGAAAATAACGCAACAGTTTCAGTGAATAACAACATTGAAATTCATCATGTATTTCCATCTAACTATCTTAAAACAAAATTTGGTGAAAATTCTCCTGAATATGATTTAGCAGATTCTATTTTAAATAAAATCCGAATCAACAAAATATCCAATATTAAAATTAGCAATAAGGCTCCAAGCGAATATCTCACAGAAATAAAAACTAAATCACCAAATCCAAAAATCGAAAATTCATTAGAAAGTCACCATATCGGAGATACCTTTGAACTGATATCAGGCAAATATGACGATGACTTTTTGGGGTTTTTGTTAAGCAGATATAATCAGATTGAACCTTTGTTTAATGAACTAAAAAAAGCAAGTAATAATCTTTCCAATGGAAAGTATAATGATATTTGGGATTAATAAAGAGTATGCTTTTGAAAGCCCTTGCAAAAAATTGGGGGTTCATTGGTTGA
>CALRZB010000034.1:0-16065 GCA_943372555.1 Chryseobacterium gleum | reverse complement strand
AAAACAAGTGCGACCATACTAGTCACTTATATTTGCCCCATGAGTTCGAATCGCCCGTTAATATTGGTTACCAACGACGATAGTATTTATTCTAAAGGAATAAAAAGTCTCGTTGAAGCCGTATCTCACTTAGGAGAAGTTGTTGTAGTTGCTCCGGATAAACCACAGAGTGGAATGGGTCATGCCGTCACTATTAGCGGCATCCTACGTTTGCAAGAAGAGAAAATTTTTCCAGGAATAAAAGCCTACACCGCTAGCGGAACACCTGTCGATTGCGTCAAATTAGCTATTGCAAAAGTGCTGGATAGAAAGCCTGATTTGCTGGTAAGTGGAATCAATCATGGTTCAAACTCTTCTATCAATGTAATTTATTCAGGCACGATGTCGGCGGCTGTAGAAGGCGCGGTTGAGGGAATTCCCTCAGTTGGTTTTTCACTTTTAGACCATGATCACGATGCAGATTTCCGAGCATCACAAGCTGTGGCTACCAAGATTGCAAATCAAATATTAAACGAAAAAGCTTTTCCAGAAGGAATATGCTTGAATGTGAATATTCCAAAAGGTTCGCCGGAGGATATAAAGGGAATTAAAGTTTGTCGTCAAGCTAAAGCTTATTGGGAAGATAATTTCGATCATCGCTCCGATCCATCAGGAAAGTCATATTATTGGATGCTTGGGGAATTTAAAACACACGATAAAGGTGAAGATTCAGACGAGTATGCATTGAGTCACAATTTTGTTTCTGTGGTGCCCGTTCAGTATGATCTAACGGCATATCATGCCATTTCTCACCTTCAACAATGGACATTATGATGCAACAAAAATTTGATAAATTCTGGATTGGACTTATCGTTGGAATACTCGGAGCATTAATTGGATTTTCAGCTTTTGGCTTTTTTTGGTCAATAGCAAATGATACGACGTTTGAGTATTTCTACAAAGATGTATTTATTGGAACAACATTTTTTACTGATAAAATAGTCACGATTAGTGTTCTGATGGATGTACTCTTGTTCTTCTTATTTATGCGCTACAACTGGTATAACATGTGTAAAGGAATTCTTGCAGTGGTTATCTTGGCTGTTCCTGTTGCTGTTTATTATTATTAATAAATGAGAATATATATTATCGCTGGCGAAGCATCAGGAGATCTCCATGGATCAAATTTGGTGCATGAAATTCTAAAGAAAAGTCCCAACTCAACCATCCATTGTTGGGGAGGAGAATTGATGGAAAAGGCCGGAGCTAAAGTTGTGAAGCATTATCGAGAACTTGCATTCATGGGCTTTATAGAAGTACTATTCAATCTCAGAACCATTCTCCGAAATATTGCTTTTTGTAAAAAAGATGTTCTAGAATTTAAACCTGATGTATTGGTATTGATTGATTATCCTGGTTTCAATTTGAGAATCGCTGAATGGGCGAAAGAACAAGGTATTCGAGTGGTCTATTACATCTCCCCCCAAATATGGGCTTGGAAACAAGGAAGAGTGCACAAAATAAAAAAATGTGTGGATGATATGTGTGTGGTGCTTCCTTTCGAAAAAGACTTTTATACTCGCTTTAATTACAATGCACATTTTGTTGGTCATCCGCTATTAGATGAAATTGCAAAAGACGATAGCACAAAAGAAAAACAAGAAATCATAGCATTGCTTCCTGGATCGCGTAAGCAAGAAATTTCTGCCATGCTTCCCATCATGCTGAAGGCTGTTGAAAATGTGGGTAATTATAAATGCATCATTGCTGGTGCACCTGGAATGACTGCCGATTTCTATGCTCCATTTATTGCAGGAAAAAACGTAGAGCTTGTTTTTGGTAAGACCTATGAAGTTTTAAAAATGGCGAAGGCTGGGCTCATTACAAGTGGAACTGCCACATTAGAAGCCGGACTTCTGAAGCTTCCACAGGTTGTTTGTTACAAAGCAAATAAGATTTCTTACATCATAGCAAAGCGCCTGGTAAAGATCAAATACATTTCACTCGTAAATTTGATATTAGATAAACCAGCTGTTTTAGAATTGATTCAGGATGATCTGAATGTGGAGAATATCCGCAAAGAGTTGGATGCATTGCTCAATTCAGAATCTCGAAAAAAACAAATGGCAGTAGACTATGACGCATTGTATGAGAGACTAGGTGGCGTAGGCGCTTCAGAAAGAACTGCCACTATAGTGTTGAAAACTAAATAAACACAGCTAATTCTTCGTTGGAACGGAAATTACTTTCGTTCTGTGAGAAAGTCTTATCTATTCATATTATTTTGTCTTGTATCTCTTTGTTCATTGGCAGCTGAGCCTTTGAAAATTGGATTATTCAATGGACAGTCTTTCAGTCGTGCGGGAATAACCATTGTTAAAGGGACAATTTCGGTTTATGCAGACGGTGAGATGATTGGCCAATTGAATAGCGGAGGCCATGCTGATATCAGTTCAGTTGGCGCGGGTGTTTCTATCGTTTTTAATGGTAGTACAAAATCTGGATTTAAGAAGATCACTTTAGATGGCGGTGCCTTTTCACAATTTAAAATTCAGCCAGTCGGTTCAAAAGCAAATACCCGAATTTATGAGGGAAAACTTATCGCTGTTCAAGCACCAAGCCGACTTCAACTTATAAACCAGTTGGCAGTCGAGCGATATGTTTCAGGCGTAATCGAAGCTGAAGGTGGAAGTAATCACCATATCGAATATTACAAAGTTCAAGCAATCATTAGTAGAACTTATGCTTGTGCTAATTTGCGCCGACATGAGGTTGAAGGGTTTAGTGTGTGTGATGGAACCCATTGTCAAGTGTATCATGGAATAGCCAGACACACGCCCGATGCGGTGGTAGCGACCCAGGATACGGAAGACATGGTAATTGTAGATCATAACATTGATCTTATCACCGCCGCTTTTCATTCTAATTGTGGCGGTCACACTGTGAATGCCGAGGATGTTTGGAGCAAACCACTCTCCTATTGTGTTGGTCGCGCTGATACTTTTTGTTTGGTAATGCCTCATAGCAATTGGGAAAAATCTGTTCCCAAAAATCAGTGGACTGACTACTTAGAGTCGAAGCGCTTTCCTTTAACCGACTCAAGTTATGCATCTGCATTGGCTTATTTCCCGAGTGAAAAGCAGACATACTTCGTTGATAGCACCTTGAAGATTCCAACCAAGCTTATTCGCCAAGACTTCAAACTCAGAAGCGCTTATTTCACTGTGCATCAACATGGTGAGGATGTAACATTTATCGGACAAGGCTTTGGTCATGGTGTAGGCCTTTGCCAAGAAGGCGCAATGCGTATGGCCACTTTAGGATATCCCTATAGCGAGATCATTCATTTTTACTACAAGGATGTTCACCTCATTCCACTTCGCTTCATTGCTTTCTTCAAAGAGGATGTTCCTTAACACTCTTTTAGAGGCTTTAACAGGTTAGAGCAATTTTCCATTCTTATCTTAGCGCTATCCAAACATAACCTCAATGTCAAAGATCCATTTCTCAAAATTTATTCTGATTTTTTCGTGTATGCTTTTCTCTTTTGTTGCATTTGCACAGACAAAGGCTAAGATTCATATTAAAAAAGAAATTAATGGCCAGACAATCGAAGAAACCAAGGAAATCGACTTGGCCAATGGACAAGACCTTTCTGAGATTCTAAAAGAATTGGGTGTGGTAGATGAATTGGGCCAATTACTTCCAGGTCAAGAGTTTCAAATAAATATTGAAAAGTCAAATCAAGAAGGAGAAAACAGTTCTTTTGATTTGAATTACTTCCCTGAGATGAATTTTCCATTTGCTCAAGGTTGGGACATGACTGAGATGGAGCCACAAGCATATCTCGGTGTGATGTTAATGGGTGGAAATGGAACAAGCAACGTTGTGGAGATTTCAGAAATTATTGAGGGCACCGCAGCAGAAAAAGCGGAGTTAGCGATTGGAGATCAAATATTAAAAATAGACGAACAAGAGATTGCTAGAATTGAAGATGTCATCAACTACATTCATCAAAAGAAACCTGGAGATGAAGTAAAACTGACTTATTTAAGAGATGGAAAAAAGAAAAACAAGAAAGTTATTTTAGGAGAAAGGGAAGCTGGTCCTATTATGTTTAGCCCAAATATGGAAAATGGAGAAATGCCTGCCTTTCCTGTTCCGAATATTGATTATTTCTTTGATGGCGATTCAATAACCATAATTTGTCCAGACAAAAATCTTTGCGATTCAATGAAAATTTGCCAACCATTTACATGGGAAGGTGAAGGTTTTCTAAATGAAGAAACTCCCTTCTTGGGAGTAACACCGGGGGGACTTTGTTATCAAACAGGCGTTCTGATTGGTTCGGTACTTCCTGGTTCAACAGCTGAAGAAATTGGTTTAATCGAAAGCGATATTATAAAAGAAATTAACGGTGTAGAAATTATCAGTTTCGATCAAATGAAAGAAACGATCTGCAAACAGAAGGTTGGTGAAGATATTAAAGTGACCGTTGAGCGTGATGGCAAACTAAAGAGCTTTGAAGGCAAACTCGGTTCAAAGGAGAGCAGTACAAAAGACGATTTCAGAATATTCCACGACTATCAAGGAATGGATGAATTTGGAAACTACAATTACAATTTTGAATTCGATATGGATGAGGAAGATATCGAACAAAACATGGAAGAGTTGCTTCGTCAATTGGAAGAACAAGAGCAATTCATTCTCTTAGAAAAGGATCGTCTTCAAGAGCAATTGAATGAATTAAGAGATGGAAATAGCGACAAGATTTCAATTACAATTGACATCGTTGAAATTTCTGCAGAAGAAGCGGCATCCGTAAACACCAATGCAAGTCCAAAGCTGAACATTGAAAATACTTTGAAATTCGAAACGATTTCATTCTTCCCAAACCCTAACAATGGAATCATCAATCTTGCTTTCAAATTGGCGGATGAAGGAGACATCAACATTGTGATTTTTGATTCCAAAGGACACCAAGTATTTTCTGAAATGATTTCGGGGATGAGGAATTACAGCAATACCATTGATATTTCTGCTCATTCAAATGGAGCATATTACATGCAGATCTCTCAAAACGGTAAAACTTTTTCTAGAAAAATCGTAAAGGGATAATTTTTTTTCTGAATAAAACAATATTCCAAAAAAGTGTTGGTTAACTGCTACAGAAACCGATGCAAGGAAAATGTGGTTGCCGCTAAAACTCAATTGAATACTCTGGTGCTATCAAAGGGAGAGGCAGGCAGTATCAGGGAATCAAAAGACCGTTTTTGGTGGTAACCGCACCGCATCGGATTATCTTCTTCCTAAGAATGTCATATCAAGATTCATTTCTTCAACAGCTTTCATAAAAGAATCGTGCGCTCTTACTTCGAGCAAAAACTCTACTTCGCCCCTATCTTCGAATGTGGCGTTCAATTTTTCAAAATCCAAATCTTTAAGCAACTTCATTACGTTGGGCATTTGCTCATAAGAGAAGTTAACTTTAAAGTGATCCTTAACTGGTTTTTCAACTATCGTTGCGGCCTCAATAGCCAATTTTGAAGCTGTCTTATAGGCATCAATCAGCCCACCTGTTCCCAATTTCGTTCCCCCATAATAGCGAACCACAGCTATTAGAATATTGGTTAAATCGAAAGACTGTATTTGACCAAAAATCGGCTTCCCTGCTGTTCCGCTTGGCTCGCCATCATCGTTAATTCGATATCGAATTTTATCAAATCCCAGACGCCATGAATAGCAAACATGGGTAGCGTTGTGATTATCCTTCCACAACTGATCAATTAATTGCTTGACTTCCTCTTCAGAATTTACTGGATAAGCATAGCAAAGATGCCGACTACCTAAAACTCTGTATTGAGATTCTGAGGCGGCTTCTATTGTTTTGTACGAATGAATTTCCTCACTCAAAATAGACCGATTAAGAAATAGGATTCAGCATTACACTGAAAACGGTAATTGAATTGGGATCCCTTTCAAAATAAAGTTTATCCAAAGCACCAAGAATATTCTTTGCTCGGAAATAAGATGTATGAAGTGAGTTCTCCCCTTTCAAGCTCCACTGTATGGTGTAACTGCTTTCAGCTTCTTTATAGTTCTCAACGTATTCAAGCATCTCTTTCAATGCTTCAATCTTAGAAGAGCCCTCTACGGTGTGAAACAAGAAGCTTTGATTGTGACGCGGATTAGCAGTGATTAATCGAAGCAGAACAGAGCGAGCTCCCTCTTCAAAATTAAAAATAAGGCTATTCTGGCCTAACCCGATATACTTACCAATCTCACCTTGGAGATTAGCAATTTCAATATTTTTATCTAGCGTCATAATAGTAATGAAAGGACATCAAAAGTAGTGATTTACTAATGATCTAGCTTCTGGAAATCAGAGTTATTACTTAAGTACTCTGGGATCATATTTTTAAGCTTCGAAACAATCCTATCGTTGTTCTGAATTTCAAAAAGATTAATCAATTCAGAAACATCATTGCTCACAGCATCATGCAGATAACTGCGAACTTGAGCAATTACAATTTTGGGATGATGGGTTGGAACTGTATTTTCCTTTTGACTTAAGACCTCTTCGAATAACTTTTCTCCTGGACGTAATCCTGTGAATTTGATTTCAATGTCCTTACCCAATTCGAGTCCAGAAAGCTTTATCATATTGGTTGCGAGGTCAACAATCTTGACACTTTCGCCCATATCAAATGCAAAAATCTCTCCCCCATTACCCATTGCACCGGCTTCCAAAACCAATTGAACAGCCTCGGGAATCGTCATAAAGAAACGGGTGACATCAGGATGGGTTACTGTTAAAGGTCCGCCTGCCTCGATTTGTTTTTTGAATGTAGGAATAACAGAGCCGTTGCTTCCAAGTACATTTCCAAATCGCGTGGTGATATAATTAGTTTTCGAAACTTCATTCTTCGATTGCACATACATCTCTCCTACCCGCTTAGTTGCACCCATTACACTTGTAGGATTTACAGCCTTATCCGTGCTAATAAGTACAAAAGTTTCCACACCAAATTCATCGGAGAGGTCTGATAAATTTTTGGTTCCCATCACGTTTGCAAGCACAGCCTCACTAGGATTATTTTCCATCAATGGCACATGCTTATATGCAGCCGCATGAAAAACTATCTGTGGTTTGAAATAATCCATCATGCGTTTCATGCGATCAAATTGGCGAACATCACCAATAATCGTTTCGCAAACATGATTTCGATCATTTTCTTTGATTTCATTTTCAAGCTCAAACAAAGGAGTTTCTGCTTGATCGAGCATTATCAATTTTGATGGGCCATATCCTAAGACTTGACGAACAAGCTCACTGCCTATGCTTCCGGCTGCGCCACTAATTAGAACGCGCTTGCCTTTTATTTGATTGGCAACTGGAGTGCTATCTAATTTTATAGTATCACGACCGAGCAAGTCTTCGATTTTAATATCGCGAATTTGCTTTACACTAAGCTCTCCTCCTATCCACTGCGTGGCGGGCGGAAGCTGACTTACTTTAACGCCAGATTCTAGGGCGTCTTTGATTAGTTGAGCCTTTCGTGTTGCAGACAAACCAGGAGTTGCAAGAATAATCTCATCAATTTTTTGCAACGACAGAATCTCTTTCATTTTATCCGAATGATAGATGTCTGCACCTTCCATTTTTTTGCCGCTTTTTGATTTATCATCATCGATAAATGCGACAACTTCTGTTCCCGAAGATTTATCTCTATCTATAGTTCTTTTGGTAATGTAACCACCTTCACCTGCTCCAAAGATGAGAACTCTGCGATTCACCTTCGCCGGAGTTTTCAATTCAAGATAGAGCACTTTAACGGCAATCCTACTCACAATCATAAAGAATAAGGTGAGCAAATAATCCACAATAATTATGGATATAGGAAGAAAATATTGATGATCAAAAAAGTGGAATCGGATCTTATTTGCCGCTACAAAAGCAAGCGATCCTAATGTGATAACAGTGAATATTCGAAGCGCATCTTGAGTTGAGGTGTATCGAATTATTCCCGCATATGTTTTCCCAATAAAGAATGAAACAGCTCTAATAATGAAGAAAGGCAACAAAAATGCTTGGGCAATTTGTATTTCATTCAAGGGAGGATGAAATTCAAATCGAATGAGATATGCTATGATTAACGAGAAAAAACAACCCCCAAGATCGATCATAAAAATGATCCATCTGGGGGTATTTCTTGTTGGCAATATCTTCATATGGATTCGCTACTAGCAAGCTTCAACAACGATAGCACTAGCGCCACCGCCACCATTGCAAATACCAGCACCGCCGATTTTCGCATTATTCTGTTTTAGAATATGAATCAATGAAACGATAATACGAGCGCCGCTGCAACCAAGTGGGTGTCCAAGAGAAACCGCACCGCCGTTGACGTTGACACGAGCTGGATCAAGATTCATCTTTTGGGTATTCACGATACCCACTACCGAAAAAGCTTCATTCAATTCTACAAACTCAAGATCCGCAAGAGTCAATCCTGCTTTAGCAGCAGCCTTTGGCAATGCCAAAGAAGGAGTTGTTGTAAACCATTCTGGAGCTTGCTCAGCATCCGCATATCCGCGGATTTTAGCCAATGGAGTTAATCCAAGAGCTTCCATTTTTTCCTTGCTCATCAATACAAGAGCTGCAGCGCCATCGTTCATAGTACTTGCATTTGCGGCAGTAACAGTTCCCTCTTTCGAGAAAGCAGGACGCAAACCAGCAATCTTATCAAAGTTTACACTTTTATATTCCTCATCTTCGGAAAAGAGAGTTACATCGCCTTTTCGTCCAACAATTTCTACAGGAACAATTTCGTCATTGAATTTACCAGCAGCCCATGCAGCAGCAGAGCGTTTGTATGATTCGATGGCAAAAGCATCTTGATCTTCGCGTGAAATGTTGCATTCTTTTGCGCACATGTCAGCGGCAGTGCCCATTGGATAATTATGGTAAACATCTGTCAATCCGTCTTTTGCAAGACCATCAATTAAAGTTGTGTTGCCATACTTATTACCCCAACGAAGTGTTTCAGCATAGAATGGCACATTGCTCATACTTTCCATTCCTCCCGCCACAACAACATCAGCATCACCCAGCATTATGCTTTGCGCGCCTTGCATCACAGCCTTCATGCCTGAAGCACAAACTTTGTTGATGGTTGTGCATTGAACGCCATCTGGCAAACCTGCAAATTTTGCAGCCTGACGAGCAGGAGCTTGACCGAGATTAGCTTGGATTACAGATCCCATAAGGACTTCTTGAACTTCATTTGGGTTCAAAGAAATGCGATCCAAAGCGCCTTTGATTGCAACAGCGCCCAATTTAGTAGCTGAAACAGAGGCAAGTGAGCCGCCGAAACTACCCAGAGGAGTGCGGACAGCAGAAACGATATAAACTTCTTTCATTGTCATTAAATGTAGGCCGCAAAAGTGCGCAATTCCCGCGAATTATCCGCTAAAAAAAGACAATTTTCAAACAATGTAACTCTTTTTAGTCTCTTACAGTATAACCGCTTGCTTGTTCTCCAACCCTATTAAAAAAACAAGCGACAAGGAAATGAAAACGTTGACCAAGTGGAAATCCACGCTATTCCTCCTTTTTGCACTACTATCGGCCTTCGCATCCAATGCGCAGGACATCACACACACTTGCGGTTCTGCTGAAAAGCACGACAGTTTGGTGATGCACGACCCTCGATTTGCTCGTAGCCTTTTTCTTTTGGAAGAAGCTTACCATCAGCAAATGGAATTGTCGCCTGCCGACCGTACTAACGACATCTACACTATCCCTGTGGTAGTGCATGTAATTCACGAAGGCGAAGCTTATGGTATGGGATCAAACATCAGTGATGAGCAGATTTATTCTGCTATTTCTGCATTGAATGATGACTTCCGTAAAGAATCCGGCACTAACGGCTTTGGCGCTGGAGTTGATGTTCAAATCCAGTTCTGTCTTGCTAGCCGAAACCCTTCAGGTCAGCCATCAACTGGAATCAATCGTGTCAATGGAAGTTCTGTGGCACTTTATGCAGATCAAGGTATTGAATCTAGCGGAGCAGCTGGAGCGGATGAAGCAACTGTTAAGGCTCTTAGTACTTGGCCAAGAGCACAATATGTAAATATCTGGATTGTAAACGAAATCGAGAACAACGACGCAGGAAGCGGAGTTCAAGGCTATGCCTACTTCCCTTTCGCAAATCCAATTGATGGTATAGTTGTTCTATATAATGCATTTGGAACGGTTGGTACTTTGAAGTCTTATACTAATATGAACCGAACACTGACTCACGAAATGGGTCACTATTTTGGTTTGTACCACACTTTTCAAGAAACAACCACTTGCGGAGCAGAAGCAAATTGCTCTACAGGTGGCGACCGTGTTTGCGACACTCCAGTCACTATTCTAAATGCTTCTTGCAGTTCTCCTGCATGCAGCGGAACACAACAAGTTTCCAACTACCTCGACTACACTGGACAAACTTGTCAAAATATGTTTACTGATGGTCAACGCACACGCATGCGTACAACATTAGAAACACAAAGAACATCTTTGCTTTCGAGTCTTGGTTGTATGCCTGTATATACTCGTGATGCGGGAATTACTGCAGTATTGGCTCCAACAGGAACAAGTTGCAATACATCTTATATTCCACAAGTGACACTTACCAACTTTGGTAGTGCCGCTCTTACCTCTGTTACTATTAATTATAATATTGATGGATCAGGTGCAGCAACATATAGTTGGACAGGAAATATGGCATCTGGATCAAGTGCATCAGTTACATTGCCTACAGTAATAGCAAGTTTGGGAGACCATACTTTCTATGCATACACTTCAAATCCAAATGGATTATCAGATGAAAACTCCTCTAATAACCAAGGTACAAGCACATTCTCTGTAACCACTGGCGCTACTTTGACATTGACTGTTCAAGTAGACTATTTCGGTGCTGAAACTACCTGGGAAATTGTAGATGCAAATGGCAATCAAATGGATGTTGGTGGTCCTTATGCTAATAACATTCAAGGAACTGTTTATACCGAATCTTTATGTCTTCCAAATGGATGTTATCAATTGATATTCCATGACCAATATGGTGATGGAATGGGAATGACAAACGGACAATTCAATCTATACGATGACGAAAATGTTCTACTTGTTCATCAACAAGGCAACTGGGGTGGTGTTTCTACGAATCCATTCTGTGTGAGTGGAGCTCCAGCGGGCAGCGCTCCTTCAGCAACATTCTCAGTAAATGATAATCTTATATGTCAAGCAGGTTCTGTAAATTACACTTACACTGGACAAAACGGACCTACTACATATAGCTGGACTTTCGAAGGCGCATCAACTGCTATTTCGACACAAGCAAATCCGAGTGGAATCGCATATCCAAATACAGGCACATTTGATGTATCTCTTACAGTAAGTAATTCATTTGGATCAAACTCTTATACCTGCGCAAATTGCATAACAGTATCTGCAGCGCCTAATGTTACACTTACTGCAACAGCTCCTCTATGCAATGGCGGAACAAATGGTTCAGTAACATCAGCTGTCACTGGCGGAAATTCACCTTACACTTATGTTTGGGCGAGTGGACAAACTGCAGCTTCTCTTAGCAACATAGGAGCAGGTTCATATTCGGTGACAGTTACTGATGCTCAAGGTTGCGTTAAAACAGCGAGTACTTCAGTTAGCGCGCCATCTGCTTTAGCAGTTACTGGAACTGTTTCTAATGTAAGTTGCAGCGGTGGAAATAATGGGAGCATTACAGCTTCTGCTACTGGCGGCACTGGAAATAAAACATATTCTTGGAGTAATGGAATAAATGGCGCAACAATTTCAAATGTTGCTGCTGGTACATACACTGTTCAAGTTTCTGATGTAAACGGATGTAGCATAACTCAAACATTTACAGTAACTCAACCAGCGGTAGTTTCAGTATCGGTATTCCATACAGATGCATCTTGCTATGCAACATCAGACGGCACAGCAACAGCTACAGCAACTGGTGGAACAGGAGCGATAAACTACTCTTGGAGCAATGGAAATAGCGGCAATTTCACTACTGGACTTGCGACTGGAACATATATACTTACTGCAACGGACGTTAATGGATGTACCGATGTAGAATCATTCTTGATCGAGCAACCAACCATTCTTGTGGCAAGTGTGATCGTGACTTCATCTGAAACATGCGCTGGAAATGATGGAAGTGCAACTGTCGATGTAGATGGCGGAAATGGTGATTATGTAGTTGTATGGGCTGATGGATCACAAGCATTTACTGCAACAGGATTAAGTGCTGGTGACTATACTATTAGCGTAGCGGATATCAATGGATGTGCTTTGAATGCAGAGGTAACCATTCCTTACGATTGTGAAATTATTACACCTACAACTAAGTTGATTGCAGCGGATTGCGGCAGCACTAATGTGCCGTTGACAGCAGTATTAACATGTGAAAACGTTGAAACAGCAGAAATGTATCAATGGAAATTTGCAACTGAGATTGGACAAATCATCGCAGAAGAATTTACTATAGGTAATCAATATTTCCTTGGTCAAACTTCAGCGATTCAAAACAACATGAATTTAGTAGTGGTAGTAAAAGTATTAGTGAATGGCGTTTGGGGACCTTATGGTGAAGTTTGTGCAGTTCAAACCGAACAATCACTCGGCACCACTGCGCTATCATCTGCAGACTGCGGAAGCACAATTACAGAATGGAATCATACCATTACAGCATCAGAAATTGCTTCTGCTGTTGAATATGAATGGCATATTGTAGGTGTTGATTTTGACAATACACTTGTGACTAATATTCCCATGATTCAGCTAAATGATCAGATGTCATTTGTTAATGGCCAGACATACAGTGTGACCGTGCGTTGTAATATGGGCAACGATTTATTCACTGATTGGGGAACATCATGCAACGTCACATTTGCTGTGGGAGTTGGTATTGGAGAAATCGCTTCAACTGGTGATTTAATTTTCTATCCGAATCCATGTGATGGCAACAAAATAACACTTGATTTCGGTAACTTAAGTTCAGGTAGTCACGTTAAAGACCTAAAGATTTTCGGAAGCATTGGAAACTTAGTTGAGACAATGACAATTGTTATTGCGACAGCTGCCACCGACAAAACAGAATACGAATTCCAACACCCACTATCTTCAGGAGTGTATGTAATACAATACACTTTGAATGGAAGATTGCGCGAAGAAAAATTAATCGTGAGATAAAGAAATAGGGTGGAGACCAATTTACTTGGTCGAAGTAAAAAGCCCGCTAAGCGTAATGCTCTAGCGGGCTTTTGAATTTTAATATAAACAGTCTTTTTTTTTAGAACTTCTTCAAGGTTTCAAGATTTACTTCAGCGAGTGAATTGATAATCATATCAGCTTGATTAAGCGTGCTCGCATCCCCTATTCCAATGCAATGAAATCCTCCTGCTTTGGCAGCTTCAACACCAGAAATGGCATCTTCAAAAACTATTACCTCAGATGGTAGTACATTCAAATCTGCTGCGCCTTTGAGAAATACTTCAGGATGCGGTTTCGAAAAATGAATTTTTGTTCCATCAATGATTGCATCAAACAAATGGATGATACCGAGTTTTTCAAGAATCAAGATAGAATTGCGACTAGAAGAGCCAAGAGCTACTTTTATTCCATTTTCTTTCAATGAAATAATGAAATCATGTGCGCCAGGTAACATTTCTTCAGGAGATACTTCTGCGACAAAATCGAGATACCATTTGTTCTTGAGATCCATCAGCTCAATCTTCTTGTTGTTGTTGAGTTGAAGGTTTCCCCAAGCTAAAATCCTTTCTAAAGAATCAACACGGCTCACTCCTTTGAGCTGCTCATTTTGTTCTTCTGTAAAGGGAATTCCGAGCGTATCAGCAAGACGTTGCCACGCTTTAAAGTGGTATTTAGCGGTATCTACGATAACGCCATCCATATCAAAAATGCAAGCCTTGATAGCCATTTATGCGTGCTGGAATTTAAATTTCACATGATATTCTACGAGCCCATCAATCGGTTTTCGAATGATTCGACCAAGATGAATTCCTGTTTCTTTTGCTGCTTCTTGAAGGCAATCTTCGAAATAGTGACCAATGCTTCCAACAAAATGCACAGGCACTTCAGCCCAATTAGAATAGCATTTTACGTGGATATTGATGAAGTGAATCATACCTTTCTTCACCCATTCCTTCACATGCGGATGATCTCTATGTTCACCAATAAACTTCATGAAACTAGCTAAGTATACATTGGCATTTGGCTCACGATATACACGAGAAATGATTTCTTCTTTAGTTGGTGCAAATCGTTCTTCGAAAGCTTCTTTCAAATCTTGAGGAAGCTTTTTATAGAAATATTCTTGCAAAAGAATTTTTCCAAAATAACTTCCACTCGCTTCATCGCCTAGGATGTAAGCCAACGACGGAATTTCTTCATACACTTGTTTTCCATCAAAAAAGCAAGAATTACTTCCTGTTCCAAGAATACAAGAGATGCAGGGACGACCATCATATGTGCTCATTGCAGAACCAACCAGATCATGATCAACAAGTATTTCTGCATTAACAAGAACTCGAGCTAAGCCAGCATGCATAATTTTGCACATCTCATCTGTTGAGCTTCCTGCACCATAAAAGTACAATTGCTTTACTTGAGGCGCAATAGCATAGAATTCCTTATTTGCTCTCAAGGCAACTTCGATCACGTTTTCATTGTGAAAGTAGGGATTCAAACCCATGGTTTGAAAATCACCCAAACGAGTGCCTTTTTCGTCAATCAGGGCCCAATCACATTTAGTGGATCCGCTGTCGGCTATTAGAATCATTATGGTCTATTTGGTTTAGTAGAACTTTCAATTATAACTTGGCAACTAGATCGCAAACGCGCTCAGAATAGCCAGCCTCATTATCATACCACCCCATTACTTTAACCAAATTTCCATTAGTTGAAGTTAGAGCGGCATCAAAAATACATGAATGCAAATTACCTACGATATCTATTGATACAATTGGGTCTGTGCAATACTCTAATATTCCTTTCATGTGAGTTTCTGAAGCTTCTTTCATTGCAGCATTCACTTCTTCTTTTGTTACTTCTCTTGAAAGAACAGCAACAAGATCTGTAAGTGATCCATCTGGGGTTGGTACACGAACAGCTACACCATCCAATTTGCCTTTGAGGGTAGGAAGAACTTCACCAACTGCTTTAGCAGCTCCTGTAGAAGTTGGTACCATGCTCAATGCTGCAGCGCGTGCTCTTCTCAAGTCCTTGTGTGGAGAGTCTTGCAAACGTTGATCCGCAGTATAGGCGTGAACCGTGGTGATATAGCCCTTTTCAATTCCAAACTTGTCGTTTAGAACTTTTGCCATTGGAGCAAGACAATTCGTTGTGCACGATGCATTTGAAATAATTGTATCTTCAGCTGTAAGCATTTCATCATTTACACCTAGCACAATCGTTTTGATACCACCTGTGGCAGGAGCGCTGATAATTACTTTTTTAGCACCGGCAGAAATGTGTTTTGAAGCACCTTCTTTATCAGTGAAAATACCTGTAGATTCAATTACGACATCTACGCTCAAATCGCCCCAAGGCAATGCTGATGGGTCTTTCTGAGCGAATATTTTGATTGACTTACCATTTACGATAAGAGCACCATCACCTGCTTCAACACTGTGACCAAATCTTCCGTGCACACTATCGTACTTCAAAAGATGGGCAAGAGTTGGAACGTCAGTCAAATCGTTAATTGCTACGATTTCTATGTTTGGATTTTGAATCAAGCTTCTGAAACACATTCTTCCGATGCGTCCGAAACCATTGATTGCTACTTTTTTCATTTTGTGTTTTCTTTTGTTATTAAATAGAGAGAATTCTCGCTATTCGCAATTCATCGCGATTAGGGATGTTTGCTCTGGTAATTGATTCCTCAAGGGATGTGTAGGTTTCACGATCATTGATGATACCTACCATTACATCCTTGCGCGCTTGCAGAAGTCCTTCTACTGCAGCTACGCCCATGCGGCTTGCCA
>CALRZB010000033.1:0-16202 GCA_943372555.1 Chryseobacterium gleum | reverse complement strand
AGGGGTTAGCGCAGCTATTTTGACGAGCGCTGTTTCGGAATTTGAGTATTCGGAATCCTATAATACAGTGATTCGTGATGCTGGTATTTTTAATGAATATGATTTGGAGAGTAAAGAAAATATCTATTATTCTTATCGTCGAGCAAATGGAAATGGCTGGCTCACGAGTTTGAATATTCCAGCAGGTGTGAGCATTAATTTGGGCAAGAAAAGAGAATTTTGGAAGAAGTTGTATTTGAATTGGGAAGTGGCTCCGTCTATCACCTTACTGAGCACTCCCGAGGGTGGAACGATAGTAAGTTCAGGATTCAATTTTGTTTCTGGGTTAAGAATTAACTTGTAATAAAAAACCCCGCGAATTGCGGGGTTTTTTATTGAGTGTTTTAAGCTTCTGCTTTTGCTTTCGGCTTAGGACCTCTTTTGCCTTTAGTTTTTTGAACGACCGCTTTGGGAGCGGTTGATTGTCCAGTTTTTGGTCCTGGTTTTTTAGCGCCAGGTTTGTTTGTACTACCCTTCGGTCTCCCCCGCTTGCCCTTGGCAATTTTACTTGCCTTAGAGCCTTTCCCAAGGGTCGAAATGATGCTGTCCGCTTTGGTTGTAACCTTAGCTTTGCGACCTCGAGTACTAGATGCTTCTGCTATAAGATTGGCCGCATGAACAAGTGTTTTCAACTCTAATTCTAATTTGCCAATTTCACGCTTCAGCTCGTCTAAAATTTTAGATGCCATAACGTTTTAGTTAATATATTATAGGACAAATGTAATTTGATTTGTGAGAATAAAACGATTCTCCTACTACTTTCGCGAAATAATAATATTGAAGATGTCGACCATCAAAAAAACACAGATAAAATTTAAGAAATCAGGCCTTAGCAATGATGAGTTAATCACATTGTACAAAGCGATTTTAAAACCACGCTTGATTGAAGAAAAAATGTTGAGTCAATTGCGACTTGGCAAGATTAGTAAGTGGTTTAGTAGTTTTGGTCAAGAGGCGATTTCCGTAGGTGTAGCGCTTGGTATGGAGAAAGATGAATTCATTCTTCCAATGCACAGAAACTTAGGTGTTTTTACTGGAAGAGACTTGCCATTGGAACAACTTTTTGCACAATTTCAAGGAAAAGAATCAGGCTTTACCAAAGGTCGTGATCGCTCTTTTCACTTTGGAACAATGAAGCACAAAGTTGTTGGTATGATTTCACATCTCGGTCCACAATTAGGAATTGCAGATGGTATTGCGCTTGCTAATAAAATTGGTAAAAAAGAAAAAGCTACAATTGTTTTCTCAGGTGATGGCGGAGCGAGCGAAGGAGATTTCCATGAAGCAATAAACGTGGCGACAGTATGGGATCTGCCGGTTATAATCGCAATTGAAAACAACTCTTGGGGATTATCTACTCCGAGTCGTGAACAATTTCGATGTAAACAGTTTATTGACAAAGCAATTGGCTATGGCATGCCGGCGGAAGATGCGATTCAAATCGATGGCAATAATATTATAGAAGTCTACACCACAGTGAAAAAAGCTGCGGAGAGCATGCGAAAGAATCCACGACCTATCATGATCGAATGCATGACTTTTAGAATGCGTGGACATGAAGAAGCAAGTGGAACAAAATATTATCCAGAAGGTTTGATAGAATCTTGGGAATCAAAAGATCCGGTTGATAATTATGAGGCATGGCTTATTGATCAAGGAATTGTTTCAACTGATTTTGTTCTCAATCTTCGAAATGAGATTAAGCAGGAAATAAATGATGCACTGAAAGTTGCCTACGCAGAACCAGACATTGTTCCTGATACCAATACTGAATTGGCTGATTTGTTTGCGCCATTTAATGATTCACCAATCGCACCTTCTGGTTCCGTTTCTTCAAAAAGATTGATTGATGCGATTAGCGATGGATTGAAGGAAAGTATGCGCAAGCATGACAATCTCATCTTAATGGGACAAGACATTGCTGAATATGGCGGTGTATTCAAAGTTACAGATGGATTTTTATCGGAGTTTGGAAAAGATCGAGTTCGAAATACACCATTGTGCGAATCTGCTATCGTTGGTGCAGGGCTCGGTTTGAGCATGAGTGGTTACAAAGCAATGGTTGAAATGCAGTTCGCGGATTTTGTGACTTGTGGTTTGAACCAAATTGTAAATAATCTTGCGAAGCTTCATTATCGCTGGGCAGAAAAGGCAGACGTAGTTGTTCGCATGCCTACCGGAGCAAGCGTGGCTGCAGGACCTTTCCATAGCCAAAGCAATGAGGCTTGGTTCTTCCATACACCCGGTTTGAAGATTGCGTATCCTGCTTTTCCTGCGGATGCAAAAGGACTTTTAATCAGAGCCTTTGAAGATCCCAATCCAGTATTATTCTTCGAGCATAAGGCACTTTACAGGAGCATTGAAGGTGATGTTCCAGACGGGTACTACTCCCTTCCATTTGGAGTTGCAAATGTTTTGACAACTGGAGATAAACTTACAATTGTTACCTACGGTCTAGGAGTTCATTGGGCTTTGAATTATGTCAAAGAACATGGAGATCAGGGTATCGAAGTGATTGACCTTCGCACGCTAGCTCCTTTAGACATGGATACTATTTACAATTCCGTTAGAAAAACAGGGCGCGTAATTGTTTTACATGAAGACTGTTTGACGGGAGGAATTGGCGGAGAGATAGCTTCAAGAATTACTGAGGAATGTTTCGCTTCGCTTGATGCCCCTGTGATGCGTGTGGCAAGCATGGATACCCCAGTTCCGTTTAATGCAGGATTGGAAAAGAATTTCTTGGCTAATAATAGACTGGACGAAACCATCGAGAAGATCATGCGTTACTAAGTAGGCATGGAGATTTTTCTAAGAATAGTAATCATTCTATCACTGGCGTATGTTGGTGTATGTGTGATTTATTTTCTTTTCCAGGAGAATTTCATTTTTGTTCCAACATTTCCGAGTGATTCTTTTGAGAGTCGACTATCAACTTCGACTCAGGAATATTTTTTGGATACTCCCTTAGGAGGCAGAATTCACTCTATTTTGCTAACCGTGGATAAGCCAAGAGGTTTGGTTTTTTATCTCCACGGCAATACTGGAAGTCTAAAAAGATGGCAGTTCATGGCAGAAGAAGTTTCGGGCTATGGATTTGATGTTTTTGTAATGGACTACCGCGGATATGGTCAGAGTTATGGCCAACGATCGGAAGCGAGGATGCATCGAGATGTGGAATTTTGTTTTGACTTCATCACCAAGAAATTTCCAGAACTACCAATCATCATTTATGGTCGTTCTTTAGGGAGTGGATTTGCTACACGGTTGGCTTCTAGAAAGGTAGCTTCAGGGCTTGTTTTGGAAACTCCCTTTTATAATTTGATTGACGTTGCTCGTTCTTATTTGCCTTTTTTTCCGGTTGATACGCTTATTCGCTATAAAATGAGGTCCGATTTATACCTAAATCACGTTGATTACCCAGTTCATATTTTTCATGGTACTAAGGATAAAGTTGTTCGCTATTCGTCTGCTTTTAAGCTGTTTAACAAGTTAAAAAGTAAGGGGAATGTTCAAATGACCACGTTAGTAGGAGGTAAACATGGTAATCTCAATACGTTTCCATTGTTTCGAGAACGATTATCCGCTTTTTTTTCAGAGGTATTATTATTAAATTCGCACCGCTCCGCCTAGGAGTTGCAACGTTTGGGAGCTTTTTCTAGACTTGTATAAAGAGATAATACCCAATTATGAAGACATTCTACAATCGTATTGTTCTGTGCATACTGTTTATCGCATCAGGCTTCGGAGCTTCTGCTCAGTTGGCTGCTACGCCTTACTCTGTGGATATGACAGTACACTACGGAACCATCGGAGGAATAGATTTAACAGGTTATGTGACCTATGAAGTCTATGTGAACTTTACCACTGCCGATAGTTATTTGTTGTCAGTTTTTGGCGAAGAGGATCCCAATACCGACTGCATATTCGATACTGATACAGTAACTTATTTCAATTTTCCATGTGGGCTTTTTCAGTTCGAAACAGAAACAGAATACGGCAACACAAATAACTGTTTATGGCAGTTCAATATCCCTAACCAACAGGCCGCTGAGTTTGATTCATATATCACAATCGGACACCAATGCGGCTCCGATATCAGTGTAGATATTCCAGTTAATATAGGTTTTTGTCCTGAATGGGTAGATAACTTTGAAGGACCATTAAACGGAAATAATTTTGATGGTGGTAGCTTTTTCTGGGATGGTTGGGCAGTTTCTGTTGCTCCAGCATACAGCGCCACTCAATCAGTGTCACGCGCGGGCTCTGACTTGCGAGTGAAAATTGCGCAATTCACATCTTGTGGTGGCTTTAACGGCTGTTTCAATATTTCTTATAAAACCCCATCGCAGGTTGGTACAACCCAATTCGAATTCGAATACGGAATCTGCATGGATATTCCACATCCTTGTATTGATTTCCCGCTTGATGCTACGCCAACTGTAACGAATCCGGCTTGCTTTGGAGATGATTCTCAAATTGTGATTTCAGATGGTGGTTTCGGAAACGTAGACTATTCGCTTTATTCTGGAACTAATATTACCTCTGGCACACTTGTAAATTCTTACGATAATCAATTATCTGGTCTAACGATAACAGGCACTGATGATGGTTCTTATTACTATACAATGATAGATAGCGTGGGCTGTCGTGATACTTCAGCGGTATTCACCATTGTAGAACCTACAGAATTGATTTTTGAACCAGAATTGCTTCAAGGGATTCTGTGCTTTGGAGATCAAGATGGATTGATTGATCTTGTTTGCAGCGGCGGAACAGCCCCAGTCACTATCACATCTAATGGCGGCGGTAATTATGCTTGCGGAGATCAATTGTCAAATTTAAACTGCGGTAATTACACACTAATTGCTACTGACGCCAACGATTGTGCAGTGAACATTCCTATAAATATTGTTTGTCCGACCGAATTGGTTATCGATTTGGAGTCAACAGATATTCCTTGTTACAATTATGACGACGGAACTATTACAGGTCCCGTGACCGGTGGCACAGGATTGATAACCGCTATCTTAACTCTAGGTGCTGACGTCATCGAGACCCAGACTGGCACTGGAACACTAAACGTAAATTTCGATAATCTCGATGGTGGTGTTTATCAAGTAGAAATATTCGATGCTAACGGATGTGGCGAAACTCTAGATTTCACGATTATAGAGCCAGATGCTGTGCAGGTTACTCCAACTGTTACTGACGTGAATTGTTTCAATGTTTGCAATGGTAGCGTAGTTTTCGATATTCAAGGTGGCACAGGACCTTTCGATCAAGAGGTTAACAATGCAGCTGGCGCTACTGCCAATCCAAATGCGCTTTGTGATGGATTACATACTTACACGATTACAGACGCAAATGGTTGTGATTTAAATGGAGAATTTGAAGTTCTGCAACCATTAGAAATGTCATACACAGTTGCGCCTACAGCAGCTTCTTGCTTCGCAATATGTGATGGAGTAATTGAAGTGACGAATGTTGCAGGTGGACTTGGCGGCTATGAGTATTCGATAGTTCCAAATGCAGGTTTTTGCGCAGCTCCATGTGCAGGCACTTCTGCGAATTATTCCAACCTATGTGCAGGAACATACACAGTAAATATTACTGACATTGCCGGTTGTGTTAAGCCTATTACCAACATTGTTGTTGCAGGTCCGCAAGAACTTTCTATCCAATTGAATCCAACAAACGTGAGTTGTTTTGGCTTCGCTGACGGTCAAGTGGTAGTTACAAGCACGGGTGGCACGGGCAACGTTCAAATGATTCCAACCAATCTTGCTTTGCCAACTACAATTATTGATTTGGCTCCAGGCACATATACATACACTATTGAAGATGCAAATGGATGTATTGATGAAGAAGATGTAATCATTACAGAACCAGATCTTTTGGTCACAACTTTAACATCAACGAATGATGTTTCTTGCGGTGGTGCATGTGATGGAAGTTTGATTTACGCAGTGGTAGGCGGAACAACACCTTATTCCTATGAATTGCTTCCAATTGGAACTACAGGTGCGGTGAACGGAACAATCGGGTTGCTTTGCGCAGAGGATTATCAATTGGTAGTGTCCGACAACAACGACTGTGTTTCAACACTTGATTTCACTATTGAAGAACCACCTCTTTTGACGATTGATTTCAATCTTAACGCACCAACGTGCACAGGTATGTTTGATGGAACTGCTATAGTTGAAGTTGGCGGCGGAACAGGCGAATTGACCGCGTTCATTAGCCCTGAAGACGCTTTTAATGTAACGGATAATGGCGATGGAACATTTGCAATAGATTCATTGGGAGAGGGAACGGTTACAGTAGAACTTATTGACGAAGTAGGATGTATCATCGAGGAAGACTTTGAGGTAATACCAGATATTATTACCGATATGGTTCTTAGCACATTCTCTTCGCCAGAGACATGTTGGGATACGCAAGATGGAACAGCAACTGTTGCCGTTCAAAACGGAAATCTTCCAATTTCATATTTGTGGAATGATACAGAAGAGCAAATTACACCAACAGCTATAGGCCTCACATCGAATGAGACTTATACAGTGACAGTAACCGATGATATTGGTTGCACTCTTGATGCTTTCATTTTGGTGGAACCAACAATAGGTTGTTTTTACATCTCAACTGGTATTACTCCTAACGGTGATGGTTCGAACGACTTCTGGGTAATTGGTGGATTGGAATACTTCCCATTGTCAACTGTGAATGTTTTCAATCGATGGGGACAATTGGTATTTAGCTCTACAGGATACAATACGCCTTGGGACGGCAGATATGAAGGCGAACCTTTGCCTGTGGCCGATTACTATTTCGTAATAGAATACGACAGCACGAAAGACCCAATCTTAGGTACAGTTACAATCAAATACTAAGGAGAAAAGAAAAATGAAAAGAATAATTTCAATTTCAGTTTTAGCTGCTTCTCTCTTAGCGAGTGTGACAGCGAGTGCGCAACAGATTTCTAGAAGAACTCAATTTGCAATCAATACGTTTATGGTGAATCCAGCGGTTGCTGGTACACAAAACTACTCTCCGATTTTTGTTAGTTACAGAAATCAATGGGCAGGATTTAAAGGTGCTCCTACTACTTTTATGGCTAGCGCGCATACCAAACTGCAACATGGAATTGGTGTCGGTGCAGTTGCATATAGCGATAATACTGGTGGTGCTATTTCCGAGAGTGGCGCAGAACTTACTGGATCATATAGCATTGATCTGAACAATTTCGATGCAGTGAGTTTCGGTTTGAGTTTGAATGCTTCGCAATACAAATTCGACAACGCCTCTTTGGTAGTTCAAGATCAAACTGATCAGGCTTTGAATGGAATGCAGGCTGAATCACATTTCAATGTAGATGCGACATTTGGATTCCTTATTTATGGTGAAAAATACTATGCTGGTTTTTCGATTCCTCAATTGTTTCAAAGTGATTTGAATCTTGAAAGCACAATCAATCCAGGTGAAAATGCTAACCTTCGTCACTTCCAGTTTATGGGGTCTTATCGCCATTATGTAAACAATTCTTGGGATATTCAAGGAAGCGGATTTATGCGTTTTACAACAGTAACTCCAGCTCAAATTGATGTGAACTTTAGAGCCAATTACAATGGTGCAGCATGGGCTGGTTTCACCTACCGTCACAATGATGCTGTTGCATTTATGTTTGGTGGAATCTACAGAAATTGGACCTTGGGTTATAGCTACGATATTACTACAACAGATGCTCGTGTTCTTAGTCCACATACGCATGAAATTTTGATGGGGTACTACATAGAAAGAAAATCGGGTAAATTCCGCTCCAGTAGCCTAGGTCCACGTCGACTTGGAAGAAGCCAAGTAGTGAACTAAAGTTTATATAAAATTAATGATGATGAATTTAAAATCGTTGCTCTCAATTTCATTGATGCTTGTTGCATTTAGCGCTTTTAGTCAATACAAAGGAATCGAAATTGAAGAGGTAGATAATGGTGGTCTTGTTCCTGGAAAAACGTATCGCGTCTACATAACTCTCGCTAATGATAGTGATCAAGTATTTATAGCCTTCGGAGATAGTATACACCCTTTAGATATTCACTCATCTAAGCCATTTTATCAATCAAATCAAGGTGGACTTACAACAAAAAATATTAGCCGGAAATTGACAAAGGAAAATGCGGATGTCAAATTTGACTCGTGGATTACCATCGGCGCAGAAGATAACTACAGCAACAATACAGAGGTATTGAACATCGGAGAGTCGTTTGAGAAAAGTGGGGCAGCATTGACCACCAAAGACGGCGCTTGGTTTTGCTTGCCAGAAAGTCCTTCAGCCTATGCGGGCAGTGATAAAAAGGTTTTGCTAATGCAGCTTACAACCGCAGGCAGCGTTGATGGAATTTTTTCAATCATGGGTCGCACAGCAGAGGGTAAAAATTTTCAAGAACACAATATCAAATTTGCTATTCCTGCAGCTAAAAAGTAGTCATCAGAAGTAATGTCCTGTGTAGGATTCTTTTACTTTTTTCAATCCTTCTGGTGGTCCTGAATAAACAAGGTTTCCTCCTTTGTCGCCACCTTCAGGACCTAGATCAACTAACCAGTCTGCGTTTCGCATTACATCCACGTTATGCTCAATTGCAATAATGCTATGGCCTTTTTCTAGCAGGGCATAAAAACTATCCATCAACTTTTGCACGTCGTGGAAATGAAGACCTGTTGTCGGTTCATCGAAAATGAAAAGCGTATGTTGATTTGTCCCTCCTAATGTCAAGAACGATGCGAGTTTAATTCTCTGCGCTTCTCCGCCACTAAGAGAAGAACTACTTTGGCCCAGTCCGATATAGCCTAAGCCGACTTGTTGAAGTGGAGTCAATTTGGCCAACAATGATTTATTCGTTGCAGCATCTTGACTAAAGAAAGTTACAGCATCATCTACTGTCATATCAAGCACATCACTCACGCTGCTCCCTTTGTATTGAACTTCTAATACTTCTTCTTTAAAACGCTTGCCTTTGCATGATTCGCATAGCAGACGAATGTCGGCCATGAATTGCATTTCGATGGTTTGATAACCTTCTCCTTCGCAGGCTTCACAGCGTCCACCATCAACGTTGAAACTAAAATGTGTTGGTTTGTATCCTCTCTGTTTTGAAAGCGGCTGACTAGCGAAGAGCGCGCGTACTTCATCCCACGCCTTCACATAAGTCACGGGATTAGAGCGACTACTTTTTCCAATCGGATTTTGATCTACGAACTCAATACTTTTTATCGTTTTGATGTCTCCTTCTACAGAGTCGAAAGCTCCGATTGTTTCTCCAAAACCACCAAGTTCTTTTTTAATGGCAGGATACAGAATGTCGCGAACAAGACTAGATTTTCCGCTGCCGCTAACACCAGTAATGACAGTGAAACAGCGCAAAGGAATTTCGACAGACACGTTTTTGAGATTGTTTTCTCTCGCTCCTTTGATAATAATTTTGTCTTTACCTGGCTTTCTGTTTTTGGCAATCGTTATTTTCTTTTTTCCTGATAAATAGTCGGAGGTGAGTGTACCGCCTTTCTTCATCAAGTCTTTGATATCTCCTTTGAAAACAACATTCCCACCTCCAGTGCCCGCTTCGGGGCCCATATCAATAAGCATATCAGAATTGCGCATAATCTCCTCGTCGTGTTCTACCACGATTACAGTATTTCCTTGCGCCTTTAATTCTTTCAGAACACCAATCAAGCGTTGTGTATCGCGTGGATGAAGTCCGATTGAAGGTTCATCTAAAATATACATTGAACCTACCAAGCTGCTTCCAAGGCTAGTTGCAAGATTGATACGCTGCGACTCTCCACCAGAAAGTGTATTGGAAAGTCGGTTTAAGGTCAAGTATTCAAGTCCAACATCCGTTAGGTATTTCAACCTGTTTTGAATCTCGGTTAGTATTCGTTGTGCGATTTGTATTTCTTGTTTAGAAAGCTTTAGCTCACCGAAAAATTTTACACATTCTCCAATAGGTTTGTTGACCAAATCAGAAATTCCCATTCCACCAATCTTAACGTAATTGGCATCTTTTCTAAGTCGAGTGCCTTTGCAATCAGGACATTTTGTTTTTCCCCGATATCTGCTCAACATCACACGGTATTGAATCTTGTATGATTCACTTTCTACAAATTGAAAAAAAGCATCTATTCCTGGGAAATGGGCGTTTCCTTTCCAAAGAACCTCTCGCTGCGCATCGCTGAGTTCTCCGTAAGGCTTATGGATAGGAAAGTCAAATTTGCGGGCTGCAAGAACAAGTGCTTTTTTCCATTCACTCATTTTCTCTCCTTTCCAAGCTGCAACAGCATCTTCGAAAATCGAAAGTTGTTTGTTTGGAATAACTAGATTTTCATCAATGCCGATGATACTACCAAATCCTTCGCAGGTTTTGCATGCACCTATTGGATTGTTGAAACTGAATAGATTGAGAGATGGTTCTTCGAATGTGATTCCATCCGCTTCAAATTTGTTTGAATAGGAGTGGAGTTTGCCTTTGTCTGCATCTTCTATAATGCAAGTGCCTTGACCCTCGAAGAATGCACTAGCGATGGAGTCAGAAATTCGTGTTTGATTTTCCTCATCTGGATCGGCCGTCACGCGGTCGATCACAATATATAATTTATCAGAAGCTTTGAGTTTACCTGAAACCTCTTCTATTTTTTTTAGTTCATCGTTGAACTTGATTCGGGAGAAACCTTGTTGAGAAAGGACATCCATCTTTTTCGCAAGGTCAAATCCTTTCCCTGTTTCAATAGGAGATAAGATTAAGAAGCGATTATCTGGCTTGTGAGAAAGCACAAATTGAGATACATCTTCTACGCGGTGGCGTTTCACCTCGAGTCCGCTTACTGGAGAATATGTTATTCCAATTCTTGCGAAAAGGAGTTTCATGTAATCATAAATCTCTGTGGTAGTTCCAACAGTCGATCTCGAAGTTCTGCTCGTTACTTTTTGTTCAATAGCAACAGCAGGAGAAATTCCTTGAATGGTGTCAACATCAGGTTTGTCAAGACGGCCGAGGAATTGACGCGCATAGCTAGACAAACTCTCCACGTATCTGCGTTGTCCTTCGGCGAAAAGGGTGTCGAAAGCGAGGCTGGATTTTCCAGAGCCACTCAAGCCTGTAATAACAGTGAGTTTGTTTCTAGGTATGGAAACAGAAACATTCTTCAAATTGTGCACACGTGCACCTTTAATGATGATGTTTTGCTTTGGAT
The DNA here is from genome assembly GCA_943372555.1 of Chryseobacterium gleum. Lineage (GTDB taxonomy): Bacteria > Bacteroidota > Bacteroidia > Flavobacteriales_D > Sanyastnellaceae > JAIXWP01. The sequence continues at coordinate 4,919 of CALRZB010000033.1, read as the reverse complement.
CTTCCTCGTTGATGACTTGCTTTTTCATAAAAAATTCTAGACACAAAAGTGACGAAAAAAGCCTCCCGATGGGAGGCTTGTTGATATAACTTGAAACTTTGTTTTTTGTTCGATGAGATTCGCCATTATCTAATGGAACCATGAAAATAAGGCTGCAAAGCTTTTAGTAGTTTTTTAATGTCTAATTCTAAATACAAGTCCGAAGGTCATGTCTACACCACTAGCGATTAATTCTCCTTCGATATTACTTAAGTCTTGGCTTGATCCATTTTGGGTGTATGTATCTAGATTGAATGTGTGCTTGTCGTAACCGATATTGAAATTGAATCCGAATGGTGAGTTACCTAAGTAAACAAGTACACCGGAGTTCATTTTAAAGCCACCCCCCGAATAGATAGCTTCTTCTTTGTAGTTCAAAATAGTTGACTCTTCTCGAATTGAAAGTGCACCTCTATTGAAGCCTAAACCAAGATACCAGCGGAATGCAGGTTTGTTTACAATGTTGAATTCGGCGCCTAGGCCTATTACAGCATAGGAGTTGCTTTTTCCTTCGTTGTTTTCCTCCGGATCATACAAGTAAGAGCCGAATTTCATGTCTAGCCCGGCATTAAAGCGTGGGTGAAATTCATATCTAAGATCAATGTTTAGGTGACGTGTTACCGCTCCTGATGTATCTCTATTGATGATATTGGTGCCGAGCAGGTCATATGTGAGTTGATATTCCGTTGCATATGCAGCCACACCATAACCAATTCGTGCTTGAATTTCTTTTTGTCTGCCAGGTTTTTCGGCCGTAGGGGCCATTCTTTTCGCTGGATAGGATAGTGGATTAACATGTCCAAAAGCTTGTTGTGCTTGAAGAGCCGATACAGAAAGTATCATCAGGAACGTGAGTCCCAAGGCGAGGTTTCTAGGTGTATACATGTGACGAATATAAATAAAAAGCCCTCCCGTCAAAGACGAGAGGGCGGTTAGTACTTTTTTCAAACTTCGGGAGGCTTAATTCAGCACCATTGTGAAGTTGTTCATTTTTTTTGATTTGCGAACACTCAACGCTTTAGAATAGTTGAGAATGTTTTGCAAAATTTCTTCTCTGGGTTCTAATTCTTCGTTGGATTTAGCCAGAGGGAAGATTCCTTCTACCATCTTTCTTTCATTTTGTGTAAAATCGCTAAGATCTTGAAGTGTAAAATGAGGCATAGGCTTATTTTGTTTATGTGAGGGGTGAACGTCTTGTTTTTGACTTTATTATGGAAACGTTAAGTTTTTTTCAAAAAAAATCCCGGAGGTGAGTCCGGGATTCTTTTTATGTTTTTGAAAACCTTATTTCAAGGTCATTTCCATCTGATTCTTTTCGATCAATTTTCTTAGGTTTATCAATGCATAGCGCATTCTTCCTAAAGCAGTATTGATGCTGATATTAAGAGTGTCAGAGATTTCTTTGAAACTCATATCGTAGTAAAGACGCATCATTACGATTTCCTTTTGCTCGTCAGGAAGGTGCGAGAGCAGTTTTTTTGCATCGCTAAGCACTTGTTTGTTGACAGTAGCTTCTTCCGAGTTCTTTTCACCACTGCTGATGAAATCGAATGGATCCCAATCGTCGTTGCCACGTGTCATTGGCATTTTCTTCTTTCCACGAAAGTAGTCGATGCACAAATTGTGGGCGATTCGCATGATCCATGCGCTGAATTTTCCTTCTTCATTGTATTGGCCTTCTCTCAAAGCTTGAATAGCTTTCATAAAGGTGTCTTGGAAGATATCATCAGCCATCGCACGATCTTTAACGTACATGGTGATTTTACCGTAGACACGGCTTTTGTAGCGCTTTAAAAGTTCTTGGAAACACTCTTCCTGGCCTTTTACGTAAGCTTCAACGAGCTGACGATCTGATAATTCACTAAGACGCATAACGACCTCCTCTTTTTAATGAGTTCTACTGATGATTTGATTAGAACAAAGAGTAATGGTCTTTCTATAGGCGAAAAAATGTCTTAGTAAATGGTTGAGGGTTCTAACACCCTTTTTTTCTTTTTATTGTGTACGCCGAAAATATTTTTTCGGATACCCAAATATAGTAATTTTTTTGGGTTATTGCACTTTTAACAAAAAAATGGAATAAAAAATCTCATTTCAAAGCTCCAAAACTACTTTAGTTTCTTGAAGTATTTAGGTGAATATGAAGGGAATAGGGAGGGGTGAAAAATCAATGCTAAATCCTTTAAAAGAACATGAGGTTCAGTAACAGCATCACCGAAATAATCTACTTGTGACGTGTTGCAATAGAAAATATTTTGGTTTTTGAATGCCGAAATTTGACTCCATCGCGAATCTTCATCCATTATTTTTTGGTACGAAAGTCCTTGTTCTGTGAAGTCTACCTTTCCCCAAAAGTCACAGTCATAAACAGTTGAAAATAGCTTTTCGAAGGGAATAGCAAGGTTTTCGGAAGCAATACTATCCTTGAATATATAAACAGCACCTGCGTCGCTGATCAATTTTGACTGGAAGCTATTTCCTGGAGGCGCATACCAAATTCCACCCTCATAACTGCCAGTGAATGCGCATGGCCTGTTTCCACTAGATAATTTTATTTTATTGGATGTTTGCAAATATTCGGTCCGGATTCTATTAAAGATTTCAGAGGCTTCTTTTTCCTTACCGATGATGGCACCAAACACTTTTATCCATTCTAATCGGCCCAATGGGTCTTGCTCTAGGTATTCTGAAATGGGTACACAGGCAATTCCTTTGGATTCATATTTCTCATAATTGCCGTGGCCGTATGGATAGACAAAGAAGTAACTCGGTTTTGTAGAGAGTAAAAGCTCTATGTCGACGTCTTCGCTGGTGGTCAGATTAATCATCGATTTATTGTCCAAAAGCGCACGAGCATTGGTGTTGCGAATTAAATCGGCAAATGCTACTGCCTTTATTTGTTCTAATGATTGTAGTAAATCGAAATAAGAAATGTGAGTGGTTGAAAGACAGGCCAAATTTCCTGTTGAAATGCTATCAAATCGGATGTTTTCAAGCGTGTCGTTTGTTGTTTTTAGATCAAACAGGATGAGGTTGAAACCGCCATTGGAGTAGTGAATTTCGAATCCTTTGGCGTATTCTGGGCGAACAATGCGTTCTGGTTTTTGGTTCTTGTTGGTGGTGCTTGGATTTTTACATCCAGCTACCAAAAGCAGAAATAAAATAGAATAATAGCGCATGCGGCTAAATTAAGGCTATAAAGTCTTAGTAACTTCGCGGCATAACCCATTCAATGAAAATGGCTCAAGAGACCAAACAGAATATCGATTTCAATAGAAACGAAGACAAGATGATGCAGCTCGTATCGCAGTTGCAACGAAAGCTAGATAAAATATATCTCGGTGGAGGAGAGGCGAAAATCGCAAAGGAGCATGAGCGCGGAAAGCTCACTGCTCGCGAGCGTGTCGACTTTCTTCTCGATAAAGATGCGCAACGCATCGAGATCGGCGCTTTTGCTGGTGATGAGATGTATAAAGAACACGGCGGTTGCCCCGGTGCAGGCGTTGTAGTAGTGATGGGTTATGTAAAAGGAAGACTCTGTATTGTAGTGGCTAATGATGCTACAGTAAAAGCCGGAGCTTGGTTTCCAATAACAGGTAAGAAGAATTTACGCGCCCAAGAAATTGCCATGGAAAACCGCATTCCAATTATCTACTTAGTAGATAGCGCAGGAGTGTACTTGCCAATGCAAGACGAAATTTTTCCAGATAAAGAACACTTCGGAAGAATTTTCCGCAACAATGCTATGATGAGCAGCATGGGAATTCCTCAAATAGCTGCAATTATGGGTTCTTGTGTTGCCGGTGGTGCTTACCTACCAATTATGTCTGATGAGTCGCTTATTGTTGACAAGACAGGAACTATATTCTTAGCGGGATCTTATTTGGTGAAAGCTGCTATTGGTGAAGATATCGATAATGAAACTTTAGGAGGTGCTACCACGCATTGCGAAATCAGCGGCGTGACAGATTACAAAGCGAAGGATGATAAGGATGCGTTGACAACCATTCGCAGTCTAGTAGACAAGTATGGAAAAAATATAAAGACAGCAGGATTCGATCGAATCAAAGCTGTTCTGCCAATCGAAAGTCCAAAGGATATTTATGGTATTCTACCTGAAGATAGATCAAAACCTTATGAGGTGCGCGAGATCATTAAGCGTATTGTCGATGGCGGAGAAATTACAGAATACAAGGAAGATTATGGAAGGTCTATTGTTTGTTGCTATGCGCGTGTCGATGGTTGGGCGGTAGGTATTGTTGCCAATCAGCGCGCGATTGTGAAAAGCAAGAAAGATGGAATGCAACTCGGTGGTGTGATTTATAGTGATTCAGCTGATAAAGCTGCACGTTTCATTATGAATTGCAATCAAAAAAATATTCCATTGGTATTCCTTCAGGATGTAACTGGCTTCATGGTTGGTTCACGTTCTGAGCATGGTGGAATTATCAAGGACGGCGCTAAGATGGTGAATGCGCAAGCGAATAGTGTTGTTCCAAAATTCACTATCGTGATGGGCAATAGTTATGGCGCAGGCAATTATGCGATGTGCGGTAAGGCGTATGATCCGCGATTGATTGTGGGTTGGCCAACAGCGCAAGTGGCAGTTATGGGCGGCGCTCAAGCTGCAAAAGTTTTGCTTCAAATTGAAGTGGCTTCTCTCAAAGCAAAAGGAGAGGTGATTACAAAAGAGGCAGAGGACGAGCTTTACAATAAAATTAAAGATAGATACGATTCACAAATTTCTCCATACTACGCTGCAGCTCGTCTATGGCTCGATGCAGTGATTGATCCTCTCGATACACGCAAGTGGATTAGCATGGGAATAGAAGCCGCAAACAACGCACCTGCAGAGAGAGCATATTCGACGGGGGTGATTC
>CALRZB010000032.1:0-16307 GCA_943372555.1 Chryseobacterium gleum | reverse complement strand
TTTCCATCGTTCCATTCGTAAGTGAAAGGTGAGGCACCGCCAATAAGGGTGAGGTTGATGCTACCTGTATTTGCTCCAGCACATAAAGGATCAACAACAGCCGCTGTGATTTGCACAGGTGCATTTTCAGTTATAGTTATACTGCTATTTCCAACTTTATCGCCACTTGTCGAACCACTTAGGTTTACGCAGTTTCCGGCAGAGTAGAATTTCACAGTGCCTGTGCCTGCAGCTGGCGCCGTCCAAGACATGTTGAATTGGTTATTCGTACCCACTCCATTGTGTTCAACATAGGTACGTCCCATGTAAGTGCCGGTGGTAACTAATTTTTGTTTTACGTTGCTTGCCAATGCAGAGTAGCCTCCGAGAGGAGTGTTTGCAGGAGAGGTCAAGCAAGTCATTTGGAAGCTATATCCTAGTGGAGAGCCTGTTGAAGGTGTCACTGTTACACGCATATCATAGGTTTGGCCAGGATTATAGGAAGATACTGCGGTATTTGTCCCATCTAGAAACATCTCAATAGTTACAGTAACATTTCCGTAGGCACCACCGCTATGGCAATTAGCGCAAGTTGCTGTTTCGCCAGGAGCACCTGTATTTCCATTATTAGTCTGTGTAGCCCGTCCATTTGAATTGGACGAAAAAAGAAAAAACAAAGAAATTGCGGCAAATGCCAACGAGATTAGAGTGGAACGATTCATCATATTTTGGTTAAGTCCGTAAACATAACCAATTGACTCACTAAAAGGTTGTCTGATTCATTATTTTCCTGCTCCTTTTAACACAATGAGCAGCGTGTAGGCCATTATTTTGAAGTCCATGGCCAACGACATATTTTCAATATAAAGTATGTCATAAGTGAGTCTTTGCACCATTTGGTCTACGTTTTCTGCGTAGCCATATTTAACTTGACCCCAAGAAGTAATGCCTGGGCGAACCTTGTGGAGCATGCGGTAATGCGGTGCGCGCTCCATAATTTTATTAATGAAATATTGACGTTCAGGTCTTGGGCCTACCAATGACATGTCTCCAATGAACACATTCCAAAACTGAGGCAATTCATCCATTCTTGTCTTCCGCAAAAATCGACCGAAAGGCGTCACGCGATTGTCATGCGCTGAGCTTAATTGAGGGCCATCTTTTTCTGCGTTCTGAATCATAGTTCTGAATTTATAAATCCAGAAAGCACGCGCATTTTTTCCAATTCTTTCTTGTTTGAAAACTATTGGTCCACGAGATGAGAACTTAATGACAATAGCCATAAAAAGAAATACGGGAGTCAATAGGAGCAATGCGATAAGCGAAACGAAAATATCAATCAATCTCTTCATGCTGAATTGCCAAGCAGGCATGATTTCTTGGTTCAAGCGAATCAAAGGAACCCCGTATATACTGTTCATTTGAACACTACCACTCAGAATGTCATACATATCCGGAATAATATTCACATTGATTGCTTGGTCTTCTAAAAGTGCTATGACTTTTTCCAAATCTTGGTGATCCGAACTTTCTACAGCTATTATGACTTCTTCTATTTGATGTTCGATAATCAACTGAGGAAGTTCGTAGTATTTGCCAAGTAAAGGAATATGCTTTGAAAGAAGATTGTCGACACCATTTACCCTAACGAATCCGAGGAATTTGTAACCAGGCGACTTCTTCATTGAGAGAATATCCTCATACATTTCTAAGGCCTTTGAATTTCCCCCAACTATAATAGTATTAAACCCAATTTTACCGGTGTGGACAAGGTTTACAGTGCGAAGAGTGAGTAGCAGTCTTCCAGTAAGTGTAATAACGAAATGTGCGGAGAAGAGAACCACAAGAGCTCTGTAATATCGACTGTAGTGACCTAGTTCATCATCTAAAAGTAGCACAAAGAAAATGATGATTACACCTATAATGGAGGTTACAAAAATTTCGGCTATTTCCTTAATCCGATGACGTCGAAAGATCTTATTGTACTGTCCGCTGGCTGTGTAAAGTACAATCCAAAAAAGAGAAACTGATACTAGACCAAGGAAGTAAGTTTCATCGAAATCTACGTTGATTTGATAGCCGAATTTTTCAGTTTCAAGAATGTCTTTTCTGTAAACAAAAAGAATCGTCCATGCAGTTGCAGCAGCCACGACATCTGAAAAAACATATTTGAATACCTGACGAATTGGACTCAGCATAAACTCACTTAATTATCAAATTGTACAAGTTTTACATTGTCCAAAAAGAGTTCTACTTCATCGCCGGAATTATCTGGGTTCGCCTCGAAATAAATTTCGAAGTAACTAGCGCCTGTTCTTGTTTGAACTATGAGTCCCAAGTCGATGTATATTTTATTCCAAATAGGATTGCCAACTCCTTCTGTTGTAGGATTGACTATCACTGCAAGGTTTTTATTATCAACTCCGGATTCACGTGAGATTAAGCCTATGGAAAACATGTTGTTGCAACTATAGTCAAGTTCAAGGAAAACCGTGTTTCCTGCGTTTAACACATGATTTTGATCGTCTTTAATAAGAAGTTTTACTTCGCCAGATTCTAATTTGTAGTATCCGCATCGCTCACCTTCGAAAACGAACTCAGGATTATCCTCCATACTTACCTCTGCTTGATTTCCTGACATGGAAACCATAGTTGGGGTGTTTCCATCAAAGTCTTTTTCTACAAAAAGTAAATTGTCGAAATACCCGAATGAGGGAACGATGGTGTCAAACTTGAGTGGCTGAATATTCATTTCTTTTGTCTCACCTTCGAAAAAAGGATATTTGAGACGCATCGAACTAAGCCCATTGCTTTTTATTCCAGCAAAGAAACTCATTGTTGTATTTCCGGAAGTAAGAACTGGGATTTTAGCGGGTAGATCGTAGACTCCAACAATCTGGTTGTTGGCATAAGCCCATATTTCTGTGATTTTATGGCTTTCCGTACCCTCGTTAACTTCTACTTGATAGTTGTAGTCTTCTATTATGATGTAACCAGGTTCCTGTTCATCAGGATTGATTACTTCACAAGACGACAAGCAAGCGCCGAATAGGAGGGAAGGCAGTAAAAATCTCATAAAAAACCGTGGTTGGATAAGGCCGTGAAATTAGCAAAGGATTAACAATCTCACGAGGCCTATTAACGCAAACCTTTCGGTTTATTGTATCCGTCTATCCTAATTTTATTTCTGAAGGTCTAATTGGTTGAACATAAGTTTGTTTTGACTAATCTTCCAACTGGAGCATAACCGACTGTTTCATTTTTTCTAGTATTAAAAGGGCCACTTCGAGCGCTCTAGTTCCCTGTTCGATGCTCACTTCGGTCGGCGAATCTGTGATAATTGCCGCAGCAAATGCCGAGAGTTCGTCCCGAATTGCATTGTTTTCTGAGATGGCTGGTTTGTCGAAAATGATCTCCTTCTTTCCTTTTTCGCCAAGATCGATTGTAACGGAGAATGGATCAACCTCACCTTCGACCTCGCGCATTCTTACCACTTCTGATTCTTTATTAAGAAAGTCCACCGATATATATGCGTCTCTCTGAAAAAAACGGGATTTACGCATTGATTTTAAGGAAATGCGGCTCGCGGTAAGATTGGCTACACACCCATTATCTAGCTCAAGACGCGCATTTGCAATATCAGGAGTGTCGCTCAATACCGCAACTCCACTGGCAGAAACCTTTCTGACATTTGCTTTAGTAACGGCTAGCACTATATCAATATCATGAATCATGAGGTCGAGCACTACCGAGACATCTGTTCCTCTGGGGTTAAACTGAGCAAGTCGATGCGTTTCGATGAATTTGGGATTTTGAAAATACTGTTGAACAGCCTTAAATGCTGGGTTAAACCGCTCGACATGACCAACCTGCGCTTTTATTCCAGCCTCATTCGCCAATTTAATAAGAATCTTTGCCTCTTCTAAATTCGTGGTTACAGGTTTTTCTATGAAGACATGTTTGAAATTGCGAATTGCGGCAGCGGCGCACTCAAAATGGCTTGCTGTTGGCGTTACAATGTCTACCACGTCCACAGAATCAATCAATGACTGCATACTATGGAATGGCATTAGCTCAAATTGAGCTGCTGCCTCTTTAGCACTCTTAATACTAGGGTCAAAAAATCCTACGAGCTCATACTGGTCTGGTAATTCGCGGATACACTTCATGTGAATCTTTCCCAAATGACCTGCTCCTAATACACCAATTCTCAATTTCATGTCTTCTTAACTTGTGGTGTACAAATTTTGGGACAACGATTGTCTACAAAGCATCGTTGATTTTTACTTTTCAACATCGGAGGGAGAATGAAGGTCTGATGTAGATTTGGAAACTTATGGAAGATAGTTACAGACACAAAGGATTGAGGAAGAAGCTCATTGCGGAGTTGGCAGATAAAGGAATTTCTGACACGAGAGTGTTGGAGGCCATGAACAAGGTGCCGCGCCATTTCTTTCTTTCAAGTGCTTTTTTAGAATTTGCATACGAAAACAAGGCTTTTCAGATAGGTGCGGGCCAGACTATATCTCAGCCATACACAGTAGCTTTTCAATCTCAGCTGCTTGAAGTGGAAAAAGGAATGAAGGTTTTGGAGATAGGCACAGGTAGTGGCTATCAGACGGCTGTGCTCTGTGAAATGGGTGCAAAAGTATATTCAATAGAAAGACAAAAATTGCTTCATGATAATGCGAAGTCTATTCTAAGTAAAATGGGCTATAAGCCCAATCTAGTTTATGGTGACGGTTATAAAGGCTTGCCATCATTTGCTCCCTTCGACCGAGTGCTTATCACGTGCGCTGTCCCCGTGATTCCTAACGAATTGCTCATGCAAATGGGAGTGGGCGGTATGCTAGTCATGCCCTTTGGTGAAGGCGAGGTTCAAGAAATGATGAGAATTAAAGAATTGCCCAATGGAGAATTCGATTCAGAAATTCACGGAAAGTTCTCATTTGTACCAATGCTTGAAAAGCGCAATTCTGCTCAATAATAGGTGTTAATAAAGGGTTGGTAAAACAGCTCGGAAATGGGCATTTCAAAGGTGTTTTAGAGAAAATCTAAAGCTATTTTTGAAATTGTAATGAAAAGGTCAGTCCTAACTTTTTTCGCAGCCTGTCTGATTAGCTTCATTTCGATTGCTCAATCGAAAAGTGGCGTATCGCCCGCTGACCAACAGTTGGTGATTCATTATTACGAGCCTGCGCCAAAGCAGAGTATTGATCGCCTTTCTCAAGTGCTTTCTGCATCTCTTTCATTTTACATAGACGAACACCTCAGTATTTCAGAAAACAAGCTAATCTGGAAAAAGAAAGAATCTGAAATTATAAAAGATCTTAATGGAATCGTGAAAAGTGCCATTAAGTATTATGATTATAAAGAAATCAGTGCTTTTAAAGGATTTAGTGAAGATGTCAAGACTAAAGTGGAATCTCTTCGTAAATTGGATTTCAAATCGGTTCAGGACTTTAGTAAAAAAATGACGGAAGCTGAGTTACAAAAGAAGCGCTATTATTTTTTTCAAAAAGAGATCAATGATTTGAAGCTGATGATTGATGTGGAGGTAGGAAACTTCAATAATGAAAATCTTTTAGTCAAGTCGGAATCAACCTCTACGATTGTTTCTAATGGCACGATCGATAGTCTTATGCATGATTTGGAGTACAACTCAGATGCGTTTCTAAAACCACACAATATACAATTGAATGATGCATCGATGAAGCTTTTGTCCGTTGAAGATAGAAGTTCATTGGGCGAGGATTCAACAAGTGAAATTGGTTCTACTGAGTTTGAGAAAGCAATTCTTCAATTGCTTCAAACAAATACTGCGCAGCTTTCTATGATGCAAATTCAAATTGATGAATTGAAATCAACACAAATAGCAATGCTTGAGCAACGTCAGAACGAAAGAAATCAAGAATTGCAAATGCAGATTGATGATTTGAGAACCATGGTTGTTGAGCTAGCTCGATTGAATAGCGAAGATGCGTTAGCATCAAATGGCGATACCTATTCTCCTGAAATTGGTGGCGCTGATGAAGAAATAAATTTACCTGAGTCTATTTCTATTCCATTCGAAAAAGGAAGTGTAAAACTCAGCACCGGAAGCAAGTTGGCTTTAAATGAAGTGGTAGATATTTTGGCTCGAAACCCTGGCTTGAAGTTGATGATAACTGGAATGGCCGATAAGTCGGGTAATGCTATGGATAACTTGGTAATTTCTCAAGAAAGAGCAAGCGAAGTGCGCAAATTTATGAGAGCTAGTGGACTTGCCGAATCTCGATTTGTGATGAAGTATTATGGCGATTCCAAATCGGAAGGTGAGGGTGCTAGCGATAGAAAAGTTTTACTTGAATTTATTCGATAGAAAATGAAGATTATTTGCATTGGAAGAAATTACTCTGAGCATGCCAAGGAACTTGGAAATGCTGTTCCGACGGAGCCTGTGTTTTTTTGTAAGCCAGACTCTGCAATTCTTCCAAGATCGAATCCACTATACATTCCAGAATGGACAAATGATTTGCATTATGAAGTGGAATTGATTGTGAGAATAGATCGATTGGGAAAAAATATTGAGGCAGAATTTGCTGACCGATATTATTCTACTATTGGCTTGGGTATTGACTTCACTGCCCGTGATATTCAAGAAGAAATGAAAAAGAAATCATTGCCTTGGGAAAAAGCAAAAGCTTTCGATGGCAGTGCAGTGATATCAAAGGATTTTATCTCTTTGGAAGAATTGAACGACAGAACGAATATTCGGTTTTCATTGAAAAAGAATGGTGAGATTGTTCAGTCGGGACAAAGCTCGGACATGATATTTTCTTTCGATAAAATCATTGAAAATGTTTCGAAGTACATGACTTTGAAAATCGGTGATTTCATTTTTACTGGCACTCCTAGCGGTGTTGGTCCAGTAAAAATTGGAGATGTTCTTGAAGGTTATTTGGAAGAAAAGAAAATGTTCCGAGTGGTGATTAAATAGGCTTCGAATTCATCACTCTTGTTTGTGTTCTTATTGACTCTTTGTGGAGTTGTTCCAGATATTTTTCTATAAATTCTTCAGTGAGTCCCATTTCTCGTGCCCATGCAGAGCGTGATTTGACAACCTCTTTCCAACGGTCTAGTTGAAGGATGGTGACATTGTTTTCTTTTTTAAATTCTCCTACTGCTTCGGCAATTTTCATTCTTTCACCAAGAAGACGAATAACTTCTTCGTCGATATGATCAATTTTTTTTCGCAGATCTGCGAGTTGATGTGTAAAGACGGCGTTGTCGGTATCGTTATTTCTCACATAGAGACCTTCTAGAAGCTCAACTAATTTTTCAGGAGTGATTTGTTGTTTGGCATCGCTCCATGCTTTATCAGGGTCGACATGGCTTTCTAGCATCAGTCCGTTCATTCCAAGGTCCATGGCTTTTTGCGCCACTGATAATAGTAGATCTCTGCGTCCGCTAATATGGCTAGGGTCGCAGAATATGGGCAGATTTGGGAATTGAGCTTTCAGTGCGATAGCGATTTCCCACATGGGTTTGTTTCTGTAGATAGATTCTCCATAATAAGAGAAACCTCTATGTATCGCTCCTAATCTAGTTATCCCTGCAGCGTTTATTCTTTCAATTGAACCAATCCAAAGTTGAAGATCGGGATTGATTGGATTTTTTACGAGTACTGGAATATCGACGCCTTTGAGTGCATCAGCAATTTCTTGAACGCTGAATGGATTAACGGTAGTGCGAGCTCCAATCCATAAAATGTCGACGCCGTGTTTTAGACACAGCTCGACATGTTGTGCATTTGCAACTTCTGTGGTAGTGAGTAATCCGGTTTCTTCTTTTGCTTTTTTAAGCCATGTAAGTCCGATTTCTCCCACACCTTCAAAGGAGTTAGGTCTTGTGCGTGGTTTCCAGATTCCAGCGCGAAGCACGTGAACTCGATTTGTGGAAGCAAGTTGTCGAGCAGTTTCCAATACTTGTTGTTCTGTCTCTGCGCTGCACGGTCCTGAAATAAGATTGGGAAGTGTGCTTCCTGGCCACCAAGATTCGAGTGGTTTAATATTCAGTTCTATGTTTGATTCTTTATTCAAGAGCACGAAGGTAAAACAGAGCAGGGGTGGATTGGTTTAAACTAAACAGAGGACTTTCAAAAAAAAACCTCTCCGGTCGGGAAAGGTCTTTCAAAATCTTGAGTGACTTGGGGTCACTTTGAATTTCTGAGGAGTGCCCTGGACTGGACTCGAACCAGCACATCTTTCGAAATACGCCCCTCAAACGTACGTGTCTACCAATTTCACCACCAGGGCAAAGTTGTTAGCTTATGAAGGAAATAGGGCAGTTGCCTGCCCTATTCCTTCTGCTTGTGATCCCGCTGGGACTCGAACCCAGGGCCCATACATTAAAAGTGTATTGCTCTACCAGCTGAGCTACGAGATCGCGCTTGTTTTTTGCGGGCGCAAAGATACGTATCTTTCCATAGATACAAAGTGATAATTTACTTTTTTTCAAAAAGTGAGTAAACATAGGGGTTTCAGAAGGTGCTTTTTTTTGAAAAAGTTCAACGAAGGATACAACTTTCTAGAATATAAGCGAGTCAATATGATGTGGCTTGTCCGAAAAGATTTCGATCTATTCGGATTAAAAGTGTTAATTTTGACCAAACTTCTTTGTTATTCTATGAAAACCAAAATTCAACTAATTGGATTGTTCGTTGCTGCACTGTTTGTGGTAATTAGTCAATCAACGATTGCTCAAACAGCAACCGTTGCCCATTCTTGGCAAGAGTACGATGTGTTAAAAGCTGCCGGTAATGAGGTAGTAATGGACATGTCGGTTTATTCTACAAAGAAGGTCTTAACAAAGGTTTGGTCTACTCAAGAATTGGAAGAGCAAGAGACGGCCAAATTACTTGGCGGTGGAAATTCAGACGATTGCAACTGCTTGAAGCAAATCGACAAGACCTATTCTATTGTCCCAATGGATGGTTATGATGCACCGGAATATCGTAATGATGACGCTTCTTCTCCGTTAATTGATCTTCCATTTACATTTTGTTTGTATGGAACCAACTACACATCATGTTATATCAATAACAACGGAAACGTTTCATTCGGCACTCCCTACGGAACATTTTCTTCTAGTGGTTTTCCAAACGCGCAGTTTGTGATGGTGGCTCCTTTTTGGGCTGATGTTGATACAAGAGAACCTTCAAGTGGTTTGCCTTACTATAAAATAACTGATCATTATATGATCGTTATTTGGGATCGTGTGGGTTATTTCAATCAGCAAGTCGATAAATTAAATACGTTCCAATTGATTATTTCTGACGGAACGGATCCAATTATTCCCAATGGCAACAACATCTCGTTTTGTTATGGCGATATGGAGTGGACTACTGGAAGTGCTTCAAGTGGAGTAGGCGGATTTGGTGGAACACCTGCTACTGTTGGTGTAAATGAAGGCGATGGTGTAAGTTTTATGCAAGCTGGTCGATTCGATCAGGCGGGTACTACTTATGATGGACCAACAGGAGCAAACGATGGAGTTTCTTGGTTGGACAATCAAATCATTCCAATTAATTCTTGTGATGCAACTTCAGGTAACTTGATTCCTATTGCCCCCGTTTTGACATTATGCGATACCATTTATGTATGCGCTGGAAATGCAATTGACCTTCAGTTCTTAGGTCCCGAAGTCGATCAGTCATTGACTATTGTATATACTATTGATAATCCTGATTCAGGACTTGAGTTTACTCCTATTGTTAATACAGGAGCTTCACAATTGAATATTAATGCACCAGCTGGTATTCCAAATGGCGCTTACGATATTGTGGTTACAGCAACAGATAATGGAACGCCTGCGCAATCAGTGACTTTGTATTACACAATTGTTGTTATTGCTTCTGCTCCTCCAATTACAATCTTTGGTGTCCCAGCAATTTGCTCAGGTCAATCTACCAGTTTGTCTATCAGCCCAGGATACACTAACGTTGAATGGAGCACAGGTTCTGCAGCAAATCTTATTTCGGTTTCTGCTCCTGGAACATACACCGTGACAGGAAATCTAGGGGGATGTGAAGCCGCAGGAAGTATTATAGTTGAAACTTTTGATATTGCAGCTCCTACTATTTCTGGAGAAACGATCATTTGTCCTAACGCGACAACTACATTGACAATTGATAACACATACGAAGAGTATGATTGGAGCAATAATGCTGCTACCTCAACAATTGATGTTGGACCAGGAACTTATTCAGTTACAGTAACTGATGAAAATGGGTGCACGGCAT
Organism: Chryseobacterium gleum; assembly: GCA_943372555.1. GTDB lineage: Bacteria > Bacteroidota > Bacteroidia > Flavobacteriales_D > Sanyastnellaceae > JAIXWP01. The sequence goes on along the minus strand of CALRZB010000032.1, from coordinate 6,046 downwards.
CAGATAGCTATACAATCAATGGTTATGTTGCTCTAACAGTTGGTAACGACGCATTGATTTGTGATGATCTATTAGCCAATTTGAGCGGTAATGATTTGCCAGGATCTTGGACTTATACAAGCACTGATGGTACTGTCGAATTCACAGATCTTCAAGATACAGACACTTCCGTTGAAGTGGATGGTTTTGGTGTTTATACGTTTGAATTTACAGATACACAATGCAACGCTACAGAGCAAATGATTCTGACTTTCTTACCATCACCAGACTTCTATCTGACGGATACGATAGGTTGCATGGGCGGTCAGATCGTTCTTAATCCTGCAGGATTCAATGATTCTTATTTCGATTGGGAATGGACAAACGATGAGTCTACAGGTCAGACTTTCACTTACACTGTTATGGATGCTGATTCTATTTTCTCATGGTCTGCAACGAATGCATGTGGAACTGATCAAGGCACATTGCACGTTTATGGAGAGGTTTGTGAAATCATTATTCCAAACATTTTCACTCCTGATGGAAAAGGAAAAAATGAAGGTTTCACTATTTTTGGATTGGATAATTTCCCTGGCAGCACAATCTTGATTTACAACAGATGGGGAGATTTGGTTTACGAGAAGACAAACTATTATAACCAATGGAAACCCACCGCAGATGAAGCAGGCGATGGCGTCTATTTCTATATCCTAGGCATTAAACGCCAAAGTGGAATGGAATATCATGAAGGCACCGTGACCATTATTAGAAACTAAATAATAGTTTATAAAAATATTGGGAAGCCCTTTCAAATATTGAAAGGGCTTCTTTTTTTTACAGCATGGATTCAATTCAGGAATTAGGCGAATTAGCTTCACTTTTAAAAATAGAAAGAGAGGAAGACCTTTCTATTCACGAAGCCTATCTAAAGAAAAGAAGTATTCAGGATCGCAAGCAAGCTGGACTTACTTGGTTTCCCTTAAAAATTGTTGAAACAGGTTTTGGTCTGGGTTCATATCCATTTATTGTTGTGGAGCGACCAGTAGATCGACACAAACACTATTTCCAATCTTCTGCTCCTGTATCACTTTTTAGCGCACAGCAAGGCAATGAAGAGGAGAGTATTCAAGGTACGGTAGGATATGCTGATGAGAGTAGAATGAAAATTACTTTCTACTTAGATGAATTGCCAGATTGGGTGGATGATGGAAAACTTGGAGTGAATCTAATGTTTGATTCCAAGACCTATGATGAAATGTTTAGGGCCCTGAATGTCTTGATTAACCTTGAGAAAGGGCGTTCCAAAGATCTCAGAGATATTATTCTAGGATATAAGAATGCGGAGTTTGCAAAGTTACCGAATGTCCGTTCGGTTTTGTTGAATGATTCTCAAAACGAAGCATTAAATTCAATCATAGCTGCAGACGATGTGGCTATAGTGCACGGACCTCCTGGTACAGGTAAAACAACCACTTTAGTAGAGAGCATAAAGTTTTTAGTTGCAGACGGAAAGAAGGTAATGGTAACTGCACCAAGCAATTCGGCTGTTGATCATTTGACAAGGAGTATTGCCAACGCTGGTGTGAGCATTGTGAGAATTGGAAATCTCGCTAAAGTGGAGGAAGATACTACAGCGCATACGCTAGATGTATTGCTGAGTCAAGATCGCGATTTTAAACAAATTCGCGAGTTGAAAAAACGCGCTTCTGAAATGCGAAAGATGGGGGCCAAATATCGTCGCAGTTTTGGTCGCGAAGAAGCAGAGCAGCGAAAGCTACTTTTTCAAGAGGCAAAGAATCTTAATAAAGAGGCTCGAGAATTAGAGTCTTATATCGTCAATAAATTAATTGATCAAGCGCAGGTGATCGCTTGCACTTTGATAGGCTCGACTCATGAATATATACGTTCGAAAATTTTTGATGTAGTCGTAATTGATGAAGCAGGACAAGCGCTTGAGCCAGCCTGTTGGGTCGCTATTTTGAAAGCGGAAAAAGTTGTTATGGCAGGAGATCCATTTCAATTGCCTCCAACTGTAAAAAGTCATGAGGCTGAGCGAAAAGGCTTAACCAAGACATTATTGGAGAAGACCATTGAACGCCTGCCGCAGATTTCGCTTTTGAAAACGCAGTACCGCATGCACAAGGATATTATGTCGTTTTCGAATTTGAAGTTTTATAATAATGCATTAGAAGCTCACGAAAGTGTTGCTTCACGCGGAATAGGAGGATTGTTTCCATCTGTAGAGTTTATTGATACTGCGGGATGTGGATATGCAGAGCAAGAGAGTGAGGAAAATTCATCGCGCAGTAATCCGGAAGAAGCCCATTTGTTAATGCGTCACTTCAACCAATTGAAGTTGGATTTGTCAGACCGTACTTCGGTAGGGGTAATTTCGCCTTATCGAGGACAGATTGATATTCTGTCTGATTTATTTAATGATGAGAAAATGGTAACAGTAAATACCATTGATTCTTTCCAAGGACAAGAACGTGATGTGATTTATTTGAGTCTTGTGCGAAGCAACGACCGATCTGAAATTGGCTTCTTAAAAGATTATCGAAGAATGAATGTAGCGATGACTCGGGCGCGGATGAAACTAGTTGTCATTGGAGATAGCGCTACGCTGGGTAACGATTCTTTCTATTCTGATTTTCTAGATTTCGCTGAAAAGTTGGGCGCTTATCGAACTGCTTGGGAGTTTATGGAATAATTAATTTTCCAAATCTTCACCATTGTTGCGAATCACTTGCACTCTAGAACCAAAAAGTGAATTGGCAAATGAAATAATGAGGGAGAGCCATAGCGCGGACCAAAAACCATCTACTCTGAAATTGTTGTTCGGTATTATTTCTTTTGCAATCAATATTATCGCTGCGTTAATTACCAATAGGAAAATTCCGAATGTGAAAATCGTCGCAGGTATTGTTAAAACGACTAGCAAAGGTTTTATAAATGTGTTTAGCAAAGCAAGCACAAGAGCTGTTACAAGCGCTATCCAGGGCTGACTGAAACTCACTCCATCAAGCCACCAATCTCCGACAATCAATGCCAAAGCCGTGATCATCATTTGGAGTATTGATTTTTGCATTTTTGGTTTCATGGTGCGAAGATAGTGACAAGTGACTGGTGACAAGTGACCGGTGACTGGTGACAAGTGACCGGTGACCAGTGACTGGCTATCATCGACCTATCACTAGTCGTCTGTCACTAGTCACCCGTCACTAGTCGTCAGTCACCGGTCGTTGGTCGTTAGTTACTATCTTTGCCAAAATTATTTTACCCATGAAATTCTTTATCGACACAGCTAATCTTGATCAAATCCGTGAAGCGCATGCTTTGGGAGTATTAGATGGCGTAACTACCAACCCAAGTTTGATGGCCAAAGAGGGCATTTCAGGCAAGGACAAAGTAATGTCTCACTACAAAGCAATCTGCGAAATCGTGGGTGATGGCGATGTAAGTGCTGAGGTTATTTCAACTGATTTGGCTGGAATGATTAGAGAAGGTGAAGAGCTAGCTGAGTTGCACCCAAATATTGTTGTGAAAGTTCCTATGACACTTGATGGTGTAAAGGCTTTGAAATATTTTTCGGATAATGATATTCGCACGAATTGCACACTAGTTTTCTCGGCAGGTCAAGCATTGTTGGCTGCTAAAGCAGGTGCTACTTATGTTTCACCGTTTGTAGGCCGTCTAGATGATATTTCTACAGATGGATTAGAATTGATTGAGCAGATTCGTGTGATTTATGATAATTACGGTTATGATACTGAGATTCTTGCGGCATCAGTTCGTCATCCAATGCATATTATCAAATGTGCTGAGATTGGAGCGGATGTAATGACTGGTCCTCTTAGTGTAATTGTGGCATTATTGAAACACCCGCTAACAGACATTGGGTTGGCTCAATTCCTTGCAGATCACAAAAAGGCTGCTGAGGCAGCAAAATAATATTGTAAATTATGGGTCCCAAATGGGACCCATTTTTTCTTTGCTTTATGCTAGTACAGATATTCCCAGACAACATCGATAGCCGCAAGCTTACGCAAGCGGTTAAGATCCTCAAAGAGGGCGGGGTAATTATTTACCCAACAGATACGGTGTATAGCTTTGGGTGTGCTATGTCCAATAATAAAGCTATAGAGCGCTTAGCTCGACTAAAGGGAGTAAAGCCTGAGAAAGCACAGTTTTCAATTGTTTGCTCGGGATTATCACATTTGTCTGACTACAGTCAGCCTGTGAATAATCCCATTTTCAAAATGATGAAATCGTTGCTCCCTGGGCCTTTTACATTCATTTTGGAGGCCAATCGTAATATTCCTCGCATATTTTCAGCCAACAGAAAGACAATAGGTATTCGTGTTCCCGATAATCCAATCGCACTTGCTCTTATTGAAGCTTTGGGAGAGCCATTAGTGGCTTCGTCGGTTCATGATGAAGATGCTCTTTTGGAATACACCACCGACCCAGAGCGAATTGACGAGAAGTGGGGTCAAAGTGTGGATATGGTCATTGATGGCGGGCCCGGTGGTTTTGAAGCATCGACTATTCTTGATTGCACAGGAGGTGCTGTTGCCCTTGTTCGTCAAGGAAAGGGCTCTGTTGAGGGGTATTTTTAAGTGTTCGCCCTTAACAATCAATCGTTCGCAAGTTTCCTAAAAGTGGCCCCGGCAATATTTGGCTCGATTTTACTTTGTTCTCGGTAAAGTATGACCTGGAATGAAATCAATTAAGAGTATAATTTTGGTTGCCGTACTGTTGGTATCTCAGCTTGTTCAAGCTCAGAGACCTATAGCAATGTACGATAAGACCGCAGTTTACAATGAGGCTTTGAGCCTTTTTGATCACGAGAAATATTCAGCTTCAAAAGAAAAATTTGAAGAATACGTGCTTCTCGAAACAGACAAGAAAAATGCACTTCGCATCAATGCTGAATATTACAAAGGCATTTGTGCTTTGTATTTGATGCACAGAGATGCAGAGTTTGAACTTGAGCGATTTGTTCGAGAGCATCCAGATTCTCCTTGGAAAGGACACGCTTATTTCGAGCTGGCATCTTTCAACTATAAAAGTAAGAATTACAAGAAGGCTATTGAGTGGTTCAAAGAAGTGGATGCTTCTGAACTTTCTGAAACGCAGAAAATCGAATTTTACTACAAAAGAGGACACTCACTTTTCGAGACAAATGATTCTAAGACTGCTCGTCAAGATTTCTTCGAAGTAATGAGTGTTGAAAGCCAGTATAAGCAAGCAGCGACCTATTATTATTCGCACATTGCATATGAACAAGGTGATTTGCAGACCGCACTGGATGGTTTTAAGAAATTGGAATCTGATCCCAATTTCAGTCCTGTTGTTCCATATTACATCACGCAGATTTATTACAAGCAAAAGAAATACGATGAGTTATTGGCATACGCTCCTGCTGTTTTGCAAGCAGCGAAAGACAATACTACCAAACGTGTTCCTGAAATTGCTCGTCTCATAGGGGATGCCTATTTTATTAAAGAAAAATATTCAGAAGCAATTCCATATCTCGAACAGTTTCATACTGGGGTCGAAAAGGCCGATATCACTCGTGAAGATTATTATGAGCTGGGATATGCCTACTACAGAACAGGGAATTATACAAAGGCCCTTGAAGCTTTCTCAGGATGCAGCGGCGAGAATGATGAACTCTATCAATTGGCTACCTATAATATGGCTGATTGTTATTTGAAATTGGATAAAAAAGAATATGCAAGAAATGCATTTGGCGAGGCAGCTGGAATGGAATTCAATAGAGAAATTCAAGAAGATGCATTGTTCAATTATTCAAAATTGGCGTTTGAACTTTCTTATAATCCATTCCATGAGGCAATCACTGCTTTTGAAGATTATTTGAATAAATACCCTGATAGTCCAAGACGTGATGAAGCATATGAATTCTTGTTGAATGTGTATATGAAGACACGCAACTATGAGAAGGCGTTGGCTTCATTGGATAAAATAAAAAACAAGGATAATCGAGTAAAAGAAGCTTATCAGGTTGTAGCATACAATCGCGGTGTGGAGTTATTTCAAGCGG
>CALRZB010000031.1:0-16635 GCA_943372555.1 Chryseobacterium gleum | reverse complement strand
TCAAGAGTCCTGCAATACTGGATTTACCGGCACCCGTAGCTCCAACAAAGGCCACCATTTCACCATGTTTTATTTCCAGGTTAATGTTACGAAGCACCCAATTTTCATCTTGATATGCAAACCACACTTTGTCGAAAATGATATCACCTTTCAAATGCACATTGGTACTTCTTATAGGATCTAAAGCGCTCTCATCTGTATCGAACACTTTGAATACACGATCTGCATTTACCATTCCCATTTGGAGCACATTAAAATTATCTGCCATCTGTCGAATTGGTCGATACATCATGGTAATAAATGTCGAAAACTCAAGCAATAATCCGGGTGTCATATATCCGCTCAATGAATCTTTTACCCCCCACCAAATCATCAATGAAACAGACATAGCAGAAAGCAATTCTACCACTGGAAAAAATACGGAATAGGCCCAAATACCGCGAATATGCGCATCCCTATGCTCCTTATTTATTTGATCAAATTTTTCTTTTTCTCTCTTTTCTTGATTAAATATTTGGACAATATTCATTCCTGTAACATGCTCTTGAATGAAGACATTTATTCGAGAAACTTCATTCCTAACATCATTGAAAGAATTCTTTACAGCTTTTTGAAAAATGCGTGTTGCATAGATTAATATTGGAATAGGTATCATGACCACCAAAGTCATTTTCCAATCGAGAAAAAACATAAACCCGATGATCACGACAAGCTTCAATATATCACGACCTATATCCAGCAATCCAACAGAGAAGACCTCGGCAATACCATCGATATCTGAGATAAGCCTGGTTACAAATTGACCAACAGGAGTTTTGTCAAAATAATTTAAACGAAAGCGGATAACATGCTTGTACAGATCTGCACGCATGTCCATAGTAATGCTTTGCGCCACTCTATTGGCAATCATCGTTTGATAATATTGAAGCAGTGCTTCAATGATTAAAAAACCAATAAACCAACAAGTGTAAATTATAACGCCATGGTAATTGCCATTGGGAACCTCATCGTCTATAATGTGTCTTAATTGTTCAGGGCGAACAGGACTAAGAAGAGAAATTAGAATGACTAATAGGGCAGTAATAAAAAAAGACTTGCTATACGGTTTGCTTCTTCCGTAAAGTCGACGGAAAATCCCCCAATCAAATGCTCTTCCGCTCGTTCCGCTCATTATTAAATTGGACTTTTTATTCTTCAAACTCGGCAGAGGCACTGCGCTCGTCTAGGCTATCGTAGTAGGATTTCTTTCTTCCAAACAGATATTCTGCCGCAAGATCAGTATCATATCCGTGCTCGTTTATATATGGATAAACAATTTTCGAAAGGGCTAGTCCCTCCGGCTTAGCGCTATCTCCAGCCCTTGTCCTATCCCTACTATCTAAAATTTCTTTGAATTCCTCTAGCGTAATTTTTCCTCGCCCAAGGTCTGTCATAGTTCCTACAACAGCGCGAATCATATTTCTCAAAAATCGGTCGGCGCTAATATGAAAAATAAGTCCGTTATCGATCTCTTCCCAATAAGCTCTTCTAACATCACAAATTGTAGTTTTCTGCCCACCCCCTGTTTTACTGAAAGAGGCAAAATCACCATGAAAAACAAGCATTTCAGCTGCTTTATTCATAAGATCTACATCTAGCTCATATCTAAAAAAGGTAGTATGAAATCGAGTAAATGGATTTCTTCTGAAAGTCAATTGATATTCATACGATCTCTCTACCGCATCAAAGCGAGTATGAGCGCGCGAATGCACCGGAAAAAGTTCATATGCACTTATATCCTTTGGCAGGACATGTCCCAATTTGAACATAGTGTCTTGAACATCCATGTTTCGCAATTCAGGATCAAAATGAAGATAAAAGTCCTTGGCATGAACACCAGCATCTGTTCGACCACATCCGGTCGTTACCACGCGAGGAAGCCTTAATATGCGAGCTAGAGCATTTTCAATTTCCTGCTGCACGGTATTACCATTCGGCTGTCTCTGCCATCCGTGATAAGGTGTTCCGTCGTACGCTATTCTTAAAAAATACCTTTGGTACATAAATGCAAACAAAAGGCGCATTTCCCGATGCGCCTTGATTTATTTTAATAATTTTCTACTTCTGAATGATTTCGGTACTTATAACGCGACCATTCAATGACATATGAAGAACATATTGTCCCTTTGACAAATCTGACAAATCATTTGTGATTGAGTGATTTCCAGCTGCTTGGTTTGCGTTAATGAGTGTTCTAATCAATCTACCGTTAACGTCATATAAATCTGCTTTCATCCATCCTGAAGATTGGAGTGAATAGTCAACACGAATATCATTTACAAACGGGTTTGGGTAAACATTTAAATTAATTAAATCTAAAACTTCAGTCACGCTAACTGGAGCCTCAGAAAGAACTTGGCTGGTTGTATAAATATGATCACCACTTGAAGTTCCGCTGCTATTAGTAGCATTACCTGCAAAATAAATTGTTACATCTCCTTCACCAGCTGCTGGAGCAGTCCAAGTGAAAGTGAAGGTGTGCGAATTAGCACTAGAGCCACCGTTTAAAGTATGTACGATATTGTTTCTAGTAAAACCTCCAACACTTTTTGTTTTAATTTGGTTTCCGCTGCCTGCTACAAGATTTCCTGAATTGTCTCCATTCGACTTCAAAATTTCCAAGCCCATACCAAATAGATTTCTTCCGGATTCAGCAACTGTAGCATTGACAGTATAAGTTTGACCTGGAACATATTGCCAATTGGTCATACCAACAATGTCTATTGCTAAAGAACCGCCTCCCGTGTTGGTAGTAGTACCCGTATGGCAACCCGAACTATTGCAGGTCATTTCACCTGGGGATCCGGTGAAACCAGCTTTTCCGTCATCACTAAGATCGGTTGAGGTAAGCACGCAAAATGTAAAGAATCCGAGGATAAAGAGAGGATAAAGTTTTTTCATTGTTTTATTAGATAGAGTTTTTTTTTAAGCTTTCATGCGAAAATACAACAGCCAGTTCAAATAAAGTTAAGAAATCATCATGTTATAAAAAAGGCCTCAAGAAGGAGGCCTTTTTAAATATTTATTAATTGAGCTCTTAGGCCCAACTTGCGATCTTCTCTGCTTTATAAGCGCCAGCTTCTAGTTTTTCTCGTACTTTTTTGAAACAATCAATAGTGTATTCTACATCTTTCAATGTGTGCACTGTTGTCGGAATCAAACGAAGCATGATTACATCTTTTGGAACAACTGGATAAACTACTATTGAGCAAAACACCCCGTAGGTTTCACGAAGTTCAACAGTCACGTTAGTTGCTTCTCCTAAGCTACCTTTCAAGAAGACTGGAGTGACTACAGAATCTGTTTTTCCGATATCAAAACCAGAATCACGAAGGCCTTTTTGAAGTGCACCAGAGATGTTCCAAAGATTAGTTTGAAGTTCTGGGCGTGTGCGCATCATTTCCAAACGCTTGATTGCGCCAATCACGATTGGCATCGGCAATGATTTAGCGAAAATTTGAGAACGCATATTGTAGCGCAGGTATTCGATAACATGCTGATCACTTGCTACAAAGGCGCCGATAGTAGCCATTGCTTTTGCAAAAGTTCCGAAATAAACATCAACTTGATCCGCTACACCTTGAAAATCAGGTGCGCCGCGACCATCACGGCCAATAGTTCCGAAACCATGAGCATCATCAACGAACAGACGGAAACCATATTCTGCTTTAAACTTGCATATTTCAGCTAGTTTACCTTGATCACCTGCCATACCAAATACACCCTCAGTGAGGACGAGAATACCACCACCAGTTTGGTCGCTTAAATTTTTTGCATGCTTCAATTGTTTTTCAAAGCTTTCCATATCGTTATGCTGAAATACATAACGCTTACCTTGGTGAAGACGGATACCGTCGATCATACACGCGTGACACTCACTATCATAAACGATAACGTCGTTTCTTGAAACAAGAGATTCAATAGCACTTTGACAACCTTGGTAACCAAAGTTCAAAAGAAATGCATCCTCTTTGCCCATGAATGAGGCTAGATCAGCCTCAAGTTGCTCGTGGTACTTAGTTTGACCACTCATCATACGTGCACCCATTGGATAGGCCATTCCCCAATCTGCGGCGGCTTTCGCGTCTGCTTCACGAACCTCAGGATCGTTAGCAAAACCAATGTAATTGTTGAGACTCCAAACCAAAACTGGTTTGCCACGGAAAGTCATATGGGCTCCGATTTCGCCTTCCAGCTTAGGGAAAGTAAAATAGCCGTGTGATTCTTTCGAATGTTGTCCCAATGGACCACGATTCGACTTGATTCTTTCAAAAATATCCAAGGTTGTGTGAATTAGAATTTGTGCAAAGATAATAAAACGACAGAAATGAGTTGAATATCAAACGGAGTGTTACCTTTAAGGCGAATGAGCGTCATACATACTAAAATGACTATTTTTGCAGCTCGAATGAAAAAGAAAATCAACATTTGGCTCCTTTTGGGAGTATTATTTTTTGCCGCAGGATGCAGTGAATACAACAAAGCGCTAAAAAGCGACCAGTTGGATGTTAAGTACACCACTGCAATCAGTCTTTATGAAAAGGGTGATTTTGTAAGGGCCATTCCACTTTTAGAGGAGTGCATCGGATTGACTCGTGGTACTCAAAAAGCGGAGGATGTCTATTACTACTACGCAAAAGCAGAGTACGGGGCTAAGGATTATTATTTGGCCAACTACTACTTTCGAAATTTTGCTAAAACATTCAGCACAAGCGCTCGAGCTGAGGAGTGTCTTTTTTTAGCTGCGCAGTGCAGTTACAATCTATCTCCTGATTTCACTCTAGATCAAACTGATACGAAAGCTGCAATTAATGAATTGCAACTTTTCTTGGATACTTATCCTACTTCGGCTTTGAGAGACTCGGCGAATCATATGGTTGGTTTTTTGAATAATAAATTGGAACACAAGGCATTCGAATCAGCTAAACTCTACTACACCACTTTGAAATACAAGGGGGCTGTGACCTCTCTAAAGCAGTTCATTACTGATTACCCAAGCACGGTTTACAAAGAAGAATGCCTCTATTTGATTGTTAAAAGTTATTATCTTTACGCTGAGGGAAGTTTGGAAGAGAAGAAACTTGAGAGATATCGTGCTTCAATCGAATCTTATGTTACCTTTGCAACCGCTTTTCCCAATAGTGATATGTTGAAAGATGCTGAAACATATTACGAGAAAAGCAGAAGAGAAGTAGAAAAATTGACAGCATCAAACTGATTTTAAGATGAGCAATTACAAAAATTCAAACGCAGCAAAGACAACCATCACGCGCAATACAAGTGAATTGTACAGCAAAGTAGAGGGCAATTTGTTTGAGGCAGTGGTTCTTCTCGCAAAAAGATCTAACCAAATCTCTCGCGAAATGAAAGAAGAGCTTAACCAAAAGCTTGAAGAATTCGGAACTCACCAAGACAACTTGGAAGAGGTTTTCGAAAACCGCGAGCAAATCGAGATTTCTCGTCATTATGAGCGCCTTCCAAAGCCTCAATCAATAGCAGTGCAAGAATTGCTAGAGGACAAAGTTTTCTATCGCTATCCAGAAGAGAACAATCAATAAGATTCTTCTTTTAAAAAAATATAAAGATGGCTTCGTGCCATCTTTTGTTGTTTTATAACCATTGCACCTTTGTTGACAGGAAAGAAAATATTAGTTGGGGTAACTGGCAGTATAGCTGCCTATAAAACGGCTTGGCTCGTAAGGTTGTTGGTGCAATCTGGAGCTGAGGTAAAGGTCGTTTTAACCAAGGGGGCTCTCGATTTTGTGACTCCCCTGACCTTCGCTACACTATCCAAAAACCCTGTTTACTCTGACTTTACGGAAGATACAGACAAAGGCACTTGGACCAATCATGTCGCACTTGGCTTGTGGGCAGATTTGATGGTAATTTGCCCTGCATCAGCCAATACTCTGAGTAAAATGGCCAATGGTCAGAGTGACAATTTTTTGCTAACCACTTATATGTCGGTTAGATGCCCTGTTCACGTGGCTCCAGCAATGGACCATGATATGTTTTTGCATCCTGGAACACAAAATAATATTCAGAAATTGCGAGAGTTTGGCCACCTAATTTTAGAGCCGAATGAAGGGGAACTTGCAAGCGGATTAGTCGGAAAGGGACGAATGGTCGAACCTGAAGAAATTTTCTCAAAAATTATAGACCATTTCAATCCAGATTTACCGTTCAAAGGAAAAGTGGCTTTGGTTACGGCCGGACCAACCTATGAAATGATAGATCCCGTTAGATTTATCGGCAATTTCTCTTCAGGAAAAATGGGATTTGCACTCGCAGAAGCACTCGCAAACTTAGGCGCTAAAGTAAAATTGATAACTGGTCCTGTCAGCATTTCTACTTCTCATCTAAATATTGACACCATAAAAGTGAGAAGTGCAGAACAAATGTATGAGGCCTGTTTGGAAATATTTGAAACTATTGATATTGCTGTGCTTTCAGCAGCAGTGGCAGATTACAAGCCAATAAATCAAGCAACCGAAAAAATAAAGAAAAAAGACACATCGCTTCATATTGATCTAACTCCCACTGTCGATATAGCGGAATATTTGGGCAAAAAGAAACTCGCACATCAGAGAATTATCGGATTTGCTTTAGAAACCAATGACGAAGAGTCAAATGCGATTGACAAAATGAAACGTAAGAACTTTGACATGATAGTGTTAAATTCGCTACGAAATGAAGGCGCCGGATTTGGAAATGATACCAATCAAATCACCCTATACTGGCCCGACAATAAAAGGAAAGAATTTGGGTTGAAATCGAAGGTCTCTGTAGCCAATGATATCACTCAAGAAATTGTGAAGATGTTTGAATAAAATGAAAAAAATTATTTGCCTCCTTTCCGCGCTTTTTGCAGTAGCAACAAGTAATTCACAAGAGCTGAACTGCAACGTAACAGTAGTGCAGCCTCAAGTAATTCTATCGGATGCTTCTATTTTTAAAACAATGGAAACCACCATTGAGGAGTTTGTCAACAACAGAAAATGGAGCAAGGACGATTGGAGTCAGAATGAGCGAATTGATTGCACAATGCAAATCACTATCGAATCTCAACCTAATCAGCGTCAGTTCAAAGGCAGCATACAAATTGGAAGCAGCCGTCCTGTATACAATTCTGACTACAAGACACCTTTGTTGAATGTCAATGACAGAGATTTCGAATTTACATTTCAAGAAAATACTCAAATTCAGTGGAGCAACGATCAGCATAGAGATAATCTGAGCAGCATCATTGCTTTCTACGCCAACTTAATTCTTGCCACAGACTATGATAGTTTTGCTGCAGATGGCGGGAATGATCATTACTTGATTTGCCAAACCATTGTGAGCAACGCTCAGAGTGCTGCAGAGTCTGGTTGGAGGGCCAACGAAAAAGGCCAACAAAACAGATATTGGTTGGTTGAGAATTTGCTTTCTCAAACATTCCGACCTTTGAGAGAATGCATGTACAAGTATCATCGTCAAGGAATGGATAAGATGTTCCTTGATTTGAAGGCATCTCAAAAAGTAATGTCAGATGCAGTAATAGCATTAATTGCTGTTCATCAAATTCGTCCTAGTTCTTACAATATGCAGGTATTTTTCTACGCCAAAGGCGATGAAATAATAAAAATATTCAAGCCTCTTACCCTTGAAGAAAAGCAACCCGTTTATGATGCACTGAAAAGACTTGATCCTGGAAACATCTCTAAATATGATAAAATGATGAATTGATTTTAGCCATTTATGAACCAATATTCCAAGGGAACTGAAATTCCCGTACTTGAATCATTGCGGGCTTTTGCAGCAACTTCAGTATGTTTATATCATTTTGTTTGCACTACCACAGATTATGTGCATAATAAAAGTGTGCTGAATATATTCTCACTCGGAGAATATGGGGTGCATCTGTTTTTTGTGATTTCAGGTTTTATCATTCCTTGGTCAATGTATCGAGCGGGATATGAAATAAAACATTTTTTCACCTTTTTATGGAAGAGGTTGCTACGAATAGAACCTCCTTATCTCGTGTCAATCATTGTAGCCTGTATCCTATTATTACTGCGATTACATTTTTATGGAAGTACAGGCAAGGGAGAACTCACAGGAGAGCGCCTGCTACTTCATCTTGGATATTTAGTTCCGTTTACAAATGATCACAGGCTATGGATCAATCAAGTCTACTGGACACTTGCAATAGAATTTCAGTACTACTTAACAATGGCTTTTCTAATCGTACCATTGATTAAAGGAAACGTTTGGGTAAGAATTAGCATTTATGCTTCGTTTATCGCACTTTCATTCTTTATGAATTATGCTTTTCTTCCTAAGTGGCTTCCTGTCTTTGGAATTGGCATCATCTTATTTCTTGAATACATCAAGAAGATCTCAAAAATTGAATTTTGGATTGCCATTGCGGCTATGTTCGCCATGATTATTTGGAGAATGCAATTCGGTGCTATTCTCTATACCTCTATCGGGTTTGTAATGATCTATAAATTCAAGGACTTCAACACCACTATTGGAAATTTTCTTGGGCATTTATCGTATTCCTTCTATTTATTCCATCCACTCATTGGCGGCACAATCATTAATGTACTGTCCCATCATTACAATACCACATTCGAAAAAATAATGGTTTTTACAGTCGGATTTATTCTCACTGTATTCGGATCTTATATAATGTATCTTCTTGTTGAAAAATGGTCACGCCACATGTCCAAAAAAGTAGTTTATTCGAAGTGATAAACTAACTTCGTTTTTTAAGCATACCTGATTATGATTCGTCATCTCTTAATTACCAATTACGGCCTAATCGAAAAAATCGAGCTTCAACTCGAGAAAGGATTGACCGCTATAACTGGTGAAACAGGAAGTGGTAAGTCTATTTTATTGGGGGCTTTCAGCATGTTACTTGGTGAACGTGCAGATTCTAAAGCGATAAAGAATCCAGAGATTAAATGCGTTGTCGAAGGAACATTTTACTTGAAGGGATATAATCTAAAATCATTTTTCCAAAGAGAAGATCTCGATTATGATGACAACACAACCATTCGCCGAGAAATAGCACCAGGAGGTAAAAGCCGTTCGTTTATCAATGACACACCCGTATCTCTAAATACGTTAAAAGCTTTAGGAGAAAAACTAGTAGACATTCATTCTCAACACGAAAATTCTATTCTGAGTACACGCGATTTTCAATTCAACATTGTAGATGCCTTTGCTGAAAATGAAGCTCTTCTAATTACATATTCTGAAAAGTTTTCTATTTATAAAAAAAAGAGATTACAACTTGATGAGCTGAAATCAAATGAGGTCAAAATGAAACAGGACCTCGACTATTTTCAGTTCCAATTAGAAGAACTATCAAAAGCAACTTTAGAGGAGATAAATCAAGAGCAGCTTGAACAAGAGATAGAAACTCTTACACATGCTGAAACAATTAAGGCCGCTTTAAATCAAATTATTGATTTACTCCAGAATAGCGACAGCAATGCCATCAACATTCTATCCTCAGCAAAAAATTCACTAAGCAAATTAGCCACTTATAACAAACAGATCGAGGAATTCGCATCAAGACTCGACACATCTCTTATTGAATTGAAAGAACTCAACAGAGAAATTGAATCTTTTGAGGAAGAAGTTTCTTTAGATCCAAGTCGCGTTGAGGTGGTTCAAGAAAAACTCAATCAGCTTTATCATCTTCAACAGAAACATCGCATCGATGACGTCAATTCTCTCATAGAGCTGCGAGAAGAAATAGCTCTTAAGGTGAGCAATTATTCAAGCATCGACGATCAAATAATAGAGCTTGAAAATGAGATTGTTTTTCTGAAATCTGAATTGAATAATCTGTGCGATGAATTATCCAATTCACGCGCTATTGCGTCGATCCGCGTAGCAGAAGAAGTTAAGGCCTATTTTCGAGATCTCAGTCTCGATCATGCAGAACTGCTTGTAGAAATAACTCCGAGCGAAGATTTCAATTCCTTTGGAAAAAATGATATTCAATTTTTATTTCAAGCAAATAAAGGTGGACAGTTATTGCCAATACAAAAAGTAGCGTCGGGTGGTGAAATTTCTCGCGTAATGCTTGCGATAAAAGCTTCGTTGTCGCGTCATCAAAAACTCCCAATACTTATTCTTGATGAAATAGACCAAGGAGTAAGCGGTGAAGTCGGAAAGAAAATTGGTATTATTCTCAAACAAATGAGTAAGGAAATGCAACTGCTTACAATAACGCATTTGCCCCAAATAGCAGGATATGCTAGTCAGCATCTAAAGGTTTCTAAAACTACTTTAGAGCATACTACCTCCACGATGGTTATCGCTCTCAACCAAGAGGAGCGTCTTTCTGAAATTGCTGAAATGTTAAGTGGTAAGGATATAACAAAAGCAGCCCTTGCAAATGCAAGGGAGCTGCTTCAGTCAAACTAATATTAGAAAGTAAGATCTAGTCCTATTGTTGGAAGAACTGGCAATTGATTAACACGACGCGCTGTAACACGATCTATGTAGAATACATTTTCTCTATTGTAGGCATTTGTGAGTCCAGCATTTACTTGCATTTCTGCCTTGCTCCACTTGAAGTCCTTTCTTACATTGAAGTCGAGACGGTGATAGTATGGCAATCTTCCGCCATTCAACTCTCCGAATTGAATTGAAAGGTCATTCGAGTTTGCTGTCAAATAATTTGTGCTGATGCCACCAGATGTACCGGGAGCTTGGTAATATCCTTGAGTTTGTGTAAATGGCAAACCACTACCAAGATTCCATCGCATGCTCATTTCCCAATCGCGTTTTTTACCAAATTTCTGAGACGCAACGAAATTAATATTATGACGGCGGTCGAATACTGGATCGTACCATTGATAGCCATCCCAACGACGAACTTTACCTAATGAATAAACAAAGTATAAATATGTTGTTTTGTGCTCATATTTAAGAACCATGTCGCAACCGGCAGCCCAACCACTTTCAATAATAAAATCTTTCTTTTGCTCATCAGGACGGAAGAAGTTCTCATCGTCGTCTGGGAACAATTTGTTTCTGTTGGTATTGGTTACTTGACGGAAGTCTCTATAGTAACCTTCGACATTCAAGTTGATCTCTTCGGTAACATCAAATTCGAATCCTAGAATGTAGTGAATCGCTTTTTGAAGAGGGTTCTTTACTTCTCGAACTTCAAGGTCTGGAGTAGTAAACTCTTTTTGCAGATTTGATGGTCCCGCTAAGAACCCGTAGAACAAATTGACCACATCCCTATCGCTGTTGGAGGCCATTAGATTCTGCGTATAAATTCCAGTTGCTAGTTTCAATCGCAATCTTTCAGTAGCCTTAAACTTCATTCCGAATCGAGGTTCAGGTGATACAACACGAAGAGATGCATAATTCTGAATGCGGATTCCAGGCTCAATAATGAATTTACCTCGAGTCATTTTATAGGTTACAAAACCGTTTAGCTCAGTAGTGCTCTCTGTTTGTTCGATAGATACACCAAGGGAGTTGAAGCTATTGAATTGAGTCTTGAAACCGACTACGTCGATACCGTACTTAAGCACATCATCTTTCATGATATACTTGAATTCAAGTCCAAAGTTGAAAGTCTTGATGGTATCAGAACGCATCGGAGCATTTTCTTCTTCCAATACAATACCATATTCACTGCTAGCGAAGTTACCGCTAATAAGAACTGGCGAGCCAGAAGGGACAACAACGAAATTTCCTCCGAAACCAGTGTTCGTCCAACTAAGGTTAGATAAACCTTGGTAATCTCTCACGCCATCCGAAAACTGAAATCCAAAGAGATTTAGCTTTGATCCAGTGCTACCTGAGAAAGAAACTTTTGCGTATAAATCTGTATAGTAAAAGGGAAGTCCATTACCATCGTTAACGTATGGATATATAACTTTAGAAGAACGATCAAGAAAAGAGTTTTTAGCAGAGAGGATATAAGAAATTCCATTACCCTTAGACCCCACCTTTTTTAATGGACCTTCTACTAATGCGCGAACTCCAAAAGGGCTTATCCCAGCTTTGGCTCTTGTCTGCTTTTTATTTCCATCGATGGTCGTAATGTCCATTACTGATGAAATTCTGCCTCCGAATTGAGCACTGTAACCGCCTGTGTAAACATCAGCGTTTGCGATGATATCTGAATCGAAAACGGAAAACAATCCAATAGAGTGAAAAGGATTGTATACAATCATACCGTCCAGCAAAATCTTATTTTGAACAGGACTTCCTCCTCTCACGAAAATTTGACCGCCTTGGTCACCCGTGCTGACGAAGCCAGGGAGTGTAGTAAGAACCTGCACGATATCTGGTTGTCCGATTTGCGGGATTCGTTTTATGTCTTGAAGACGAATTGATTCTACAGAAATATTTACGTTTGATTTCTGATCAGCCTTATCGCTATCAATTTCAACTCCGCCTAGCTCATTAATAAATTCTTCAAGCTCAAGATTAAGACTTGCCACTTTATTGTTTTCAATAATCACAGGCACTTTTGTTTCAACGTATTCAGTTGAGCGAATAATCAGCACGTATGCTCCTGGGGGTACTTTCGTTAGAGAGTAATAACCATTATCATCAGAGGTTGTTCCATATTCGGTGCCTTCCAAACCGACACTCACTAAAATTGCAGGTTCACCTGATTCTTTCTTTTTCAAAAAACCACGAACAGAGCCTTCTTGAGAAAAGGACTCAAATGACGAAAGGCACAAAAGGGCCACTAAGACGAATAGAAATTTCTTCATTACACAGATTTGAAAGTCGGACGCGAATGTAATCGAAACAAGCGCTAATTTCACACTCATTCTTCGCTAATTCCTTGGATTTGTAGCAATTTCTAAGACATAGTTTTAACTAAAATCCAAAACCATTTTATTGATCCTATCGTGGAGCGATTCCGATGTCATTTTTTCTCTAAGTCGATCCACAACAATCGGAAAAGCAAATGGAGTAGGCTTTTCAGGATATGTTATTCGAATGGATTGAGAATTAATACGATCGAGTGACAATCTAAGTCGATTTATTTCAAGCTGATACATTACAACCTCATCATAGGCTTGACGTAGCAATAAATTGTGTGGATCGTATTCCTCAAAAACTTTGAAAATCAGCTGACTCGAACTTTGAAGATGTCGATCTTTTACTGGTTCACCCGGGAATCCTTTGAAAACGAGACCAGAAATCGCCGCGATATCGCGGAATCTGCGTTTTGCCAATTCCGTTGCATTCACACCATTCAAAATATCTCTTTCCAAATCTGTTGGATCTGTCAAAGCGTTGCCAAGGGCATCTTCTATTTGAATAGGTTGATCTGATAATAGTTCCAACCCATAGTCATTGTAAGCAATTGAAAATGAAATAGGAAACATTTTAGATATGCGAAAAGCAAATAATGAAGCCAAGCCTTCATGAACAAACCTTCCTTCGAATGGATAAATCAATACATGAAATCCATCCTTCGACTGGAAAGATTCGATGAGCAGTTCGTTTTCTTGAGGCACGATTGACCGTTCAGATTGAAGTTTCAGTAGCGGTTGAATTTTATCTAATTCTGGATCACCACAAGGATTGCCATGAATTGCCTCACTCAACTTTCTGCGCAACATTACAGACATTTTCGATGAAAGAGGAAGCCTTCCACCTTGCCAAGATGGAATCTTACCATTCAGATTGTCAGACTTGACAGCAAAAGCAGTTAAGTCTTTTACCTTTTCTAATTTCAATGGTAAGCCTGCAAACCAGAAGCTGTCTCCGATATTCAAACTAGCAATAAAGCTTTCTTCAATATGCCCTATTGTGCCTCCTCGTTTGTACTTCACATTCATCATTGTATCACCTACGATAGTTCCAATAGACAATCGATGTCTGCGTGCCAATCGTTGATTGGCTATGAAGTATTTGCCTTCCTTATTTATCCATTTTTGATATTCCGAATACGCTCCTAAAGAGTCGCCACCACATGAAGTGAAATAGATTATCCAGTTCCATTCTTCATCAGACATTGTCGAGAAGCAATATGTTGAAAGGACCTCTTTCTTCGCTTGATCCACATCTACACCCTCACCGAGTGAGAGTGTTACGAGATATTGTATGAGTACGTCCCAGCATCGGATCATGGGCTCCCTATCCTCTAAAAAGCTCTCCTTTACAGCTTGGCGAAGCGCCGCAGCTTCTATTAGTTCTAGAGAATGCGTTGGTAGAAAATGAATTTTACTTTTCGCATTTGGTCGATGCCCGCTTCTGCCCGCCCTTTGCAGAAAACGTGCGACACCTTTCGGTCCACCAATTTGAATAATAGTCTCCACGGGAGCGAAGTCTACTCCCAGGTCTAGGCTTGAAGTGCAAACCACAGCTTTGAGTCTTCCGTCAGCAATCGCGTCTTCTACCCAATGCCGGAGCTCTCGTGAAATACTGCCGTGATGCATCGCAATTATTCCAGCCATTTCCAAAGCTTTCTCCAAAATCTCTCGATACCAAATCTCACATTGTGACCGTGTATTTGTAAAAATCAATGTACTAGTGCTTGCATGTAATACAGGAATCACTTGATCAATCATTTTAATACCAAGATGTCCTGCCCATGGCATTTTCTCCACATCTTCAGGCATGATCGAAATCACTTCAATTTCCTTTTCAATGTCCGATTTGATAAGCACACCTCTCGAATCAGATTTCATTCCTACTAAAACCTGAAGGGCAGTGTCAAGATTCCCTATTGTTGCTGAGATTCCCCAGATGATTGCTTCAGGGGCAATACCGCGCAATCTAGAAATTGCCAATTCAAGTAGAACTCCTCTCTTCGTACCAATTAACTCGTGCCATTCATCAGCCACAAGCAGGATAAGATTCTTTAGATTGGTTGAAGCGTCTTTGGTAGAAAGCATCAAATGCAGACTTTCAGGGGTAGTTATAAGCACATCAGGAAGATTTCTGCGCTGAGCAGCCCTTTCCTTTAATGAAGTGTCACCACTACGAATAGCCACGGTTATATCTAATCCAGCCTCCTCTATTACCCTATTTGAGGAAATTTGAATTTCTTTGGCGAGTGCCCGGATAGGGGTAATCCATAGAATCTTAACCCCTTTTAGATTTTTTCTGCTGGCGGCTTTGAAAAGGGCTGGTAAAAGCAACGAATAGGTCTTTCCACTGCCAGTAGGAGCATTTATTAGTCCTTCTAATTTATCATCAAAAGCTTGCCAAGCTTGGGTTTGAAAAGTTTGGGGCACCCAACCCCTGTTCTTCATCCAATGACTGGCTTGGGATGAAAAAAACATAGGTTCAATAGGTGACTCTAACTTTTTTTTCGCCATTATTGCGGTGTTATTTGGCTTTTAAGTCTAAGACATATTACTTTAGGCATTGTTTTTGAAAATTGTGATATTAAATAATACGAAATGAAAAAATTTCTGACATCTCTCGCTATGGTATTTGCCATGGTTTTTGCTGCCAACGCTCAGTCTGGTGAATATGAAGATTTACTTAAACTCTTTGTTGACGAAAAGTATGACAAAGTAATACTCAAAGCGACCAAGTACACCGAAACAGACGCAACTAAAAAGGATCCACTACCTTATTTGTTCATCAGCATGTCATATTTCGAACTATCGAAAGACGATAAGATGAAAGAGAAATTTCCTGACGCTTTCAAACTTGCTTTGAAATACATCAAGAGCTACTCTGCAAAAGACAAAGACAAAAAGTACGCTGCAGAGTATGAAGATTTCTTTGGAGAATTGAGAACGGCCATCATCAATGAAGGTGAACTAATGTTAGACCAACAGAAATACACCAAAGCGAAGGGCATGTATACATACTTGATAGCTATGGACGACAAAGATGCCGGAGCTCAGATTTATATGGGAATTGTGCTTTCAGCAATGAAGGTGAAAAAAGAATCTGAAGCAGCTTTGACTAAGGCAACAGAATTGATCACTTCTAAAGCGTGCACAGTCTCAACGAAAGAACAAAAAAACCTTCTTAAAAACGCTCTAATAACTTACGCTACTATGCTATCGGATGCAGGAAACAAAACGCTTGCTAAAGAATGGCTAGAGTCAGGAAGCGAATTCTTTACAGAGGATAAAGAGTACCAAATTACTTTGGAGTCAGTTTCTGAATAAGATATTTTATTTGTTACGCCATTGAATGAGACGGGGCCATAGGCCCCGTCCTCCGTTTATGGAATATTGTGCCACAAGTTCGCCGCCAAATTGTCTAAAATATTTTTCGATTTCGGGGATCATTGACCCTTCGAAATCAAAAGTTGTTCTTCCGTTTTTTCTAGCAAAAAGAATGGCGTTAAATAAGGCAGCTGGGCCTAGAGAATTATTATTCACCACTTTTCTTGTGCCTCCAAAAACATAATAGCACTTGTCTCCTGCATCAGCTGTCAAGGCAATCGCCACCACATCATTATCAGAAATAATACAAGTATAATTTATAGACGAACTCTGAAGCAAGCGTTTGAGGATCTCATCCTTCCATTTCACATTCTTAGCTCCCAGAGTTGCGGTAATTATTTGATATGAATCGTCCGATTTTCGTTCATTGGAAACTATACCGTTCTCCTTCTCAAATTTGTTAAGCATA
>CALRZB010000030.1:0-16738 GCA_943372555.1 Chryseobacterium gleum | reverse complement strand
ACTTCCGTCAGGATACCAAATCGCAACTGGGCTTTCAAAAGAATCTCATACAGTGCTTACGGCAAGTGGCTTTGATGAGCTCGCAGACTGTCCTTTAATAGCGTCCTCTTCACTTCAGCATCATCAATACCAATGCAACGAAGTCAATTTCAATATTTGGATTCAAGGAAAAATACAATTCAATACCGAACGTTTGCTCGGTGATTTTACCAAGTTCACACAAGCCCATTTTGATTTGTTTGGAGATATTCCTTGTGAAGAATATCACTTTCTATTTCACTTCCCCCCATACTTTGTAAGACACGGCGTGGAGCACAGAAACTCCACTGTGATAGCTATGGGGCCCGCTACAGAATTTACGAACGGCGTGCCATACACCGACCTTTTAGCCATTTCTTGCCACGAATTATTTCATACTTGGAATATCAAAAATATTCGTCCAATTGAAATGATGCCCTATGATTTTACCAAAGAAAATTACAGTGAGCTTGGCTATGTAGCCGAAGGTGTGACAACGTATTATGGCGATTACTTGCTATACAGATGTGGGCTGCTCAATGAAGAACAGTGGAACACAGTATTGGCAGAGGCAATACAAGAGCACATGGACAATCCCGGACACTTCAACATCTCTGTTGCGCAAAGCAGCTTAGAGACTTGGCTAGATGGCTATGCAGCGGGTATTCCGTGGAGAAAAGTGTCTATCTATAACGAGGGCTGCTTGATAGCTTACATCTGTGATAGTCGAATTAGAAAAAACACCGGCAATAAATCGAGCTTGGATGATGTGATGCTTCGACTTTACAATGAATTTGGAAAAAAAGGCATTGGCTATACTAAGCACGACTATAAAACTATTCTGGAAGAGTTGGGACAGTGCAGTTTCGATGATGTATTCACTCATCTAGTAGAAGGAACTTCTGATTACATCCCTTACATTATAGAAGCCCTGCATTTTAATCAACTCGAAATGCGTGCGCAGGCTTCTCCCAAATTCAGTGAAGCATTCTGCGGATTCACCGTTGAAGAGGGTTCAGGAAAAAATAGCATCACCACAATCTATCCCACCGGTCCTGCTGATGTTGCCGGTTTATGGTACGGTGATGAAATACTTTCCATAAATGGCATCGGACCATACAAGAATATTCAGAACCTCTTGAAAACCGGAGGTTCTAAAATGACGGTTGAAGTAAATAGAAAAAATAAATTAACTCAAGTATTACTCGAGCCTTCGGAACAACCTGTAATGCTGCGTTATTTGGTTTCTAGGAAATCTTGAATGACATCCAGAACAGAAGGATAGGTATTCGAGCGGACTATAGATAGCTCCTTTTCACCAATCCAGCGCGTTTCGGTAATTCCTTCCTCCGCCTGTGGTTTGGGAGTCCCGTTACCTCCGAATTCCATAATATACCAAGCTGTAGCTTTAAGCATTGGCTCACCTTTCTGAATGTAGGTATGCCAAGAGGTGTTAAGCTGTTTACCCAATGAAATATCAGAAATTGAGCACTCCTCCTCGACTTCTCGCAGCGCTCCCTCCGAAATTTCTTCCCCAAATTCTACTTTACCCTTGGGCAAATCCCATTTTTCATGACGGTAGATGAAAAGCATCTTACCCTCTTTATTCACAACAACTCCTCCTGCTGCTTGAACAAATTCGAACTGATCAGAGAACTTTTTCCAAGCTTTCTCAAGGTCATTACAAACAACATAAATCACTTTAGCACCGCGAGCAACGGCACTTTCAATTAAAACAATATCCATTTTACCGCATGAGCGAATAATCTCCGCACCTTTGAACTGTTCATCTGGTGCAGGTTCATCCTGTGTAAAAATCACTGGACGATTTGCGAAGTATACTTTATATTTTTGTGCCATGGATACGAAAACAGACCGCGCGTTAAAAGTAGCAGATTTCTTGCTACAAATCTCAGCAGTAAAATTATCTCCCGACAATCCTTTCACATGGGCATCAGGAATGCGATCACCAATTTATTGCGATAATCGCAAAACCCTCTCCTACCCTGCGATTCGCAATGGAGTGCGCGATGCATTTGTTGAAGAAATTCGTGAAAATTATAAAGACGTGGAAGTCATTGCCGGAGTAGCTACAGGTGGTATTGCAATAGGAGCTTTGGTAGCTGAAGCACTTAATCTCCCATTTATCTATGTGAGAAGCGAAGCAAAAAAACATGGACTCGGCAATCAAGTAGAAGGTGTTTTTCAAGAAGGACAAAAAATAGTTGTAATTGAAGATTTGATTTCAACAGGGAAAAGTAGCTTAACTGCTGTTGATGCACTCCGCGAAGCAAAAGCAGATGTCATCGGAATGGTTGCTATATTTACCTATGGTTTCCAAAAAGCTAGTGATGCGTTTCAATCTGCAAACTGCAAATTGAATACACTAAGTGACTACGATCATTTGCTCACTAAAGCTCTTTCATCAAGTTATATCGATGCTCTACAGCACGATGCATTGAAAAATTGGAAACTCAATCCTGAAAAATGGAGCGAAGCTTTTACAACAACTAACTCTATATAATTGCATGACAACAATCGAAAGCAAAAAAGTAGTGGTTGCTTCTCCAGCAGCCAACGTACATGACTTTCTCATTAATACAGATAACATTCAACAATTGCTTCCTGAAGGAAAAATTACTGAGTGGAAAAGCGATGGCAAAATGTGTTCTTTTAAAATCCAAGGAGCATACACTATCGGACTTCGTTTGATTGGGTCTACACCAAATACATCTGTTGTATACGAAAGCACAGAAGGCTCTCCCTTTTCTTTCAATCTAAATGTGCATATACACGAAACAGCAGGATCTAGTGATGCGCATCTAGTTTGCGAAGCCAGTATCAATCCTTTCTTAGAAATGATGGTGAAGGGCCCTTTAAAGAACTTATTCGACTACATGGCAGACAAGCTGGTTACGAAAGTAAACTAAGTGAATAATATTATTTGCCTTGCCAAGTCTTCGAATTGGCTGGCGCGTGAAGAAGCTTCACGATTTTATCCAAATCTAGATTTAATCCTTCACTAGGTTTTCTGGTGTAGTCGTACATGTATTTTCCTTGACGGTCTATAAGAACGGCAAAAGGGACATTTCGCAGATTGAATTTTTCGCGCAGAAGAGGGTCGCTTCCTCCAAATATGAATACGAAATCCTGATCTCTATTATCCTGAGCATACTCTCTCATTTTATAGATATCGTCATCCATACTAACTGCTACAAAGCGCACATCCTTACCATACGTCTCCTGCCACTTCTTCATCATCATCATTTCCTTTTTGCAGGCTGATGACCATTCTGCAAAGAAGAAAAAATACGTATACATTTCAGGTTGCTCATTCCAAATCCACTTGTCTTGTTTTAAATCCAAAGCAGTAAAATCTTCCAACTGCCATCCTTCATTGCATCTATTGAATTGATCAAGCACACGTTGATTCACTGCCTTATAAATGTCCATTCCCGGCATCACATGCATATTTTCCAAAGTAACAATGATAGAAGCTTTAGAATAATTTCGATTTGGATACAAGTCTTTCAATCCTTTAATAATGGCGAGTTGTCCTACATACTCTGATAAAAACAAAGAGTCTTTTTTCAATAATTGAAACAATGCTGATGGATTGCGCTCTGCATTCACTGTGCGCATAATATCTTGCTGCAAACTCAAACTATTATTTTCTAAAAAATGATCATAGTAAGCGTTAAAAAACTTCATGTAGGCTGGATTTGTCAATTCCACCGGCTTACTCATTAAGTACTCCTGATAAAGCGCTTTTCTATTTTTTCCCGCCATCATATCCAATTCGGCAATTGAATAGAGTAAATAATCATTAAAAAAAGGATTAGACGATTGATATTTCGGTTCCGTTTCTATTACAAATTGGGCGACCAAATCAATAAATTTCACGGAGTCTCTTACAACAGAGACTTTGGCCGAATCGGAACCTGACGTCATATCTGTTTCTTTCCCCGTAAAATTTTTCCTCTTCACAGCTTCACTTCCTGTATATTTATCTATGGCAAAATCATAGAAATGCTCATCCAAGAACGCATACAAGTCCTTATTAAAATTTGGAATTAGAACGTTTATGTCGTCAGAAGCCAAGTCATGAAAACGAACATCGACAGCGGTTCTATCAAATCTTACAAAATCTGCTTCAGTTGCTGATGGGAAATATTCTAGGATATAACTCCGGTTTGGTTCCGGATAAAAAACAGCTTCAAGATTTCCAATTACCAGATAAACCCTTCTCGTTTTCGTTTCATTCAAGGTTACTTTAAACTTGCCTTCATCATCGAGATTAGCTGTCCCGATCAATTCTCTTTGCTGAGACAACTCATCCAAATTAGCATATACATGCAATGTCTTGTCCGCATGATTTTTCAAAGAGCCCGAAACATTGACTTGACTAAAAGCATTAAATGCGCAGAGCAAAAGGGCAGCGAAAAAAAGGAACTTAGTTGAAACAGATTTATGCATCTAGGTTGATTTGTTTTGGAACAAACTGCGAAACATCACCTTTATTTTTATAAATCTCACGAATTACAGTGCTGTGAACTGAAGCATATTCTGGATCAGTAAAAACCAGCACTGTTTCAAGCTGAGCTAGAAGGGCTTTGTTCATATGAGCAATTGTTCGCTCGTATTCAAAATCCCCGCCATTTCTTAAACCTCTAAGAAGAAATGTTGCCCCAATCTTTTTACAATAGTCTACTGTAAGTCCTTCATAGATATCTACGCGAACATTTGGCAAATCAGCAAAAGTTGCCTCAATCCAAGCTTTCCTCTTTTCTAGAGGAAACATGGATTGCTTCGTAGTATTATGACCAATCGCCACTATGACTTCATCAAACAGAAGTGCACCGCGTCGAACAATATTTTCATGACCTCTTGTGATTGGATCGAATGACCCTGGAAACAAAGCTATTTTTTTCATTCTTCCGGTACTTTAAAAAAAGTGAAGTTCACGCTTCCATATCGTCTGTGTTGACTAAAGAATGGATGATCGCTAAAGTCCATTTTATCTGGATGTTCCAAGACAAATAGGCCACCATTTTTCACCCATCCATTATCCAATACTAAGCTAGGCAATTTCAAGAAGCCTACAACATCATAAGGAGGGTCGGCAAAGACCATGTCAAAGCTTCCTAAAGGCTTTACTAAAAATTTAAAAACATCGCCGCGAATAATATCGCCATTATCAAAATTGAATAACTCAAAATTCTTCTGTATAAATTTAACATGCACAGGGCTCATCTCTACGGCCTGAACATGCTCGGCACCGCGTGATAAACACTCGAGTGAAACAGCGCCAGTACCAGCGAACAAATCAAGAACGGTGGCACCGTCCATATCCAATTGATGACTTAGGATATTGAACAAACTCTCACGTGCAAAATCAGTTGTAGGACGTCCATCAAAATTCTTTGGGACATCTATATTTCGACCCTTAAATGTTCCAGAAATTATACGCATAATGAATGAATAAGAACAGAGAACAGGTTATGATCTCCTTTGTTCCAGAAATTTACGCTTCCCACATATCCTTCAATTAATTCTTTCAATTCTCCTGAGACACTTGCGCCATAAAGCGAAAGATTCGTTGACTCCAAATGTATTCCCAAGCGCATTGCTGCATTTGCGACATGATAAAGTACATCGTCATTTCCCTGAATTCCGTAATGATTAGTAAGCTTCACTTGGCCCTCATGAAATGCGATAACGAGCATATATCCATGTTGAACTAAAACATGAAATCCACTTGAATCATTTGCCACCGAAACGGCGTGGCGAAGAAACAGGCCTGAGGATGGGAAAAAGCGCACATTTGGAAAACGCGACGCTAACGCTTGCAAATGGAGCGGTAAATCATATATAATACCTGCACTAATCTCAGGAATCATATATGTTTCAGGGCAATCAGCCTCTCGGCGAGTGCTAAACTCCAGCAATTCTCTTTCCTTTCCTGGTACTAAAAATCCTTGAGGAACAAGAACAAAATCAGCGTTATCAAAACTAATTGTAGTTTTTCGAAAGACTTTCTCACCCCAATTGCAATGCTTGACAAAATCTATTGCTTGACTTAAATCTGAATTAGAATCATTGAGAATATCAAACTTTTCAACCCATATTTCACGATTGGAATCGCGATCAACAATAGCCACCTGAACCAATGCTGGATTGATGTGAATCGCCAAGTGCAAAGTAGCTGCAGAAGCGGCTACATCTTTTGGCAATAAAGCCTTTGCTGCTATTTCGGGGTTAAAAAAGCTCATCTACACCGCGAACTTACGAAAAGCCAACGAGAAATAGCTCTTTTTGGGCACGAGTAAACGCAGTATAAAACCAACGATTGAGTTCGACGCTATACATTTCTTCTGTAATGTAGCCTTGATCTAGGACCACGCAAGGCCATTGACCACCTTGCGATTTGTGGCAAGTAATGGCATAGGCAAACTTTATATGAAGGGCATTGTAATAAGGATCTTCTTGTATTGCCTTTCTAATTTTACCCACGTTATTCAGATGCTCATAATCGAGCGCTATTATTGAATAAAGCTCTCTTTGCTTTTCATAGCTCAATCCAGCACTTTCCTCCCATATTGTATTGCAAAGCAAAAGCACTTCCATTTCAGGTAAAGCTGGATAATCCACCAAACGAACTACTGCTCGACAAAACCTGAATGCGCCTCGATCTTCGAACTTGCGGACACGCTCAACAACAAGCACATCGCCATTCGCAATAAAACCAGCTGTTGCAGTTGATTCGCCTTCAAGCCAGAAGTAATTATTCTTTAGTACCATCAAGCGATCGCCCGTATTCATTTCATCTTCATTACAAAGAATTCGAGCGCGAACTTGTTGATTGTAAATATTTGCTCGCTTATTAGATCGAGTAATGCAGATAGTTCCGTCTATTCCATACTTCCGAATACCATCTTCGAAAATGGGCTGAAGATCAGATGTAACATGCGAAATATCCGTAAAGCCATCTGTGGATATTTGAGGATAGCTAGCTTGACCTGAATTAATCAAATCGCGCAGACGAGTAGCATTCTCAAGAATTCCAGACCCTTCTTTCTGGCGAATCACTTCCACTAATTCAATTTCAGCGATGTTTAAAGAAAACTCCATTCTCAAATAATCCAATCGCAGCGCCGGACTTTGATCGCTTCCTACTGGCGGGAGCTGAGCGCCGTCGCCGATTAGTACCATCCGACACCCTTCTCCGGAATAAATATGGGAAACCAAATCCTCCAATAAATCGCCAGAGGCAATATCACTTTGCACTTGTGAAAATTTTTCGGTGCCAATCATTGAGGCCTCATCGACAAAGAATACTGTGTTTTCAGATTCATTATCCTTAAGTTCAAACCACGAATGACCAGATTTATCCGATTTTCTATAATAAATCTGCTTATGAATTGTCGAGGCTGGCATACCGGAGTAATTGCTCAAGACCTTCGCAGCTCGACCAGTTGGTGCTAGTAGGACGACTTTTTTTCCAGATTCCTGCAATGTTTTTACCATCGCAGAAACAGTGGTCGTTTTACCCGTACCAGCGTAACCCTTTATGATTAAGGCGCAACGTGGTTTATCTGAAAACATCATTCGCGAAAAAGCATAGAACAATCGCTCTTGACCTTTCGTTGGTTCGAAGGCAAAATTTGCCACCAAACTTTTCTCAAAAGTCTCAGAAGTTATTTCTACTTTTTTCTTTGCCATCGAATGCAAAGGTCGTTAGACTTATCTATCAGACCATTGAATAAATTATGCAGAGTTATTCAACATAAATCTAACTAATTTCGCCACGAACCCACGAACTCCCGACCCCACGAACCCACGAACCCACGAACTCCCGACCCCACGACCCCACGACCATGCATTACACCTACACCATAGAAGAAAACGACCTAGTAGCATTCAATCTTCAAATTGCATTGAATAGCGAAGACACAAAAAAGAAAAGAAAAATAAGCACCATCATCTTAACGGTACTCGCTGTTTGTTTCACCTTATATTTCATTTATCGTCATGAAATGGCAATGGCTGTAGTTACTTTTATAATTGGAATAATTACGCTTTTATTTTATCCAAGATATTTCAATCAGCAGTACAAAAAGCAATTCCACATTCAAGTCAAAAAAATGTATCCCAACCGTATCGGGAAAGATGTAGAGCTAGAGTTCACGGATACACATGCAATTCTCAAAACAAAAAACTCAGAGAATAAAACAGAATATTCCGCTTTTATCAATGTAGAAGAAACCAAGGAATATTTTTTCCTTAAATTGGATGTAGGAAACGCAATCATTCTCCCAAAGAGAGTGGTTAGCGACATCAAAGAATGTAAATTATTTTTCCAAAATAAAGGCTTGAGAATAACGAAAGACTCGAAATGAAATATTCCTTGACATTTCTTTTCTTGCTCGCTTCCATAATTTCCGAATGCCAAGTTCCCGGCATGAAATGGAATATTGTGCTTGATGGTTACAACACCGTCTATATGGCTGATATAGCAGTAGATGACGAAGGAAACACTTTTGTAGCGGCAAACTACACTGCGGATCTCACCATCAAAGAGCTGAATAAAAAATTACCACACGCCGAGCATGTTCATGCCATGATCATGAAAATTTCTCCTCAAGGAAAACCACTTTGGGCGCATGGTTTCAACAGTCCAAATGATAATCGAATCAAAGACATTTCTATAGCGAGCAATGGTGATTTACTTGTAACAGGCTTCGCAGATGGAATTACTAATTTCCCATCTATCGGAGATACCCTTTCAAGAGGCAATGCGCGAGAATTAGTAGACGGTCGTTACTATCAAAACCACAATGGATTATATGCTGCTAGATATTCCACAAAAGGAAAATGCGTTTGGGTAAAATATTTTGATTGTGCTTGGGGGGAAGGACTATCGATTGCAGCAAATAATCTAGATGAAGTTTTTGTCTACTATTATCAAAATTCGGATTTGATTCTTGATGATAAAATCATTGTACCGTTTAAGGGTACCAAAACCGCCAATTCAAAACTTGGTATTATCCGATTAGACGGAAAAGGTGAATTAATCGAAGTTCGTCCAATGGGTTATGAAGTTTCTCAATCTCTCATTATCAGAGGCAGCTTAGAATTTGACGGCAAGAACAACTGCATAGTATACGGCGTATTTCAAGGAAAAATACTTGTATCACCAACTGATTCGATAGTTACGGATGGGTACAACATGAGCGTTGATTCGTATATGGCAAAGCTAGATCCTGAAGGAAAAGTCATTTGGAAAAAACACTTCGGTGGAAGCCATACCCAACGCATCTACAAATTGGTTGTTGCCGAAGACAATTCTATTTACTTCACTGGAGGTTATGATACCGAGTGTTTTATTAGTAATGGAATAACCGTGACACAGAAAACAGAAGGAACAAGAACATATGGAGAAAGTATGTTTCATGGCCATATTTACCCCGAGGGCGAAATAGACTACATCTATTTTCAAAACAAACCAAAAAGTGCTTACACCTTCGATCCGCGCGCAATCGCTCTTGATGGCAACGGCGAAGTGCATGTGGTAGGAACATACAATGACACTTTGAATTTAGCAGGAACTTCTCTTCCCGCAGGATATCATAATCCGCAGGGTTTTCATAGTCTTTGGAAAGACGGAGAAGCTATCGAGTTGCAGCAGATTGGACAAAACGATGAACACTTTTTTCACTCATGGCTTTTTGAAGCAAACAATCTAACCTACGCCGGCGCAGCTGAATATTATGGTGAAAAAGGAAAACTCTTTCAAGGTTCTAAGAAAATCGTCCTTCCTGCAAAAGACTATGGCGGATCAGTTGTAATCTATGGCGGATCCATTATGCCTAAACCTAAAGAAGAAGAAGAAAACCCAATTGCTTCCAAAGAACAGAAAGAACAAAATCAAATCAATCATCTGAAACCGTTGATGGCATGCTTGCCGGAAAGTGAGTTAGAAAATTCTCTTCCCAATGAATGGATTCCACTGGATGAAATATTAACAAGTGAAGTCGAACCAGAGATTTCTATCCCGAACAATACTGAACTAAATGTATCGGACTCAACTCAAACATTCAAAGAGGAAATTCCATGTAATCTTGTAACGATATCCATGGAGGCAAGCGTGTATCCAAATCCGACAAGAAATGAATTGAACATTAAAATACTTGGAGCGTCAGGTCAATTAAACTTAGAGATACGATCAGCCAAAGGCCAATTGATTCACAAACAAACTATACTCGAATCAAACTCTGAAGAGCTTATTCAACTGGACGTTTCATCAATAGCATCGGGACAATATTTAGTATTGATTTCAACACCAACACATCAAAAAATCCTAAGATTCACCGTCGCCAAATAAAGCCGACCCCTCTACCCCACTACCCCACTACCCCTCTACCCCACTACCCCTCTACCCCTCAATCAAAGATCTCCGGATAATCCGAAATAAAATTCCGCACTCCCAAACCGAACAAACGCTCGGCCTCGGCCTTTTCATTTACCGTCCAAGTGCTTAGCATTATTCCCAATTCCGCGCAATCATTCACTATAGTTTCGTCGATCATTTCATAGTGAGGAGAATACCCTTCTGGAATAAAATCTAAAAATTCGCAAATGGCATCAATATCCATTTCCTTATTGTCATTCAAAACGACAAGAGGAAATTCTACATTCTTTTTATCAAGTTCTTTTAAAACCCTAAGATCAAAACTTTGAATAATAACAGGCCATTGCTCGTCAAGGCGATCTATGGTTTTCACAACTATATCCGCATATTTCTTAGGCTCGGGATGAAAAATCTTATCTCCATTAGGAGTGCTTTTGATCTCAATAGTCAAGGTCGGAAATGAATCTCCAATTTCCTTTTGCAACTCGTTGACGAATTCAATCAAAGGAAGTTTATGACACTTGACTTTTTTCTGATGAGGAAATTTCTCGTAGGGCAATGTTCCGAATGAATACTTCTTGATTTCCGAAGCTTTCATTTCATATAAATTCAAACTTTTGACTTCAGTTTCATCGATTGAACTGCCGTCTGGCTTAAGACACATAGTATGATCCATATATGGCTCATGCGATACGATTAACTCTCCATCAGAAGAAACAACCACATCAATCTCAAGAGCATCAACTCCCAAATCCAAGGCATGTTTGCAAGCGATGACTGAATTCTCAGGGTAATGTCCACGAGAACCACGATGTCCTTGGACAACCAACTCAATTCTATTCACAAAAAATTATTTAATGTTCTTTGCAAGAAACGCTTGCACTTCGCGAATACCTTTCGGCTTTAAAACGATTTTACCTGTGCTATCGATGAGATAGAACGCAGGTGTTTTAGTTACTCTATAATCCTTTGCCACCTTGCTTTCCCAAAGTTTCATTCCACATACATTAGGAAATGTAAAGCCTCTTTCTTTAACCGCTTGTTCCCAAGCTTGGCTTACATTATCAACGCTCACTCCCAGAATTTCAAATCCTTTCGAATGCCATTGATCGTATGCTGCTTTCACCTCAGGCGCCTCGCCTTTGCAGTGCTCGCACCAGCTGCTCCAGAACATGACCAAAGTGTATTTGTTCTTTGCTGCTAATTTGTATAGATCAACTTGTGAATTATCCAAAGCACTCATTTGAATATTCGGAGGTGTATTGCCTACACTTAACTTTTGAATACTCTCAGCTGTACTTTTTATAATGTTGCTTAAGTCTGCATCACCGCATGAATCTCCGTTCACATAATTATCAATTATAAAAGTGCAGATATTTTCCATTCCACTTTCGTAGAATCCTACCAACATTTGATTCAATACAAACTCAAGTACAACGTCATCCGCCTTACCTTTTTCAGCCACAGCAGCCACACAATTAATAAAGCCAGATTCCTCTCCCTTTGAAAATGAGCGCATAAAATTTTGAATACGATCGCTCATCACTATTCCGTGCAAAAGACTTCTATCCGTAAAATCAATATTGTCCCAATATTTCGCCATATCAGTTCTTTCTGGCTCTTGTTTCCAAGTCAATAATTTTGCGAAATGTGTATTTGGGTATTCACCAATCATTTTTGCCTGAAGTTCTGAGAGCTCAAGTTCTTTTGCTATGGCTTGCTTTTCGAACTCCGCTTTCATGGTACCTTTATTCGCCGAAACTTTAGCGTCTTTAATGGCTTTCAAAAGCGCTACCTCTTGAGGAATATACTTAAACCAAGCCTCGTTCTCTTTAGAAGCTATGGCATACATACTACCGTCCAATTTCCCAGCGCGGAAACCAATTTCAACAACAGGTTCAGCCGGATTCAAAATGATTGTTGTCACATTCGCATCGGCAACACCTATTTGATAAATGCCTTGCTCGTATTTCTTTGTACCGAAATTCCAGTTACCATCGGTAATTGTGCAAGAATCCATTTTTGTAGCAGTCTTTCCATAAAGGTTATACAGATACATCTTTTTAAAATTCTTTGGAGCAAGAGTTCCTTTCACTTCGATAGGACCTGTCTTCATGCCCTTATTGGCATCGGTAACGCCATTGGTATAGAGCGGAGCCGCAGTTTGAGCTGCCGCTGGTTTGTCTGTTGTCGCTGGTTCACTGCAAGAACCGAGAGACATTGCTGAGATTAATATAAGGCCTAGTAGATTCATGTGCTTCATGCCGCAATTTTAAGAGAATACAAACTTACCATTTTTGACGGCACGCTCGTCAAGCATTTTTCATACCGAAATGCTAAAAAAACTACATTTGTCCCTACGCCCCAATTGGCGACCCTTTGCAACCTCAAATTTCAAGAAGTATCTGTATAATAATCTGATATTATGACCAAACAAGAAGCGATTCAGTTTTTAGAGATAGAAAATGACAATCAGGTCACCGATATCTTCGATGCGGTGGATGAAAAGCTTTTTCAAATAAAAAATGAATCACTTCAAAAACTAGCTGTACCCTTGCTATTAAAGAAACGAGTTTCAGATTGCAATAGAATCACAGAAGCCCTTATTGCACTTGGACTTGAGGAAAAATCTAGCAATTCCACATTTGAAAAATTTGATTCCCAAACAGACTCGATCTCCTTTTTAGAAAACTATGAACGCTGTATTTCTGCTACAAAACTTTCGATATTCAACGCTCGAAATTCGAACAATCTCAAAGAAGCGCTAGAGTCAGCTTTAGAAATTCAGACAATTTTCAATTCTCATTTCCCCATTGTTTTTGAGGCCTTTGGACCATTTGAAGCAATGGACATACCTTCACGCGAAGCAACAGACACAGGTGTTTTACTAAGAGGACTTAAAAGCACCGAGCATTCTGACGAATTGAAATCTTTGATTCAAAGAGAAGCAGGACGACTATTGAAAATTTCTTCTTTGGGATAAAGTTTTTGCATTAACTTCTTCCAAATAAAATAGCAAAGTAATCCTCCGGCAACGCCCATGAAAAGTCCCATCAATACATCAAATGGATAGTGGACACCTAGATAAATTCTAGAATAGGAAATTAGCAGAACCCAAAGAATCAGCAGCGCACTTAAAAGACGACGCATAGGCTTCATCATCAAAATAAAAAGCGTTACCACACCCGCCATATTTGCCGCATGCGAAGAGTAAAACCCAAAACGACCGCCTCTATATAAGTTGCCATTCGGTTCAAGCACCAAGTGCAATTGCGAAGAAATTTCGGGGTCATGACTTGGACGCGATCTTGCAATCCAATTCTTAAAAAGTCCAGATGCAGTTTGATCATTAATTAAAACACAAAGCGCAATAATGACCACAATCCACACAAAATATTTTACGCTGTATTTTTTATACAATGCGTAAAGCATCAAAGCATAGATAGGGGTCCAGAAAAACTTCGAGCTAAAATACCACATCGGCCCATCCAAGAAGGGAAAGGCGTCGGTGTTTAACCAAAGCATTAATTGCTTATCAATGTCGATTAGAGTGTCCAATAATGACCTAATCTTCTTTATAAATATCTCCTAGAAGTGCCGCATTGTTTTCAAGAATTTTCTTTCTCTTCAATTTCAATGTTGGCGTAATCTCTCCAGCTTCTATCGTGAATGGTCTTGGAAGAATTCTAAACGCTTTTATCTGTTCCCATTTACCAAATCTAGGATTGCGCTTTTCAATTTCTTCGAAGATCATTTTCTCTAATTCTTTTGATCTCAAAATTTCATCATCAGAACCCAATTTCACACCATGACGCTGGGCCCAAAGTTTGAAACCAACTAAATCTGCGACAATCAAAGCTGATGGGAAGTTCTTATTCTCCCCTACTACCATGCACTGCTCGATGTACAATGACTCTTTAAGAACATTTTCAATTACTTGTGGAGCTACATATTTTCCACCAGAAGTTTTAAATATCTCCTTCTTTCTATCCGTGATTGCTAAAAACCCATCTCTGAACTCTCCAATATCACCTGTGTGGAACCAACCGTCTTTCAAAACTTCAGCAGTGAGTTCTGGTGCTTTATAATATCCCATCATAACGTTAGGTCCCTTGCACAAAATCTCACCATCTTGAGCAATTTTAACCTGAACATGATTAATCGGTTTTCCTACAGTTCCAACACGATACATGTTTGGAATGCGTGTGGTATTCACGGAAATTACCGGGGATGTTTCTGTAAGACCATATCCTTCTTTCACTACAATGCCTGCACCACAGAAAAAACGAGCAAGTCGAGCCTGCAGCGCTGCGCTGCCGCTTGGAACACCTTTAATATTTTCTAGACCCAAGGCCAATTTCACTTTACTAAAAACTAATTTTCTTGCTATCGCAAGTTTAATCTTGTAAAAGAAACTTTGGTTCACATCCCACTGCAAAGCCACACCCACTGACCAAGCAAAAATTGTTTTTTTAATACCGGTGCTTGCCATTCCTTTTGCCATTACCCCGTCGTAGAATTTCTCCAACAATCGAGGCACTGCGCTAAACACATGTGGTTTCACATAAAATAAATCATCTTTAACAGCATCAAGTCCGCTGAGATAGATGCTAACTCTATTATCAATGTACAAATAATGAAGCATACGCTCATAAATGTGACAACAAGGCAAGAAACTCAAAGCGATAGATTGCCCCTCTTCCAAATAAGGCAAGCGTTCTTTACTATCTAAAGCGTTAGAAGAAATATTGTTGTGACTAAGCATTACACCTTTAGGCAATCCTGTAGTTCCAGATGTATAGATAATGGTCGCCATGTCCTCTGGTTTTACAGAGTCCGATAAAGCTTTAACTTTATCATGTGACAAATTCTTGCCAAGATCTCTCACATCAAGCCAACTCTGGCAATCACTCACTTTTTCAAATGAATAAACATTCTTTAGTGTAGGAACTTTATCGCGTATCGATTTTATTTTTTTGTAAATATCCTCATCTGAAATGAAACACAATTTCACCTCAGCATGATTCATAATATAGGTATAATCATCCTCAGTCATGGTTGGATAAATAGGCACATCGATAGCACCTATTTGAAGAATCGCGTGATCCATGATATTCCATTCAGCCCTATTACCCGTGGTAATTAGTGCAATTTTGTCACCCTTTTCAATACCTAACTCCAATAAGCCGCGTGATACAGCATTCATTGTATCAACGAATTCTTGTGTTGAATAGGATTTCCATTCTCCTTCAAATCGAGAAGTTACCATTTTATCCAATGGACATTCTTCCAATTGCTCATACACAAAATCAAAGAGTCTTTTGTATTCAGCCATAATAGCGGGGTTCGTTTGATGTATATCGCGAATATAATGAAACTAGGTCTATTCAAAAGAATACCCGAAGGAAGGCACTTTTAATTAATCCCAAAAAGAGCTATTCAAAACGAACCACTTGGACGTTGAAACTCCTATTTTTGCCGCACTAAAAAAATATTTCAATGAAAAATATTGCGGTTATCGGAGCTGGAACAATGGGAAATGGAATTGCCCACGTTTTTGCACAACATGGTTACTCTGTTAATTTAATAGATATCAATCCTGCTTCGCTTGAAAAAGCAGTTGCCACTATCACTAAAAACCTAGACCGTCAGGTATCCAAAGGAATTCTAACTGAAGAAGGCAAAGCGCAAACATTGGCGAATCTATCGACTGTAACAGATATGAAACAAGGTGTTTCGAATGCCGACTTGGTGGTTGAGGCAGCGACAGAAAACATTGATTTGAAACTTCGCATTTTCAAGGATTTAGATGAGGCTGCACCTGCAAATTGTATCCTTGCAAGCAATACTTCTTCCATTTCAATTACTAGAATCGCAGCGGCAACTAAGCGTCCAGACAAAGTAATTGGAATGCACTTTATGAATCCTGTTCCAGTAATGAAACTTGTGGAAGTCATCCGTGGCTATAGCACAACCGACGAAGTGACTAAATTGGTTTTTGACCTAAGCAAATCACTTGAAAAAGTTCCAGTTGAAGTGACCGACTACCCTGGCTTTGTTGCCAATCGCATTCTAATGCCGATGATCAACGAAGCTATTTATACATTGTACGAAGGTGTGGCAGGTGTTGAAGAAATTGACACTGTAATGAAATTGGGAATGGGGCATCCAATGGGTCCGTTGCGCTTAGCCGATTTCATTGGACTTGATGTTTGCCTAGCAATTTTACGTGTCATGCATGATGGATTTGGCAATCCGAAATATGCGCCTTGCCCACTATTGGTGAATATGGTAACTGCAGGAAAACTT
>CALRZB010000029.1:0-16878 GCA_943372555.1 Chryseobacterium gleum | reverse complement strand
GGCCAATCCATCATTGTCGCTTCCTTCTTGATTATCCACTTCCATGTTTTTATCAATCTTGAAAAGATAGATAGTGTCATCGGTGCGAATTTCTAGCGCTTTGATGAATTGTCCTTTAGGAGTAACGAACGATATCAGGTTATCGTTTTCAAATCCGTTAGGATAATGTTCATTGATTAGGTCGATATGTTCTTGACCTAATGTTTTGTAATCTTTAATAATACGCTTCAGTGCCATGTTCAGGGTATTAGTGATTTAGCAACCATGCAAATATGAGAGGTGCTACAATAGTAGCATCACTTTCGATTATAAATTTCGGTGTAGTAATGTCAAGTTTGCCCCAAGTGATTTTTTCATTTGGAACGGCTCCGCTGTAACTTCCATAACTGGTGGTAGAATCGGAGATTTGACAGAAGTAGCTCCAGAAAGGCACATCGTGCATTTCCATATCTTGATAGAGCATAGGAACCACACAGATTGGGAAGTCACCAGCAATACCGCCTCCGATTTGGAAGAAGCCTACGCCTTTTCCAGCAGAGTTTTCAGTATACCATTTAGCTAACCAAGTCATATATTCGATTCCGCTTTTCATAGTAGAAGGCTTGATATCTTCTTTTATGCAATAACTGGCAAAAATGTTACCCATTGTTGAATCTTCCCATCCTGGGCAGATGATTGGAAGGTTTCTTTCAGCAGCAGCAATCATCCAAGAATTCTTAGGGTCAATTTGATAGTACTGCTCGAGCACTCCACTAAGTATCATTTTGTACATGTACTCATGTGGTAAGTAGCGTTCACCTTTGTTGTCAGCATCTTTCCAAAGTTCGTAAATATGCTTTTGAAGGCGACGGAAAGCTTCTTCTTCAGGAATACAGGTGTCGGTAACACGGTTCCAACCTTGTTCAAGCAAACCCCATTCTTCTTGTGGAGTTAGATCGCGGTAATTAGGAACGCGTTTGTAGTGATCATGTGCCACAAGGTTCATCAAATCCTCTTCGAGGTTGGCGCCTGTGCAAGAAATGATATCCACTTTACCTTGACGAATCATCTCTGCCAAAGAAATGCCCAGCTCTGCTGTAGACATTGCTCCTGCAAGTGTGATCATCATTTTCCCACCTTCGGTAAGGTGAGCCTCGTACCCCTTAGCAGCATCTACCATTGCGGCAGAGTTGAAATGGAGGTAGTTGGTCTCCATGAATTCACGAATTGAAGCGTATTTGCCCATTTTCTAATGTGTTGTTTTTTGCCGACCAAAGTGTGGTCTTCTTTCAAGCGGCAAATATGTAAAAATCATTGCGCCTTTTTGTTGTCTTCGAAAGTTTTCTTGAATTTTTTTTTAGAAGCTGATTGCCTCGTCCTGCAGCACTTTCACCAATCGACGAATAAAAAAGCGTCGAATTTTCTTGTCAACATCTTTATTCAAGGGCTCATTTAGGATGTATTGGAACTTCAATTGCAAGACATCTTTCTTCACAGAAACAATTTTTAACAGGCATGTTCCGGCTTGTATTTCATGAAGGTGTGGAGCCAAGATTTCGATAAGTCGGCGCTCTAATCCATCAATATCGGAAATAATTAATGGGTCAACCTCAAATTCGATGCTAGTTCTCTTGAGTTCTCTGCGGGTATAGTTGATTATTTCGCTCGAAAAGACCTTATTGTTTGGAATGTAAATGATGTCATCATCATCATTTAGAAGATGCACATTCGTCAACGTGATATCTAGAATCTTTCCTTTGTTGCCATCAATCGAGACTTGATCACCAATGGTGACAACCTTTGCGAAGGTTAAGTACATTCCATTGATAAGGTTAGAAATGTAATCTTTGGTCATCAACACCACAGCCGCCGCAATAAGCGAAAGAGTTGTAATGGCTTCCTTGACAGAAATATTGAAAAGAGAAAGTAATATTACAAAAGCCAATAGGAAGTAGATGACCGTCGAAATGTGGCTGATACCAATCGTGAAATTATCCCTTTTTTGTCCGCTATCGGGGCGATAAGTCAATAATATTACTTGACGAATCGTTTCTACAGAGAGATATGCGAGCATTGATCGATAAAAGGTGTGCTCGAAAACAGGGGGCAGATTAATCACATTCGTTAGTTCGGTGTACCATTGATTCAACACAATGATGACCACCAAAAGACCTAAAGTCAATAACAGTCGTGGAATATTAATATGCATCCTTATTTGTCGTAGTATCCTAATATTTCTAGAACATCCTTAGGCTTCTGTTCAGGTGCAAATTCTTTGTATCTAAATTTCCCTTTCGGGTCTTTGTCGATAAGGATATGTCTTGGTGATGGCACAAGGCAATGGTGAATTCCACCAAAACCACCAAGAGTTTCCTGATATGCACCAGTATTAAAGAAACCTATATATTGTGTTTGATCTGGATAATAACGCGGCAAGTAAATCGCGTTGGTATGTTGTTCTGAATTGTAATAGTCGTCGCTATCACAAGTCAATCCGCCGAGGAATACACGCTCGTAGTTTTCTGTCCAGTTGTTGATGGGTAACATGATGAAGCGCTTGTTTATTGCCCATGTATCAGGAAGAGTAGTCATGAATGAAGAATCAATCATGTTCCATTTTTCTCTGTCGTTTTGTTCTTTTTGATAAAGAATCTTGTAAAGTGCACCACCACTTTCACCAACAGTGAACGAACCGAATTCTGTATAAATGTGAGGAACAGGAACACCCGCGCTATCGCAAGCAGCTTTAACTTGGCGAAGGATTTCGGTGACCATGTATTGATAATCGAAACTGAAAACCAATGAGTTTTTGATTGGGAAACCACCACCAATGTTCAAACTATCGAGCGTTGGACACAATTCGCGTAACTCAGTATACACTTTTAAACACTTGTTCAACTCGTTCCAATAGTAGGCCGTGTCCTTGATTCCAGAGTTGATGAAGAAATGAAGCATTTTCAACTTCAAATTTGGATCTTCATGGATATGCTTCTTGTAAAAACGCGTCAACATTTTGTATCCAATCCCCAATCTTGAGGTATAGAATTCAAACTTAGGCTCCTCCTCACTTGCGATACGAATACCGATGTTGAGTGGAGATTCAGTTTTTTCTTTGAAAGCATTCAGCTCATATTGGTTGTCAATTACAGGAAGAATATCTTCATACCCATCAGCCTTCATAGCTAGGATGCGGTCAACATATTCTTCTTTTTTGAAACCGTTGCAAATGATGCGTTGAGTCTTGTCTATCCTTTTCATTTGAGCCAGACGACGAATCAAATCGATGTCGTAAGCCGATGATGTCTCTAAGTGCACATTATTTTGAAGTACAGTTTCCAAGACGTGACGGAAATGTGAACTTTTGGTACAATA
The DNA here is from genome assembly GCA_943372555.1 of Chryseobacterium gleum. GTDB lineage: Bacteria > Bacteroidota > Bacteroidia > Flavobacteriales_D > Sanyastnellaceae > JAIXWP01. Next base: position 13,527 of record CALRZB010000029.1, on the reverse strand, counting down.
GCAATAGTGATATTCTCCTTCGTAACCAATTTCAGCTTTAGCTGTGGCAAACCAAGCTTTCGCACGTTGGATATTTTTTGAGATTTTTGGGAGGTAGGTAAATTTAAGCGGAGTGCCGTATTTCCTGATTAAGTCCATCAGTGGTATGTCGTGAAAGAGTAGCTCTTCGCCATCCATTCTGAATTCTTCTTGAGGCCAGTCAATTGTCTGCTCAATGAGATCGATGTACTTTGTCTTCATTATATCCTATCGGAGATCTGTTTTTATTTATGCAAATATAACGAAGGACGCAAATGATTTCTAATTCCTGATTCCTGATTCCTGATTCCTGAGCGGTCCCTGAGCCTGTGGAAGGGTGGTCCCTGAGCCTGTCGAAGGGCGGATTTCTAATTCCTGATTCCTGATTCCTGAATATACCTTTCCATCAACCATCATCCATCAAAGCTCCCTCGTGTGGTCGAAATACCCTTTGGATTCAACTTTATTTGAGAAGAAATTGAGGAATAATGCGGCGAAGATGATGAAAATTACTACTTGAAATGAGACGAGCATCTTGCCGATTGGAGTGATAGGATAAAAGTCTCCGAATCCAACTGTAGCGCCGGAAATAAAACTGAAGTAAATAGGATCGAACCAATGTTTAAATGCTTGATTCATATAGTCTCCAGAGGAATAGAGCACAGCAAAAGCGAATACTATCTCGATGTAATTGAAAAACAAGAGTAACATCGAGCGGCGATAGGAGCGTGGTCGGGAGAAAATATCAGAGGCAAAAATCAAAGTCGGAATGTGCAATAAGGTTTCTGCCATAAAGAAGATGACTATCCAAACTAGTATGTCATTGTCCTGGCGTCCGTTGTAAATTATACCAAAGGCGAATGCAATTTTGAAAAGAACATATAGATCTACTGTTATCTCTTGATAAAGTAATTTTCGACCACCGATGTAATGCTTGATGTAAATGCCGGGAAATAGAAATTGCGAAAGCCCTAAAAATAAACGAAGCAGTTTTTCTATTCCAATATCTTCCTCTTGTTCATTATTCCAAATCGATCGAATATTGTGAATACGCTTATCAATAACACTTCTGGCGGATATTTCCGAAGAAGGATTTTTACCAAAGATTAATTTTTTAAAAAAGCGTTTCATCCTATTTATTTCAAAGCCACCTTTGTTTTCTAAAGTAAATGAGCATTCCTACTACACAAACAGTCATAAAGCCCATGATGTAAAAATAGCCGTATTTCCAATGCAATTCAGGCATGTTGTCGAAGTTCATTCCGTATACACCAACGATAAACGTGAGAGGTACGAATATGGTGGTAATTACCGTGAGCACTTTCATCACGCTGTTGTTGCGCATATTGAGGGTGCTATGATGAAGATCCAAAAGATTTACAATCATTTCACGGTACATATTCAAATTGTCTGATTCATAAATAATGTGGTCATACAAATCTCTGAAATACTTGGCGTTTTCTGATTCAGATTCATGGGCAAGACTGTTAATAGCCTCCTTCAACGGGTCAATGCTTCTTTTGAAATCTAGAAGTTCTTTTCTCAATCCCAATATTTGATAAAGAGTATACTCATTTGGACGCTTTAGCACCACTTCCTCAAGCTTTTCAATTCTTGTAAAATAAAGTTGAGAAACTTTAATGTAATTATCAATAATTACATCTAAAAGAAGATACGCGAGATATGCAGCGTCTTGACCTCTAACTTTCCCTTTTGATGTTTTAATCCGCTCGCGAATGGGGTCGAAATTGTCTCCAATTCTTTCTTGAAAAGTTAGTAGAAATCCTTTTCCGATGATTAGACTGAATTGCTCAGAATTTAAGGTTTGTTGAGCTCCTTGAAAATCGAGCATTTTCAAGGTGATAAATATGTAATCGTCAAAAAACTCCACCTTTGGTCGGCTTGACGAATTCATGATATCCTCCAAAACAAGAATGTGCACGTTGAACGCGCTGCCTATTTTTTCAATAATAGATGAATCGTGAAGTCCACAGATATCAAACCAAGTTACAGATTCACTCGAACTGTATTTTGCGCATTGTTCAATGTCCTTAAGAATGAAGGTTTCGTAAGTCGTTGTTGAATAATCAGTGACATTAATTTGCACTGATGCATTCTTATGATCGCCTACGTAAACAAGCGCTCCCGGTCCTAAACCTACTTTTGATGTACGATCCATAGTGTTAAAATGTAAAAGCCCAAGAGGTGGTTAACATGTTGTGTACGTAGTACCCATCATTATAATCTTCGAAGAATTGTTCGTCAGCAAGGAAAACCCGAAGTTCTGTTCTCCATACCATCCGTTCTGAGAATTTTCTGTCGAAATTTAGTGATGTTGCCATGATATGCACACGACGATCTACTCGAGATTGAACAATTATTTGTTCCTCATCGATAAATACTTCACTTCGCAAGCAAGCTTTCCATTTGTCGTTCAATGTTCTTCTCGCCATAATTACACCGGCATACCAAGGATTATAGACAATTTTGTTTTGTCGCTGAAAACCAACATCAAATCCACCTATGACATCCCATTTGCTAGATAGTTTGACTATTGCGTAGAGGTTGGAATATGTGCGCAGTCTGAAAATATTGCCAACAGGTACGTTTCCTACAAAAGAGCTCCAATTGATTGTCGTTTTTTCATTGGGTGTGAATGTGATTTGATGTCCAACAGACGGTTTCAAGTCTTTATCAACTTTATAAATGTTTTGCCATCCATTTAAAACAAAGCCGGCGAAAAACCATTTGTTGTTTTTTGAAGTAAGGCTCAAACGAGCTCCAGTTTCATAGTAGGGTGAGTTGTCGGCAACAACGCTGCGTGATAAAGTGAAGTTGTCTGTTCCGACTGCACTTTCAAACCCAATATGCGATGGCAAAACTCCTGCGTCTACCCAAAGGTTATGTTTTTTACTGATTTTGGCCCCGACATTTGCCTCAAAAATATTTTGTGCGCCAATGGGCTCATTCGAATAGTTGGCTTGCATATAAGTACCCACACCAAGACTAATATTGGCTCTGACATCTGAATTTTTATATTTCAATCTTATCAATCCTAGATTCAAATTGAATTCACTTTTTCTATTATAAGAATACAGGGGAACAACTATTTCATGATTTCTTCCATCAGAATAGATCTGATTGTGATCCGAATAGTATGGTTCAACATAAAATGATACAGTCACACTATCCTTTTGAGCGAATGCATTCAGAACAGAAAGCATTAAGATTGCTGGTAATAGTTTCTTCATAAAGCAGCGTAAATATCCCACAACGGGATGCTAATATTATTTCATAAAGGTAATTCAGAGAATAATAGGGTCTTCTACATTTGATACAAATCATTTGAATTTTGAAAGTACATCTTATAGCAATCGGCGGAAGTGCTATGCACAACATGGCTATCGCTCTACATGATAAGGGTTTCCGAGTAACAGGAAGCGATGACGAGATCTTTGAACCAAGCAAAACACGCTTGGCGAAAAGAGGCATTTTACCTGCCGAGATAGGCTGGTTTCCTGAAAAAATCACGGCCGACCTTGATGCAGTTATTCTCGGTATGCATGCTAGAAAGGATAATCCAGAGCTTATTCGTGCTCAAGAATTGGGTCTCAAGATTTTCTCTTATCCTGAATATTTGTACGATCAAACCAAGGAGAAAATTCGTGTTGTAATAGGTGGAAGCCACGGGAAGACGAGTATTACAGCCATGATCTTGCACGTTCTGCACGAGAATAAAATCGATTGCGATTATATGGTGGGCGCTCAACTCGATGGTTTCGATTGTATGGTTCGTCTTTCGAAAGAAGCGCCCATAGCTATTCTGGAAGGGGATGAATATCTTTCATCACCTATAGATCTTCGTCCAAAGTTCCATTTGTATTTTCCTAATATTGCCTTGCTTTCCGGCATCGCATGGGATCACATTAATGTTTTTCCAACCTTTGATATTTATGTGGAACAATTCAAGATTTTCTTGGATTGCATTCAACCGGGCGGTAGCTTAGTGTATTGTGAAAATGATAATGAAGTAAAGAAACTTTCGGAAGCTCATGTGGGTGATTACAAGAAAGTGCCTTATCGAGAACACGAATATGTAATTGAAAATGGAGTGACTTCTTTGATTACTCCAAATGGAAAAGTTGAACTCCAAATTTTTGGTCGCCACAATTTGCAAAATCTCAATGGAGCTTATCATGTTTGTAAAGCATTGGGAGTTTCGGATGAAGGCTTTTACAATGCAATTGCTACATTCAAGGGCGCTGCTAGACGACTTGAGTTAGTGAAGAAAAATGAGCATTGTGCGGTCTACAAAGACTTTGCACATTCTCCTTCAAAATTGAAAGCAACCACGAATGCATTGAAAGAGCAATACACCAATCGCACTTTGATTGCTTGTATGGAGCTGCATACGTTTTCGAGTTTGAATGCACAATTTTTAGAAGAATACAATGGCGCAATGGCTGCGGCAGACGAGGCTTACGTATATTTCAATCCTCATACTATTGAGCACAAGAAGTTGGCGCCGATTACTGTCGATCAAGTAAAGAAAGCCTTTGGTTCAGAGAATATTCACGTCTACACCAACTCTTCAGAATTGCTGGATTTGCTTTTGAAAAAGAATTGGGAACACAGCAATTTATTGATGATGTCGAGCGGAAATTTTGATGGAATTGATTACGCAGAGTTGGGTACGAAAGTCTGCGGTTAGCCTAGTCCAACATCTAGCATCATCATTACGAGAAACCCACCGATGAAGCCCAATGTGGCAATGTCGGTGTATTTGTCTTGTTGCGTTTCAGGTACTACCTCTTCGATAACAACATAGATCATTGCGCCTGCGGCGAAAGCTAAAGCGTAAGGCAAAATCGGTTGCATCTGAATTACAAGCAATGCACCAATAACTCCTGCCACGGGCTCTACAATAGCGGAGAGTTGACCGAGCATAAAACTTTTTCTTCTTGAAATACCTTGGCGACGAAGCGGGAATGCGACTGCCATTCCTTCGGGAAAATTCTGTAATCCAATACCGATAGCAAGCGCCACGGCACCGCCAATGCTCGCTTCTGGAATACCTGCTGCAACACCTCCAAACAAAACACCTACAGCAAGTCCTTCAGGAATATTGTGAAGTGTAATTGCCAAAACTAAAAGAATAGTGCGGTTCCAATTGGTCTGAACTCCCTCTGCTTTATCTGTTGGGAAATTCAAATGCAAGTGGGGGAGAAGCTTATCAAGTCCGTACAAAAACATAGCGCCCATCCCAAATCCTACTGCGGCGGGAACAGCTTTCATAAAGCCTTCTCCAGGACTCATTTCGATTGCTGGTGCGAGAAGCGACCAGAAACTGGCTGCAATCATTACTCCACCGGTAAAGCCAAGCATGCCGTCTAACGTTTTTCTTTTTAAATCTTTGAAAAGAAAAACCAGTCCTGCTCCAGCGGCTGTCACGAGCCAAGTGAATGTTGTTGCGATAAGTGCGCCGACAACAGGGTCTATTTCGCTAAAGAAGCGGAGTATTCCTCCAAAGAAAGGCGACGATTCGATCATAGCGCTAAGTTACATTTCTTTTTTTGGATAATCATATTCTACTAATCTCCCGGATAAACGAGTGACCCAAGACCATTGTTCAACGTCGAGTTCGATCGATGCAATAGCACATGTGGGCATCGCAATATTTTCGTCAGTTAGGTATTCCACCAAGTAACTAACTCCGTTATTGTGGCCGATAAAAAGAACTTCACTTGCTGAATCCGGCAAATTATTTACAGCATCTATTAAAGCTTGTAATGGGGCTTCGTAAATGGTAGGGATAAATTTAATATTGTCTTTAGAGTAGTCAAACGTATCACAAAAAAAATCAGAAGTGAGGGTGGTGCGTCTTGCTGGGCTTGCTGCTATAAGGTCAATTTTTCCAATGCGTGCTTTCAATCGCGCGGCCATTATTGGCGCATCACGTTCGCCTCGGTCGTTTAATGGTCGATCGAAATCACGCATTCCTTCCTCGGCCCAACTCGATTTTGCGTGTCTAATTATGTGAATTCTTTTCATCGAAAGCGAAAATACAGTATGATTGTAAACGATATGAAGAATATAAAAATAGATAACAACTGGAAAATCATTTTTGGAATCGCTGCTATTCTACTAGTGCTCTATCTGGTATGGTTTTTCCGTGTAATAATTGCCTACGCGCTTATCGCAGTGGTCATATCTTTTATAGGTGATCCTTTGATGGAAATTTTAAAAAAGATTCGGATCAAGAATTGGCGAATGCCTTCATGGATGCGCGCATTGATAACATTATGTGTTTTTTTTGGAGTTATCGCGGGACTTGCAATGATGTTTTCGCCCCTAATAGGGCAAGAAATTCGCTTGATTGGTCAGATTAATCCTCATGATATTGCGGATAAGCTTCAAGCGCAAGTAAATTCAATGCAAGTGGCAATGGATGCGTCAAACTCCACGATCAATCAAGAAAATATAACACATTATTTAGTAGCCAAAGTGCAAGAAGTCATGAGTTTCTCTTGGCTTAGCGGACTTTTTGGAAATTTCTTTGGTGTCATTAGTAGTTTAGTTGTTGGAATTTTCGCTGTCTTGTTCATGTCTTTTTTCTTTTTGAAAGATGGTTTTCTTTTTACTCGAATTGTTTTTACGCTTACCCCAGACAGACATATTGGGAAAGTAAAAAATGTAATGGAGCACACACATCGACTTTTGCGCCGTTTCTTCGTTGGCATAGCCATTCAGAGTTTAGTTATGTCGGCCATGGTTGGAGTTTCGCTTTGGATTTTAGGTGTTCAGAATGCTTTACTAATCGGTCTTTTCGCCGGACTTGTGAACGTTGTGCCATACGTAGGACCTTTGCTAGGTGCTAGTTTCGGTCTGTTGGTGGCACTTACAGCTTCTATTCACATGAATATGGACGTTGATCTTGTAACTCTGGCAGTGAAAGTGTTGTCTGTTTTTGTAGTTGCTCAACAAATTGATGGTTTTGTGATACAGCCTATGGTTTTGGGAAGCAGCGTGAAGGCGCATCCACTCGAAATCTTCATTGTGGTATTGGCTGCAGGCACGATTGGAGGAGTTTTAGGGATGGTGTTAGCAATTCCTAGTTACACGATACTCAGGGTAATAGCTCGAGAATTCCTCAGTGAATTCAAGGTTGTTGACTCATTAACGAGAGATCTTGCAGATGAAGGGTAGTTTTAGTCTATTTTTGCCTCCCGTAACGCAGATTTCGCGATTCTTACGGATATGTCAGAAAATACTAAATACATTTTTGTCACAGGTGGTGTGACTTCAAGCCTTGGAAAGGGTATCATTTCAGCTTCACTAGCGAATCTTCTTCAGTCGAGAGGTTATAAAGTGACCATCCAAAAACTCGATCCATACATCAACGTAGATCCAGGAACTTTGAATCCTTATGAGCACGGGGAGTGTTTCGTAACGGATGATGGTGCAGAAACCGATCTTGATCTTGGGCACTATGAGCGTTTCTTGAACGTGCATACTTCGCAAGCGAACAACATCACCACAGGACGTATTTACCAGAGCGTTATTGATAAAGAAAGAAGGGGCGAGTATCTTGGTAAAACAGTTCAAATCATTCCTCATATCACAGACGAAATCAAGCGGTGCATCCAAATCTTGGGTTCAAAGAATGATTTTGATTTTGTAATTACTGAAATTGGTGGAACAGTTGGTGACATCGAATCATTGCCATATATCGAGGCGGTTCGTCAGATGAAATGGGAAAAGGATGAAGATGTAATTGTTATTCACCTTACGCTTATTCCGTTCCTTGCAGCTGCAGGAGAGCTTAAAACAAAGCCTACTCAGCACAGTGTTAAAATGCTTTTGGAGAATGGAGTGCAGCCAGATATTTTAGTTTGCCGCACAGAGCATGAATTGAATGGAGCTATTCGAAATAAAATAGCGAAGTTCTGTAACGTCACACTTAACGCTGTCATCCAAAGTATTGATGCAGAAACGATCTATGACGTTCCTGTATTGATGCAAGAAGAAAAATTGGATGAAGTTGTACTTGAGAAATTGGGTGTTAAATCGAAGAAGAAGCCCGATCTAAAAAAATGGATGGAGTTTCTGAATCGTTACAAGCATCCTAAGAGTACCGTTACAATTGCCCTTGTAGGAAAATATGTAGAGTTGAAAGATTCTTACAAATCGATTGCTGAATCATTCAATCACAGTGGTGCAGTGAATGAAGTTCATGTTGACATTCGCTGGGTGCATTCAGAAGAAATCTTCCCAAAGAATGTTGAAGAGAAGTTGGGTGATGTTGATGGAATCCTTGTTGCACCCGGCTTTGGAAGCCGTGGTATTGATGGAAAAATTGAGGCAATCAAATTCGCTCGTGAAAATAATATCCCATTCTTTGGAATTTGTTTGGGAATGCAGATGGCGACGATTGAGTTTGCACGCAATGTGCTAGGCTTGGCTGATGCGCATTCAAGTGAAATGAAAGAGTATACAAAACATCCTGTGATATGTTTGATGGCTGAGCAAAAATCAGTTGTAAACAAAGGAGGTACAATGCGTTTGGGCTCTTATCCATGCAAAGTTGTGAAAGGTTCTAAAGCTTATAAAGCCTACGGAACTGAGCGAGTAGATGAGCGTCACCGCCACCGTTTTGAGTTCAACAACGATTACAAAGAGATGTTTGAGAAAGCGGGATTCAAAGCTACAGGTATCAATCCAGACAGTGGTTTGGTAGAGATTATCGAAATTGAGAATCACCCCTATTTCTTAGCAGCACAGTTCCACCCGGAATACAAATCAACGGTAATGAATCCGCATCCTCTATTCGTAAGCTTCGTGAAAGCGGCGATGGAGAGAAAGCGCTCCACGCAGGGATGATGGATGATGGATGAGGTTTGATGGTTGACTTTTGATGGTTGACTTTTGATGTTTTTTTAAATAATAAGGCCCCAAAAAACTTTGTTTTTCGGGGCCTTTGCATTTTTGTCACCAGTCACCAGTCACCAGTCATCAGTCGTTAGTCACCAGTCGTCGGTCACTAGTCGTCGGTCACCCTAGCCCGCGCCAACTCTTCACTAGTATAGCCAAGTCCGTGCTTACCTTGTAATCTTTCGCGTAGACAATGTTGAGCTTTTGGATGTTCTCTTCAGTGCGTTGTGTTGGCGCTAAATGAGAAAGTGGATGCAGAACTCCGGTTTTGATTTTTGGTAGCTTAAATGAGGCGCTATCCTTGCCAGCACAGAAACCTACCCATGATTTTTTTCCAATAAATACTTGAATCAAATTGCTCAAAAAACCAATTGGTTTTTGTTGCGCCAACGCAATGATTGGAAGAGCAATTAACATCACTAAACTGGCTGCAATATCAAACGTTCTTTTTACACGCTGGTTGTTGCTTTTCGCAATAGAATTTACATCAAGAATATACACATCGCCACTCGTGTCGATGCTGTTGCTGCCAATTATATAAAGGGTTTCGGGTGGTGCGATCTTGAATTCAATATCATCGCTCTCCATGCTACTCATCGTGCCAATGATGTCGCTTGATGTCACATCCTTTGCACAAAAAATAACTGAATTCAATTTCCAGATGCGAACAATTTCGCTCAATTGAGAGAGATTGCCATCAAAATTTGCTTCAGTGCTATTCCCCGTATTTATCTTAACTATTGTTCCAATGTTCAAATACGTCTGCTGAATTATAATGCTCACGCGGTCGATTTCATCAGCATTTCCAACAATAGCAAAACTGCGCGCCGCATTTTTTTTCCATCCAGATTTTCCACTCGAAATTAAATTCGCAAGTGTGTGGGTCAACATAAATAGGAGAGGGGCTGCGATGCAACTCATCAATACAACGGCACGCGAAAAACGCATGCTCTCTGGTAATAATGAATAGCCAACCAGTATAACGAAAGCCCCAATTAGCGAAGGTTTCAGAACCTTTAATGGTGTGTGCGGTTTGTCGAAAGCTCCACCCAACCAAGACGAGAATATCCATACTGCTGAGAAAACAATGAACGCAGGATAGACCAATTTACTTTCATAAATAATCTGCGTAATGTTGGAGTAGAAATTCAAAGCGACATACATGAAGCCTAAGATCGCAGCTACGTCGAATAGCGGCAAGGCTGCAGATTTTATAAAACGATTGAGCACGGCAACGCTTGCGCGAAGCCAAATCGCCATTTGTATGAAAAACGAAAAAGTACGCGCATTGGATTCACTGAAATGCTTCTTCGCGAAGATGACCATCGCATTGTAAAAAACAAATACGTAGTTCAAACTTCCCTTCTTCGTACTCTCGCCTTTGTAATGTATGATGCGGGTTTCAGGGAAATAATAATTCTTATATCCTCCCTGAATAATCCTCCAAGAAAGATCTATATCTTCTCCATACATGAAGAATGCTTCATCTAGTAAACCCACTTTGTCGAGCGCTTTTTTGCGCATCAACATGAAGGCACCTGACAAAATTTCTATCTCATTCACTTCATCATTGCTTAAATGACCGAGATAGTATCGGTTGAATTTTTTGGATGATGGAAATAATTTATTTATTCCAAATATTTTATAGAATGATGTTTCAGGAGTTGGTAAGCCACGCTTTGATTCGGGTAAGAATTTTCCTTTGCCATCCACCATATTAACCCCAAGTCCTCCGGCATCTGGATGGGCATCCATAAAGTCAACTACTTTTTTCAAAGTGTCTTCTTCAATAACCGTATCCGGATTTAGGAGCAAAAAATATTCTCCTTCCGCTACGCGCATGGCTTGGTTATTTGCTTTGGAAAAACCAGTATTGTCTTTGTTGGCAATGCACTTAACCCAAGGAAATTTTTCTTGAACCATCTGCACAGAGCCGTCCACGGAATTATTGTCAACCACAAAAACTTCCACGGTCATTCCTGTCATTGCTTTCTGAACGCTCAGCAGGCATTGTTCCAGAAAATACTGAACATTATAATTGACGATAATGATGGAGAGCTTGGTCAAATGCTATCTTTTTAAAGAGACTTCGTAAGGAGTTCTAAGTTGAATACTGCGGCCCAAAGTTACTTCATCTGTGTATTCCAATTCACCACCCACAGCCACGCCGCGTGCAATAGAGGTAACCTTAATATCAAGCGGACTCAATTTTCGGAATAAATAAAAGCAGGTAGTTTCTCCTTCCATGGTGGCATTCAATGCAAGGATTATTTCTGTTACGGGCTTTTCAGTTACACGCTGAATAAGCGAATCAATGAAAAGATCGGAAGGTCCGATGCCATCTATGGGAGAAATAATCCCGCCGAGAACATGATAAAGTCCGTGATATTGTTCTGTGCTTTCGATTGCCATGACATCCCGAATATCACTTACTACACAAAGGATTGTGCTATCTCTGCTTCGGTCGCGACAAATGCTGCACTCCTCTTCGTCAGCTAGATTATGGCATGTTTTACAAAAGTGAATTTTTTCGCGCATGTTGATGAATGCCTCTGAAAAACGGCGCACTTCCTCAGGCTTGCGCTTGAGAAGTTCGAGCACAAGACGCAAAGCCGTTTTCTTCCCAATACCTGGAAGACTCGATATCTGATCGACGGCCGATTCAATAAGTTTACTCGGAATATTCACGGTGTAAATATACGTTCTTCGACTCCCGTTATATTTGTCCCCATGTCACATGCCCTAATTTTAAGTATTATCCTCCTTTATTTTGGAGTATTGCTTCTTGTATCCTACTATACATCGCGGAAAGCGGACAATCAGACCTTTTTTGCGGCCAATAAATCTGCCTCGTGGTATCTCGTTGCCTTCGGGATGGTGGGAACCTCGCTCTCGGGTGTGACCTTTATTAGCGTGCCGGGAACAGTCGGCGCCGTGGGATTCACATACTTTCAGGTCGTATTGGGCTATTTCTTGGGCTATTTCGCAGTCGCATTCATTTTGCTACCTCTTTACTATAAAATGCAATTGACATCGATTTATAGCTACCTGCAGGAGCGTATGGGCATGATATCGTATAAGACGGGAGCTTCTTTTTTCATTTTGTCGCGAACACTTGGAGCAACACTTCGTCTGTTCCTCGTAATCAACGTTCTTCAAATCTATGTGCTCGAGGCCATGGGCGTGCCTTTCGCTGTGACCTCGATTGTTATTCTCCTCATGATTTTGATGTACACCTACAAGGGTGGTGTAAAGACTATTGTTTGGACAGACACGCTTCAAACATTCTTCATGCTGCTTGCTCTTATCGTATGTGTTGTTTTTATTCTAAATGATTTGAATCTCGGTTTTGGAGATGCGATGAGCTTGATGAGTGAGAAAGGCTATACATCAATTATTTCAACTGATCCGATGGATAAGAAATTTTTCTTGAAACAAATACTTGGAGGTGCGTTTATCACCATTACCATGACTGGATTGGATCAAGAGATGATGCAGAAAAATATTAGTGTGAAAAATCTTGGCGATTCACAAAAGAATATGATGTCTTTCAGTGCGATCATGGTATTCGTGAATTTCCTTTTCTTGATACTCGGTGGCTTATTGTATCTGTATGCCGAGACACATCAATTGACTTTAAAAGGCGATGATTTGTTCCCAACTGTTGCTATGCAATACTTACCACCAGCCATAGGATTGATTTTCATTATTGGCCTTATTTCAGCACTTTTCCCATCAGCGGATGGGGCAATTACAGCATTGACATCCTCTTTCTGCATTGATATTTTGGGCATGCAGCGTGATGGTTCGAAAACTGAGGAACAAAAGATGGCGCTTCGCAAAAAAGTGCATTTGACTTTCGCTGGAATCTTTTTGCTCTTTGTGTTTTTCTTTAAATGGCTTGATAACAAATCGATCATAACTATTCTCCTAGATATCGCAGGATACACGTATGGGCCGCTACTTGGTCTTTTCGTATTTGGTATTTTTTCTAAAAGAAAAGTCAATGATATTTTAACGCCAGTAGCTTGTATTATCCCCCCAATAATTACCTTTATCATTAATACGACCGCACCAATGTGGGCAGGGTCTTATGCTTTTGGATTGGAACTGCTCATTATAAATGGTGCAATGACAGCTGGATTGCTTTTAATTTTCTCGAACCTAAAGCAAAAATGAGAATGATGCTTTGGGCATTGTTTTGGGAGTTTGGGAGTTTGATAGTTTGATAGTTTGGTGGTTCTTTGTCTCTGTGCTCCAAAGAAAAAAAATCGCCACAGAGTTTACAAAGAATAAAAGAGTTACACAGAGAGGTTTCCTTTAATAGCCCCAAAGGGGCGTTTTACGGTAGCTTCGGAAAGAGAGCTAACGCTCAGGGATTAGGAATCAGCCCTTCGACAGGCTCAGGGACCTTGAGAAATCCGGAATCCGGAATCACTGGTGTCCGGTAAAAATAGAAAAGTTCGAATTTCACTTCTCGAAGGGTTGATTTTACTGAGTTGTGTTTTGATTTGGTAAAAGGAACCCCCTACTATTTTGCTAGGCACTCGAGAACAAATTAAATTCTTCTGGTTTTTG
>CALRZB010000028.1:0-17169 GCA_943372555.1 Chryseobacterium gleum | reverse complement strand
TGGTTTCTCTAACTCACTAGTATATCGTGGTCTTGGTGGTAACTGGGGTGCTAACCCAACCAACACTTGGTTCAACTACAACCCACAAAATGCTGACTACACTCTAGGTAACTGGGCTAACTACTCTCAAACTGAAACTACAAGCACTTCTGCAGTTGCTGTTCGTTCAGTTGAAGCTGAAACTATCTCTTCTAACTTCGAAACTATCGCTTTCTTCCCTAACCCAGCTGACGTTAGCACAATGATGTCTATCGAGTTTGCTGAAGCAGGTGAAGGTATGATCAACATCTACAGCGTTTCTGGTCAGTTGGTACGTTCTGCACGTATGAACTTCTTGAACGGTTTGAACGAATTCTTCTTTGATTCTTCAGCTCTAGAGAACGGTCTTTACATCGTTAGCGCTACTTGCGGTTCTGAAAGCAAGACAGCTACTATGATGGTTAACCACAACTAATCTTTCTTAGATTTGTAATATGAAATAACTCCTCGGTCGTTTCGACCGGGGAGTTTTTCTTAATAAGCACTCCAGATGAACTCTCAGAATAAAGTTATAATCATTGGCGCAGGCTTCTGCGGTATTGTTACAGCTCTTAATCTAGTAAAGCGCGCTATCATACAAGATATCGATATTACATTGATACATGATGGATCGCCATTTGGAAAAGGAGTTGCCTATAATCCTAACTCGAACAGGGCACTGCTAAATGTACCCTGCGAAAAAATGAGTTGCTTCCACGATGAACCAAATCATTTTCTTGAATGGACATGCAAACAAGATGGTTTCGAAACACACACACCTGAATTTGTAGCTAAATTATTTCTACCTAGAGCGCTTTACGGAAAATATCTTTTAGAAACTTGGAATGAATATATTTCCAAACTTCCAAAAGCTATTACCATTAATCTTATTGAAGAACTAGCTGTAGACATAAGTTCATGCGAAAATGGGTATGCTGTGACGCTTAAATCGGGTGTTATAGTTAATTCGAAATTTGTTGTTCTTGCCACAGGCAACGAGAAACCAGCAAATCCTAAAATTCAGAATCCTGAATTTTACTCATCAAAACAATACTTCCAAAATCCTTGGGAAAAAACCGCGACCACTAAATTTGACCCTTCTAAAGATATTCTAATTATAGGGAACGGATTGACCATGGTGGATACTGTGCTTGAATTAACTGAAAACAAATTCAAAGGCCATATCTACTCGATTTCACCAAATGGTTTTAGCATTCTTCCTCACCGCCACAACGGCACCTCATACACAGCCTTTTCAGAGGAAATTAAAGGTAAATATGCCCTCAATGACCTTTACTCTTCTTACATAAAACACGCTCGCAAGCTGAGAGAACTTGGGATTTCTGCCGAGCCAATTACCGATTCTTTACGTCCATTTACACAAAACATCTGGATCAATCTTTCAGTTACCGAAAAGAAGCGCTTCCTGAGCCACATAAGACATCTATGGGGACTTGCTAGACACCGTCTGCCTGTGAACATTCATGACAAAATCCAAAAGATGCGCATAGATGACAAATTAGAAGTCATCAAAGGAAAACTCATTGATATTTCAGAAAATGATGGTTCTATAACTGTAGAATATTTCAACAAAACTTCTAACGCTCAAGAAAAAATTCAAGTAGGTAGAGTGATTAATTGCACTGGACCTCAAGTGAACGTTCAAAAATCAACAAATGAACTTCTTTACACACTTGTGCACAAAGGGTTAATTCAAAGCGATTTGTACCGCCTTGGCATCGTTACTACTTCAGAATATGAAATTGTAAATGCAAACGAAAAGGTTGAAACAAATTTGTACACTCTCGGAGGAAATCTTCGTGGTATGCTTTGGGAAACTACAGCTGTGCCTGAATTAAAGAAACAATGCCATGATCTAGCAACTATACTACTTTCTAGAATCGAATGGTCAAGTGATGTGAATGTACAAGATTCAAGAAAAGAGCATTCGAATTCTTAACCAAGCGGTCTAACTACTAAATTATAGTTAAGCTCTTTATTTCTTTCAGCAATCTTTTTTGCGGGTATACCGCCCACCACTGTGTATGGTTCAACATTTTTTGTGACCACAGCGCCAGAGGCTACTACTGCGCCTTCTCCTATATGAACGCCTGGTAGAATAATTGCTCTTGAGCAAATCCATGCGTAATTATCAATTTTAACGGAATCACCAATCTGAACAAATCCAGGATCGTTGTAATCGTGGTGCAAAGTCCAGACAAACACTTCTGGGCTGATATTGACCTTCTCGCCAATTATAATTCCTCTGCGGCCATCTAAAAGACATCTATTTCCTATCACAGTGCCCTTCCCTATCTGAATTCCTTTAGGATTTCGTATTTCGCAACCTGTATACAGTCCAACAGACCATGGGATTTTCATCCCTAGAAGTTTCATTGCACCAATCCTCACTTTATGCGATGGCACGACGAAGATCAACTTCATGAACTGGGAAAGAAATCCTCGATATAATAATCTCAGTTGGCGTTTCATTTCAGACCAAATCTCTTTTTGAGACGTTCTTTGAAGGTTTCTCGCTCTCGATAACCATAGTAAGAACCATATTTACTTCGACTGAAATAACCAACTCCAGAATATGGATCTCTGTAATCATTCAAAAGCAAATAGATATTTTCAATCTTGTTTGTATTCTTGAGCAGTTCCATTTCATGAATAAAGCTTCTCTTCGAAAAGCGATGTCGTACGATACAAACTGTTGCATCAACAGAAGATAGCAGCGACAAGTAATCTGCCACCATGCCAATTGGAGATGAATCGACGATTACATACTCATATCGTCCTTTCAACTCTTCTATTAAATCCTTCATCTTCCTTTGAGCAATCAGCTCGAATGGATTCGGAGGAACCGGTCCTGAACTTATAAAATCCAAATTCTCAATGGTTGTGCTTTGGATAACTTGATCAACATTATCGTTTGATATGAGATAATTCGAAAGACCATATTCATTCGACAAATCTAATGACAGGTGAATTTTCGGCTTCCTTAAATCCGTTCCAATAATAACAGTTCGAGCTCCAGACTTTGCAATAGCAGCGGCAATATTGACGGAGCAAAAAGTTTTGCCTTCTCCACTTACGGTAGAGGTTACACCAATTACCTTGCTTTTTCTATTAGGAACAATGTATTGAAGATTCAATTTAACCAAACGAATACTTTCTGCTATTGCTGATCGTGGTTCTTGAATTAATGGAATTGCATTTTTCAAATAGTTATGGCCTATTACCCCAATTGCGGAAATGCTTGATTCTTCGATCTCTGATTTATCTGATATAGTGCTATCCAACAAATCTCTTATGATGAAAACAACAAACGGAAGTATCAAGCCTAAAATTAAAGCTAGTGCGATAAACATTAATCTATTTGGAAAAACCGGTTTATCATCAATAAGTCGGGCTGCATCCAATACTTTGGTGTCTGCTGAATTTGCAGATTTCGCAATTTGAGCTTCGGATTTTTTCTGCAACAAATAAGTGTACATGGCACTCAACAAACTAAACTCTCTTTCTATATCCAAAAGCTGAATCTGCATACCTGGAATAGTAGAATTTGTAGAATTAATTGTGTTTAATCGACTATTAACCTCCGAAATATTCAGTTCGGAAGCGCTCTTCAATCCGCGAACATTAGAGGCAATAGATGATTTCAAATTTTCAATTTTAGCATACGAAACTTCGCTAAGAGGATGATCTTTGCTAGAAAGTCTATCTATTCGTGTTTGATCTTGATAAAGCTTTCTTAATTCTGCTATCATCCCATTTAAACTAGGATCTTCAACTCCCATGGTAGCAGGCGAAATCAAATTCTCATTACTTTCATTCGAACTTAAGTTCTTTTGCAAATAATCATAATACTTCAACTTCAATTTCTCTTGAGAATAAACACCTTCAAGTTCTGCCAGTTTATCCTCATTGATTTGACCAAGTAATTGAAGATCTACAATTTGATGTTCATCTTTGAACTTAGAAAGTAGCTTCTCGCTTCTATCCAATGAATCTTTTACATTTCGGAGTTCTGAATCAATAAAGTCAATGGTATTTATAGCCATTTCATTCTTCTCGTCAAGTCCTCCATTAATAAATTCAGATGAAAGATTATTCAAAAAATCTAATTCTTTAGCTACGCAAGCACGTTCAAGTTGAATTGACAATATGGAAGCTTCCGGAGTAATGGGTTGAATCACCAAGTCCTTGCGATAATCTTCAGTTAGCTCATTCAAATCATTAAACATAAAGAAGAGCTTTTCCCCAGCCTTAAGTTCGAACGAGTTATTATTTAGCAATACTATTTTTGATGAAATACCTTCAGCACTAAATGGTTTATCGAAATCGCCGATTATGGAATAATTGAGTTCCTTATTGACCTTATTCTTTTGAATTGCAGTTCGGTTTCTAAAGTCAAATAATTCATACTTGTCAGCTTTAACAGATAGACGAAATTGATTATTCTCTAAAAGTTCGACATAAAACTTCACACCAACTGCTTGCAACTTACTGGTATCAATAATTACTTCAAATGGAAATTCTTGATATCTCTCTACTTCTTTCAAATAAGATTCGCTGAAATATGAAACTTTCAAATTGCATCTTTCAACAGTGCGACGAACCAATGCAAATGATTTCAGAATTCCTATTTCATTTTCAAGATTCTTTTTTCCCGCAAATAATTCTAGACCATCTATAAGATTTTCTGCCCCCAATGATGCATTCTTATCGTCACGAAGAAGCATCGTTGTTCCAACCTTGAATTTTGGTTTTATATAATGTATCGCAGCAAATGCCAATGCCAAGAATATGACAATAGACATAAAAAAATAAAGCTTCTTCGACCATAATTTATCGAAGAACTTCGAATGGTTGAAGGGCTTTTCTACGAATGGATTTTCAGGTATTCCCACGGAAACTGAATGCTTTAATTGAATAATCTAAATATAACCAGAGCATTAGTTAAAACGAGCAATGCTGTTCTCGCAGGACTTGTATTCAACTCCACCGATTTCAACCTTGTAGGTTCTACATAAATCTCATCGCCTGGGCGAATCCAGTACCAAGGATTTTGAAATGAATCTGTTTTCGTTAAGTCTACATATCCATACTCGACATTTTCTCCTTGTCTGCGTATCACTAAAACTTTATTTCTATTTCCGTAATCAGTCATGTCTCCAGCTAGGCTAAGAGCCTTCAGAATACTCATTCCTCCTGTATTTACCGCGTAAGCCCCCGGTCTAGTTACTTCACCTAAAAGTGTTATCTGTAAATTAATCACTTTTATCATGACAAATACATTCGTTAAGAATTTACTTAATTCATTCTTTATTTTATCCGCCGCTTGTCGTTCTGTTAAACCTTGAATGTATATCAATCCAACTTCCGGCATAATGACAGCGCCACTATCGTTTACCAAAAAACTATTGAGATAGAGAGCCTGCTCCGAAATTCCGGTTGGGTTAAGAGGGCTTCGCAAATTAAACAACTCTACCAGTGCCGGGTCCGGACTTTTAACATCAATCGATATAAGATCTCCTGCCCTCAACATATATTCCGTAGATGGCGCTTTTATCGTAGACTTTCCAGTATTCGTAGATTCTGGATTTTGCATCAGAGTTAACTTTTCCAACGAAGTGCAGGAAGAAATTAATAACACTAAGAAAACAAAAAAAACATACCGAGGCATACTTCTTCTGCCTAGTCCAAATAAGTTCATCTTGCTTAATAGTATTGCTTAAGTGATTCGTGCGTCTCGCCTGAATCATCCACCCAGATGATTTTCATAGTGTTTGCGAAACATGCATCAGTAGACACGTTACCTAAGTTATTGAGGCCATGCAGAATTCGAGTAGTTGCGCGTGAATCATTATAAATACTTACATCACCACCACATATAACCCAATTACTACCAGTGCAAAGTATTGATTTAATCGGGGTATTAGGTACAGTATAGAAATTCTGTCCAGAACGGTTAACACCCCATGAACTTGCACCTTCATACAACAAACCTGTAGCGTCGCCGATAATTTCAAAGTAGTAATCAAAACCAGCCCTGCGAGTTCTGATAGTGTACGATTCATTCCAAGTACGTGATGTTCCGTCAGGATATGTCAATAACAGATTAACGCCTTCCACTTTGCGAAGCATTTCATTCGTACCCTCAACCAAGTCCAAAATATCTAAGTCACCAGTAAGATTGGTGAATGTTCTTGAGCCGCTAACCACTACTGTTAACCCTGTGTTAATATCTCTTAATTCTAAGTTAACAACGTTAACTTTTATTTGAGCGCCAGTTTCCATCCAAACAGATCCCGTAAGCAACTCAACTTCTATTAAACCTTTTCTGTAAATTTTATTATTACAGGAATTCCCGTCAAAATTTAAAGTGTATCGATTTGCTGATTCGTTGTAACTAGTATCTATTACACCGCACGCCGCGAATTCCTCACCAGTAAACAGACCCAAAGCCTTCGTCATGTCGTTATCAATGGCTATCAACTCGTTCAAATAGTTCACTGAGTCAAACGGATAGTTGTCAGTATCAGCCTCTTTTGTGCATGAAAAGAGATATACAATTACGAATAAAAGAAGGAATAAACGAAGTTTCATAACCATGTGATTTTCTGCTTCAAAAGTAAATTCTAGTACTTTCATATCCACTGCTCATGGGTTACCAAATGGTTAATTCACAGCAAATACAAGATTAACTTACCGAGAGATTTGCCCCATTGCAGTAACAGTAGAATAATAATTACTTTATAGAGAATCAAACTTTAAAAGACTTTCTAAGACGAACTTCGCGTTTTACCTTTATTTTTGGTTCCGTGTTAGCCCAAAAAATCTCAAATACCATAAATCTGAAACATTCTGAGACCAATCTTGGTGACTTTCATCGCAGAGGGTATTCCAAACTAATTCGATTCATTCTCCTTTTCGCTGATTTATTGCTAATAAACATAGCATTCTCACTTGCAAATGTCAATAGCATTTTAGCCAAGTCGGAAAGCGCTTACCAAAATGATAGCTACAAATTTTTTATTCTTTATATTAGTATTAGTTGGATCGCTGCAACTTACATTCTGGACACCTATAATACCAGTCGTGTTTCTTCCTTTGAGAAAAACTTGAGAAACATTTTCATTGCAATCATTCTGCATGGTGCCTTTTCATTTGTCTTCATTCTTGTATTTGACTCCTACACGATTGAAACTAAGATTCTATTGCTTGCCTACGGAGCTCTTTCCATTGGAATAATTGTCACTAGAATTCTATTTACTATCGCCATTAAAAAGTATCGCGCATCAGGAAAAAACTTTCGTCGCGTAGTAATCATTGGTCAAAATAATTCAGGATCTGAAATACTCAACTACATTCAAGGAAACCCCAGTCTTGGTTACCAACTGATAGGAACCTTCGATGACCAACTTGAAAATATCGAGCTTGAAAACTCTAGGAAACACATTGGCGGATTAGATAAGATCAACCATTTTATTCAGCATAATCAGATTGATGAAATCTACTGCGCTTTGCCTTTTTCCGAATATGAAAAAATACAACAACTCATTCGATTAGCAGATAGTCACCTCGTAAGACTAAAGCTTGTTCCAGACTTTAAAGGACTCATTAAACGCAGGGTTGAAATAGATTTCTACGATAACACACCCGTGATGACACTACGTCACGAACCTCTAGAAAACTATTCTGTTAGACTGGCTAAGCGCATATTCGACATCGTATTTTCAAGCATTGTTATCATTATTGGAAGCGTTACAATATTGCCTGTAGTGGCTTTACTAATTAAGCTAAGTTCGAAGGGTCCTGTTTTCTTTATCCAAAAACGAACAGGACTTAATAAAAAGACTTTCCCCTGTTTCAAGTTCAGAACAATGGTGGTCAACGAACAGTCGGATGAGAAGCAAGCGCAATCCAACGACTCCCGTATTACTGGACTAGGAAATATTCTGAGAAAAACTTCCATAGATGAACTACCACAATTCTTGAATGTTTTATTAGGGCACATGTCAGTGGTTGGGCCAAGACCACACATGCTAAAGCATACTGATGAGTATTCTAAAATCATCGATGATTTTATGGTGAGACATTTCGCAAAACCTGGTATTACAGGTTGGGCGCAGGTGAACGGTTTACGTGGAAATACTTCTGAAAACGAATTAATGCGCAAAAGAGTAGAATACGATGTTTGGTATATAGAGAACTATACTTTTATTACAGACATTAAAATAATATTCCTCACTGTTTTATCCATGATAAAAGGAGATAAAAATGCCTACTGAAATAAGTAATTCTCTCGATTCAAACAACATTTTTCCAATGGATGTAAAGTCCAAAAAGAAAAGGCTTTTCACATCAGTAGGAAAGGTGGTTTGGCTATGTGGACTATCCGGCTCTGGCAAGAGCACTATTGCTCTGCTTACAAAAACGCATTTTGAAAATTTCGGAGTGCTAGCAACTATTCTTGACGGCGACAATCTTCGTTCTGGAATCAATAATAACTTGAGTTTTTCAGAAAGCGACAGAGCAGAAAACATCCGCCGATCGGCTGAAGTGGCAAAGCTTTTTCAAGAAAATAATGTGCTCACTATTTGTTCCTTCATCACTCCTACAGAAGAGATAAGAGAAAAAGTAAGATCCATAATAGGCTCTGAGAATCTGATTGAAGTCTACATTTCGACTTCTGTTTCTGAATGTGAAAAAAGGGATGTAAAAGGGCTTTATAAGAAGGCTCGTTTAGGCGAAATTCAAAATTTCACAGGTATCAATTCTCCGTTTGAAAGACCAACGCACATTGATATTGAAATTCAAACAGAAGGCCGAACACCAGAGGAATGTTCTCTCGAATTAATCGACTTTCTAAACCCCATCGTCTTCGGGGATCAACCGTAAAAAGTTTTAAACGAACATCAAAGCACCAACTGTAATATTGCTTGTTTCATCAATCAATACCGCAGCACCGTTTGTCTTTAGATCAGCATATTTATCGTATACGATTGGAGATTGGGTTTTCAAAGTAATCTTTACTAGGTCATTCAATTTCACCTCATCAGCAGACTCTTCCTTGGTCAATTCGTTGATATTAAACCTGAAATCCACACCACGAATTACAGAACGAACTGATCTAGAGTTCTGCTGAAGAATATACTTGTTACCAACGGCTAGACTCTTCTCACCCATCCAGCATACTATTGCTTCTATCTCAGTATCAGACTTTACTACGGCATCGCCATGAGCAAATAAATCTCCTCTTGAAATATCAATATCATCTTCTAATTGAAATGTGCAGCTTTGAGGAGCAAAAGCAGAATCGGTGCTAATTCCTGCTACATCTATAGTCTTTACTTTACTTTTAACGTTTGCAGGCATTACCACAATATCATCTCCCACTTTCACAACTCCGCTTAAAATTCGGCCAGCATAGCCACGGAAATCATGCAATTCCTCCGATTGAGGGCGGACTACATATTGTACTTGAAATCTGAAATTATCTGTGCTAAAATCATTGGTCAAATCGACGTTTTCCAAATATTCCAACAAGGCTGGCCCTTGATACCACTCCATGTTTTCGGAGAATACTACCACGTTATCACCGGGCTTTGCAGCCATAGGAATATACATGACATTTTCCAATTTGAGATATTCAGCAATTTTTGAATAATCACTAACGATTGTATCAAATACGGATTGACTGTATTCTACCAAGTCCATTTTATTTACAGCAACTACCACCTTCTTTATACCCAATAAAGAAGCTATAAAGCTGTGACGACGTGTTTGTTCTATTACACCATGACGAGCATCAATCAACACTACCATTAAATCCGCAGTGCTAGCTCCAGTTACCATGTTTCGAGTGTACTGGATATGTCCAGGAGTATCAGCTACTATGAATTTTCTTTTTGTTGTAGAAAAGTATTTGTAAGCTACATCAATTGTAATTCCTTGCTCTCTTTCAGCACGAAGACCATCGGTCAATAGTGCCAAATCAAATTCATTTCCCTTATCAATATTTTTAGATTGGAGTTTCAACGTTTCTAGGTGATCCGTTAAAATACTTTTACTATCGTAAAGCAATCTTCCAATTAAAGTGCTCTTTCCGTCGTCTACACTTCCTGCAGTCAATAATCTTAGAATATCCATTTTTCCACCTAATTAAAAATAACCGTTCTTTTTTCTATCTTCCATTGCCGCCTCAGAAGTTCTGTCATCTATTCGCGTCTCTCCCCTTTCACTCACCCGAGTTTCCATGATTTCGTAAATGACATCTTGAATTGTGCTTGCCTCACTGAGAACCGCGGCAGTGCAGGTCATATCACCAACAGTTCTGTAGCGAACGTTTCTATTTTCTATTACATCATTAGAATCTGTTTTAACAAATTCATTCATTGCCAAAAAGTGACCATCAATATTGATGACATCACGAGGATGCGAAAAATAAATATTAGGGAGTTCAATGTTGTTCAACTTAATATAGTTCCATACATCTAACTCTGTCCAATTGCTGATTGGGAAGACTCGAACGTTTTCGCCTCGATGTATTCTACCATTATAAATATTCCACAACTCAGGACGCTGTCTTTTTGGATCCCACGTTCCGAATTCATCTCGAAACGAAAATATACGCTCCTTTGCTCTCGCCTTCTCCTCATCTCTGCGAGCGCCACCGATACAAGCGTCAAATTCAGATTCCGCAATTGTATCGAGCAATGTATAAGATTGAAGCGCATTTCGAGAAGGAAATTTACCGCCTGGCTCCTGCAACTTATGCTTAATGATAGAATCTTCTACTCTACCCACAATTAGGGTAGCACCCATCTCTTCTACCAGTTTATCTCTAAAAGCTAAAACCTCTGGGAAATTATGACCAGTATCAATATGAACGAATGGAAAGGGAATTTTACCCGGAGCAAATGCTTTACGGGCCAAATGCACTAATAGAATTGAATCTTTCCCGCCACTGAAAAGTAAAGCTGGACGTTCAAACTGCCCTGCAACCTCATGCAAAATATGAATCGCCTCGTGTTCGAGAGATTCTAGATGATTTAGTCTGTATTCCATATTAAACAGCCCTTTTTTCGGCAAACCAAGATAAGCCTTTGGACTAAGGAAACAAAGTTAGATGCCCCAAAGCACCCGAAAAGGCCAAAAACATAGATTTAATACCTTAGCAATAATTCGTTAATACACGAGCTCTTATCCGTAATAATTCCGTAAAATAAAAAGCCCCCTCATCGAAGACGAAAGTTTTGCTAACAATAGTCCTACGACTGCGCATAACCTCACCATCAACATTGACCATTTTTTTGGAGTTGTTGATAAGCCTCGAACATCAGAACAGTTTACATTATGGTTTTCAATGCTTAAGACCTCTTATAGCCTCAAAAGGATCTGAATGACCAAACACATAATTACCTGCCACTAGGACATCCGCGCCAGCTTCCACAAGAGCTTTGGCATTATCACCATTTACTCCACCGTCGACCTCAATAAGACAATTTGCCTCATTCTCGGCAATAATCTCACGGATATAGCTGATTTTCGAATAGGTGCGTTCGATGAATGATTGTCCGCCGAAACCAGGATTAACAGACATGATTAACACTAAATCTAAATCACAAATGACATCTTCAAGCACAGACACCGGGGTATGCGGATTTATAGACACTCCAGCTTTCATACCAGCCTTCTTAATTGCTTGAATTGTGCGGTGCAAATGCGGACAAACCTCATAATGCACTGTAAGAATATCAGCGCCTGCATCCGCAAACTCTTGAATATAACGATCTGGATTTACAATCATCAAATGCACGTCCAATGGCTTGGTCGCGTGTTTCTTCAAAGCCTTGATAACAGGGAAACCAAAAGAAATATTCGGAACGAATACCCCGTCCATTACATCAACGTGAAACCAATCTGCTTCAGATTGATTAATCATTTCAATATCTCTTTGGAGGTTTGCAAAATCTGCAGATAAAACGGATGGAGCTATAAGAGGCATGTAAAAATATTTTGCCCACAAAAGTAACGCGACATTGCTAAAAGAGTCACATCTTTGTTTCCGATGATAAAAATAGGTCTCACTGGTGGCATAGGAAGCGGTAAATCCACTGTTGCCAAGGTATTCGAAACCCTTGGTGTGCCCGTTTTCTATGCAGATGATGTTGCCAAACAAGCCTACTCTGACCCGATCATTCGTGAGTCAGTGGCATTACATATCGGAAATCATGTTCTAACAGAACATGGGGTAAATAAAGAGATGATGCGTCAAGAAATTTTCAGCAATGAAAAAAATCTAACCTTCATAAATGAACTGATACACCCTTGGGTTGCGACCCAATTCGCAAGTTGGAGGAAGCAACACCTCAAACAACCTTACATAATAAAAGAGGCCGCAATTCTAATAGAAAGCGGTTCATTCAAAGAGTGCGACAAAATAATCTTGGTAACAGCGCCAATGGAACAACGTATTTCAAGTGTTGCTCGTCGAGATAGCATTTCTAAAGAAGAAGTAGAAAAGAGAATCGCCCTTCAAATGAGCGATGCGGAAAGAACCAAGTATGCCGATTTGATATTAAAGAATGACAATCACTTCTCTATGCTTTACACTATTCTGCAATTCGACAATATGCTCAAGGCCTAAAATTCATCACGGCAATAGCCACTTTAGACCCAATCTCTTCCATCATTTTCATTCGCATCTCAAGTTCTGAAATTGGACCTTTCCTTCCTGTGAATTGACTCATCAAGGCATCATGTTGATCTATTAAAACAATATCTTCTTTACTGTTCATCAACTGCCACTTCCACTCCCCAGGATAAAGTCGAGAATGATCTCCTTCAAAATCCGACCAAACAACATTGTCGCGTTCAATAAAAGGGATGATTTCAGCCGCATAAATCTTTCCAGTTTCAGCATCCAATATCTTGTATCTAAAGGAAGCATCAATTCCTCTGCCTAATCGATATTCAGTATACCTTACCTTTTTATCGTCCACATTACTTCCCAAATAAGCCTTCTTCTCCAATGCCCGTTGAGGGGAAGTCTTGTGCTCATACATGATCAATTCTCCAGTGATAATATAGCGAGCACCGGCCAACTTTCCCGCTTCAATAACATCATTTTGATCAAATGCCGCATTCATGCTGTTCATCTGCTCTTGAAGCATGGCCTCCAGACTTTCTCTTTCCACCAATTCAATAAAAGGACTTTGAAGCGCCAAGACCTTCTGCTTTACAAAAGCACTGACGCTCGATTCTATCGCGTCATCAATTTCAGGTTTTAGAATGGGGACATACGCAATGGTGAACTTAGCTTTATTCAAACATTGCTCTCGTAGTTTTAGCACTTCCTTAAAGTCAGCATCAATCTTAGCAACTTCATTAAAATAATCGTAAGCATCTCTCCATAATTCAAGCTCCATTGCCTTTACTCCAGCATTGTATTTTGGATAAATCTGACTCATCAAATCCAAATACTCTACCTTCCTATTGTTTCGATCAAGATACCGAAGCTTCTGAATCAATCTCTGTGCATCCTCGTAATTCTCATCCAAAACAGATTGCTCGGCTTGAGTATAAAGGGTATTGAAATAATCAGTTTTACATTCTGAACGTTGCTCTTCTGAAGACAGTGGAATTTCCAAACTGAGGTTTGCTTTAGAATTCGCGTAGGCGAAAGCCTCATCATAATAATTCAAGGCTTGTTCATAGTTGCCTCGCATACACTCCATCTGAGCTTTCTGAAATTTCTCAACCAAAATTGATTGGGAAATTCGCTTCATACCCACCAAAGCTTCTGGCTTTGCATGTTGATCATAAATGGAACTGTATGCCTGAAAAGCTTTTTCGCGAAGACCCCCGTCTTCATAGACCTTGGCCTCCCTCATCATCTTCTTTGGTCCATTGCAAGAAACAATGACCGAAAACAAAGTGAGACTTAAAAAGAGTAGAACTAATCGCATGCAGAGATTTTATAAATTTCCCGGTGCAAGGATAAGGCCAATAAAACTTACTTCAAATATTTTGCAATCTCTGGACTATCGGGCTCAACATTCGAAGGAAAAGCGGCTAACCACTCGCCGTTTGGACTGATTAGAAATTTATGAAAATTCCATTTCACGTTTTCATCTTGCTTGCCATTTAGAGACTTCATGGTTAACCAAGAATATATTGGATGCTGTTCCTTGCCCTTGACACTGATTTTAGTGGTAAGAGGAAAAGTAACTCCATAATTTTTCTCACAGAAATCTGATATCTCTTCGCTGGTGCCTGGCTCTTGTCCCAAGAATTGATTGCAAGGGAATCCCACGATCACCAATTTGTCACTATTTTTTTCATAAAGTTCTTGAAGACCTTTATACTGGGGAGTATAGCCGCATTTACTAGCCACATTTACACACAAAATGTATTTGCCTTTATACTTGGAAAAATCAATAGAGTCAGCTCCTTCGAGTGCTGCAATTTTAAACTCATGAAAATTTGATGGCATCTCGCTTGGGTTTATTATAGGTTGTTCGTTGCATTTGAATCTTGCGAAAAGACTAAGGGTTGCAACTCCTAGTATTATAAGTAAAACTCTCATTGGATTCATAAAAATTAAGACAAAGAAAGTCCTAAAAAGTTCAAAAAAACAATCTGTATTGAATCATTCTAATTAGATTAGCACCGTTGCTATGACCAAAAAAAATTATTTCGGCGGACTTTTCAGTTCGCTAAAAAGTGATGCACCCGCGTCTCTTGTTGTATTCCTAGTGGCTCTGCCGCTCTGTCTTGGAATTGCCCTTGCATCCAAGGCCCCACCATTTGCTGGTATTATAGCCGGTGTGGTTGGAGGTATAATAGTGGGTATGCTTAGTGGTTCGCACGTTAGTGTGAGTGGACCAGCAGCTGGACTCACTGTCATTGTTGCTGCCGCAATTGTAAAGTCTCCTTCTTATGAAGCATTTCTTGTTTCTGTCGTTCTTGCAGGGGTTCTTCAAATAATTTTTGGAAAACTTAAAGCTGGTATTGTAGGAGAATTCATTCCCTCATCGGTCATCAAAGGAATGCTTGCCGCTATTGGACTCATTCTCATCCTCAAACAAATACCCCACCTATTCGGACACGACGCCGTGCCTGAAGGTGACGAGGAGTTTATACAGGCGGATGGACACAATACATTTACTGAAATGATCTCTATGCTCGGAGATTTGAGTCCTACTGCCATCATAATAGGTCTAGTCTCAATGGGTATTCTGATCATGTGGGAAACAAAACTCTTCAAAAAAACACCCGTAATCAATATCATTCCAGGTTCATTAGTCGCAGTTGCCGTTGGTATTACAATGCACGAAATTGTAAAACTATGGTATCCAAGTTCTGTTCTAATCCCTGATCATCTAGTGAATATCCCCATTTCTACTGGACTTTCTGATTTTGCTGGGCAGTTCACGTTTCCAGACTTTTCCCAAATCCTCAACGTGAGTGTTTTGGGCACTGCCATAACTCTCGCAATTGTAGCTAGTCTCGAATCATTGCTTAGTATCGAAGCTTCTGATAAAATTGACTCTTTAAAGCGATTCTCGCCTCCAAACAAGGAGTTGGTAGCTCAAGGCGCGGGAAATATTGTTTCAGGCTTGATTGGCGGACTCCCCGTTACAGCGGTAATTGTGAGAAGTTCAGCAAACATAAATGCAGGAAGCAAAACAAAAATGTCGGCTATCCTTCATGGTGTATTGCTTCTTGTTTGCGTCTATTTCGCGCCTGAATTTTTAAATAAAATCCCACTGGCAACTCTAGCTGCCGTGCTAATTTTTGTTGGTTACAAATTGACAAAACCAACATTGTTCAAAGAACTCTACGCAAAAGGATTAAATCAATTCATCCCCTTTGTTGTTACCATCGTAGCGATTCTATTTACAGACCTCTTGGTGGGTATCCTTATAGGAATTGGTGCAGGCGTTTTTTACATTTTGAAAAGTAATTTTAAAAACACAGTTGTGCTTGCGAAAGACGGAGATAGATATTTAATCAAATTGAGAAGAGACGTTACATTCTTGAACAAACCAATTATCAAAGGTCTTTTGGAACGAATTCCAGATAACTCAAAACTAATTATTGACTTCTCCAAAACGTACTTCGTCGATTCGGATGTGCGTGAACTGCTCAATGATTTTAAAGCGCAAGCTCAATACAGAAATATTGATGTAGAATTTAGAGAAAGCGAAAAATTTAAAGAAAGCCATTAAAAACAATATGAAATCATACGAAAGACTCTTACTAGAAAATAAAGCTTGGGCTGCCGAAAAAGTAGAAGATGACCCAAATTATTTTACTCGACTCTCCAATCTCCAAACTCCAGAATTTCTCTGGATCGGTTGCAGCGACAGTCGCGTCCCTGCTAATGAAATTACGGGCACAGAACCTGGAGAAATATTCGTTCAGCGCAAC
Organism: Chryseobacterium gleum; assembly: GCA_943372555.1. Taxonomy (GTDB): domain Bacteria; phylum Bacteroidota; class Bacteroidia; order Flavobacteriales_D; family Sanyastnellaceae; genus JAIXWP01. The sequence goes on along the minus strand of CALRZB010000028.1, from coordinate 702 downwards.
ATTGCCAACATGGTCATTCACACCGATCTCAATCTGCTAAGTGTATTACAATATGCAGTGGAAGTATTGGAAGTGAAGCATATCATTGTTTGTGGGCATTATGGTTGTGGCGGCGTGAAGGCTGCAATGGGACACCATAGCTTGGGCATTATCAACAAATGGCTCCGAAACATCAAAGATGTGTATCGAATTCACCAAGATGAACTTGAAGCCATTAACGATGAAGGAAGCCGTGTAAACAGACTCGTAGAACTTAACGTGCAAGAGCAAGTGATGAATCTTGCAAAAACATCGATAGTTCAATCTGCTTGGAAACATAAAAAACAACCAGACATTCACGGTTGGGTGTATGGGCTTGACAATGGATTGATAAAGCCAGTGTTCGAAATGAAAGCTGGAACCGCCATCAACCCTATCTACACTTACGACAATCTTTAGAGCTTTTTAAGACGCTTTAACTTTGCGTGACGAACATTATGATTCTGTTATGCGTTCTAAGTTCTAACTTTGTCCTTTAAGACCTACGTATTATGATGATGATTTATTTAATAGCTGGTGCCTTTGCATTGGTTGGAATGTTGGTTCAGGCTCGCCTGAAATCAAAGTTTGAGAAGTACAGCAAGATCACCCTCGGCTCAGGAATGAGCGGAAAAGAAATAGCTGAGCGCATGCTCCGCGACAATCAAATCCTCGATGTGCAAG
>CALRZB010000027.1:0-17403 GCA_943372555.1 Chryseobacterium gleum | reverse complement strand
AAAGGGAATCACTTCAATGCCCGAAGTAGAATCTTCCATCCCTGCTGATGCGCGAACATTAATTGAGATAAATCACCTTTTCAAAACATACGAGAAGAAAAATATTTTCGGCAAAACAACTTCTACTGTTAACGCAGTAAACGATGTTTCTTTTATTATCCGCGAAGGAGAAACCATTGGACTTGTAGGAGAAAGCGGTTGCGGTAAAACGACTCTTAGTCGAATGTTGCTCGGACTTATTCCATCTACAAATGGAGAAATAAAATACCAAGGTGTTGATCTTGCGAAAGAGACCATGACGGATTGGAGAAAATGGAGAAAAGATCTTCAGATTATTTTCCAAGATCCATATTCCGCCCTCAATCCGAAACACACAGTTGGTGAGGCTTTGATGGAACCTCTTATCGTATACGGATTATTTGAAAATGATAAAAAGAGAAAGCAACGTGTAATAGAACTGCTTGAAAAAGTAGGAATGCCATCAAGTGCTTTCGATCGTTATCCGCATGAGTTCAGCGGCGGACAAAGACAGCGAATTGTTATTGCACGTGCACTTGCGGTAGAACCCAAGTTTATTATTTGTGATGAAAGTGTTGCCGCACTCGATGTGAGTGTTCAAGCGCAAGTACTCAATTTGTTGAATGATCTAAAACGCGATTTCAAACTCACCTACCTTTTCATCTCCCATGATCTAAGTGTGGTCTATCAAATGTCCGATCGCATCATGGTGATGAACAAAGGCAAAATCGAAGAAATCGGCGAAGCGAAACAAGTCTTCCATGATCCAAAATCGGAGTATACCAAGTCGTTGTTGGCGAGTATCCCCGGGCGGTAGTTTGATAGTTTGGTAGTTGGTGGTAAGTAGGAGGTAGTAGGTAATCAGTCACCAGTCACTAGTCGTTGGTCACTAGTCGTTGGTCGTTGGTCACTGGTCACCGGTCGTCGGTCACTCCACCACCACATCATATTTCGTCAAGAGTCCGAGCACCGCGGGATAGGAGAATTTTGCTTTTTTGACTTTGTTGATTTCTGGATGAATCAAATAGTTTATTGATGTGCGTAGGTCTGCTTTTTCGAGATTGGTTCTATCGAATGTTGCACCAGATAAATCACATCGATCGAAAAGAACGCTACTTAAATCTGATTCGCTGAAATCGACTTCCACGAGTTTGCAATTTTGAAATTTCAAAAGCTTTAACTGAAGGTGTTGAAATCCACAGTGATTAAGAATGCAGTCGGTAAAGCGGATGGCAAGCCCGAGTTTATTGCAATTGCTGAATTGCAGTCCGAGGAGTTTGCAGTTGTCAAAACTAATTTTTCGAAAAGCAGTTTGTCCCAATTTGGCCATGCTGAGGTTGCAGTTGACAAATTCGCATTGATCGAATCGAACATTTGCCAGGTCGGAATTGGAGAAGTCGCAATTCAAAAAAGAACAATTTTCATAATCTCCTTTTTCCAATCCTCCAGTAAAATCAACCTTGTCAAAGGTCTCGTCAATGTGATATGACATACGTTCTCGCTTTGGTTTTCTATGCAGTCAAAGATAGAAGGAGTTTGATAGTTTGGTAGTTGGTGGTAAGTAGTAGGTAGTAGGTTTTTGAAATCAGAAATCAGAAATCCGAAATCATTCGGTTTCACTGTCTCACTGTCTCACTGCCACACCGCCAAGCTGTCTAACATTTCCCCATTTTCCCATTCCCCCATTCTCCCATTTTCCCCCTATCTTTGAACCCTATTATAGCATTGTCATGACAGATAAGTTTAAGCTCCTTGAGCAAAAGATAGCGGAAGCCCAATTGGGTGGCGGACAGAAACGTATTGATTCTCAACATAAAAAAGGTAAGCTGACTGCTCGCGAGCGTATCAACTTTCTTTTAGACGAAGGTTCTTTCGAAGAGCTCGGAATGTTGGTGACGCATCGTTCTACCAACTTCGGTTTGGACAAAGAGATTTACCTCGGAGATGGTGTGGTAACGGGCTATGGTACTATCCAGGGCCGCTTGGTCTATGTTTTCTCTCAAGATTTTACCGTAATGGGCGGATCACTTGCCGAAGCGCATGCTGAAAAAATCTGTCGCGTTATGGATCTTGCAATGAAAAATGGGGCACCTGTTATCGGACTTAACGATAGCGGCGGAGCGCGAATTCAAGAAGGCGTAGTTTCTCTTGGTGGCTATGCTGATATTTTCTACAAAAACGTACAAGCAAGTGGTGTTGTTCCACAAATATCAGTGATCATGGGTCCATGCGCTGGTGGAGCAGTTTATAGCCCTGCCCTTACCGACTTTATCATGATGGTCGAAAACACGAGCTACATGTTCGTGACTGGTCCAAACGTGGTGAAGACCGTTACTCATGAAGAAGTGAGCAGCGAAGAACTCGGTGGTGCAAGCACACACAGCACCAAGAGCGGTGTGACGCATTTTACTGCAGAAAATGATATCGTAGCGTTGCAAAAGATTCGCACGCTATTGGAATATATGCCGCAGAACTGCGAAGAGCAAACTCCTCGTTTTGCCTACGAAAGCGGCGATGAGAGTCGCGCTAAATTGGATACAATTATTCCTGCAAATCCAAATCAACCATACGATATGCATGAAGTCATCACCGAGGTGATTGATGAAAATTCATGGTATGAGGTGCATAAGGATTTTGCTGAAAATATTATCGTAGGTTTTGCTCGCCTTGCTGGAAGAAGCATTGGAGTAGTAGCAAACCAACCTGCGTACCTCGCAGGTGTATTGGATATTAAATCATCGAATAAAGCTGCACGTTTTGTGCGCTTCTGTGATGCATTCAACATCCCTCTTCTTGTGTTTGAAGATGTACCTGGATTCTTGCCAGGTACCGACCAAGAGTGGAATGGTATTATTTCAAATGGAGCGAAATTGCTTTATGCATTCAGCGAAGCAACTGTGCCTCGTGTTACAGTTATTACTAGAAAAGCATACGGTGGAGCTTATGATGTGATGAATTCAAAACACATCGGTGCGGATATGAATTACGCTTGGCCTACTTCGGAAATCGCGGTGATGGGAGCGAAGGGCGCTGCTGAAATTATTTTCAAAAAAGAAATTTCTGAAGCGGCTGATTCAAACGCAAAGTGGAAAGAGAAAGAAGCAGAATACGCTGAGCTATTTGCAAACCCATACAGCGCTGCTGAAAGAGGTTATGTGGATGAGGTGATCAAACCTTCTCAAACAAGAGAGAAATTGATACGTGCTTTTGGAATGCTTGAAAACAAAGCAGAAAAAGCACCTCGTAAAAAACACTCAAACATGCCTTTGTAAAATACTAGGAAATGCTAAGATCAATGACAGGCTTCGGTAAAGCCGAAGGAACAGTAGGACAGAAAAAATTCACAGTGGAAGTGCGCTCGCTCAATAGCAAGCAACTTGATTTGAATCTCCGTATTCCTAGTTTGTACAGAGAGAAAGAACTTGAAATGCGCAGCTGGTTGAGTGAAAACATTCAACGCGGTAAAGCGGATGGATTGATATATTATGAAAGTCTTGAGGCTGAAAAGAGAATGAGCATCAATGCCAAATTGCTTGAGAGTTATTACGAAGACTTAAAAGCGTTTGGTGATAAAGTGGGCATGACCAATGCCGATTATTTGAACGCTTTGATGCGCATTCCAGATATCATGAAACCTGAATCCCAGGAGTTTGATGAGAACGAATGGAAGGAAGTTTTTGCAATCGTAAAAGAAGCATACAACAAGTTTGATCAATACCGCTTGATTGAAGGAGGCAAACTTGAAATTGATTTTAGAAATCGTGTTTCATTGATTCTTCAGTTGAGAGATGCTCTTGCAGCTCCAATAGAAGCCCGTAAAGAGAAGATTAAAGAAAAGTTGCGCAACAACCTTGCGGAACTTATTCCTGTCGATAAAATTGATTCTAATCGATTCGAACAAGAATTGATTTATTATTTGGAAAGATTGGATGTGTCGGAAGAGCACCAACGTTTGACGACCAATTGTGAGCACTTTTTAGAAGAACTTGATACTGAGTGTCAAGGAAAGAAATTGGGCTTTATTTCTCAAGAAATGGGTCGTGAGATCAATACCATTGGCTCTAAAGCGAATGACGCTGAAATGCAGAAGATTGTGGTTCAAATGAAAGATGAGTTGGAAAAGATCAAGGAGCAGATTAATAATGTTCTCTGATTTTTTTTGTTAATTTGCCTATGGAAGCAAAAGAAGGAAAGGCTATTATTTTTTCAGCACCGAGCGGAGCAGGTAAGACCACCATTGTCCACCACCTCCTCGGTATTGAGTCTCTTCGCCTTTCTTTTTCTGTGAGCGCTACTAGCAGACCTTGTCGTAATCATGAAATAGACGGAAAGGATTATCATTTTCTCAGTGCGAGTGATTTTCAAGATCGAGTCAAAGACGGTGAGTTTCTCGAATGGGAAGAAGTATACAAAGATCAATATTACGGAACTCTAAAATCAGAGATTGAACGCATCTGGTCGGAAGGCAAGAATGTGATCTTTGATGTGGATGTAGTCGGTGGACTCAACTTGAAAAAGTTTTTTGGAGATAAAGCATTAGCCGTTTTTGTTCAGCCGCCGAGTATTGAAGTATTGAGATTTCGATTGAGGAATCGTTCTACTGAAACTGCTGAAAAGATTGCCATGCGAATCGATAAGGCTCAAACAGAAATGAGCTTTGCACCTAAGTTTGATTTTATTCTAGTGAATGATCAATTGGAAGTTGCTCTCAATCAAGCAGAGCAAGCTGTCAGCGAATTCATTTCTAAGTGAAAAATATTACACTCTACTTCGGTTCTTTTAATCCTATTCATCAAGGCCACCTCATCATTGCCCAACATGCAATCAATACTGGTCTTTGCGATGAACTTTGGTTTGTGGTGAGTCCGCATAATCCACATAAGAATAGAACTGATTTAGCACCAGCAGAAGATCGTTTGGAAATGTGCAAACTAGCGGTCGAGAATCATCCTTTTATAAAAGTAAGTGATATCGAATTTCAACTGCCTACTCCTTCTTTTACCATTCAAACATTGGATGCTCTTCAGGAGAAATTTCCTGAGCATAATTTCTCGATTGTAATGGGACAAGACAGCGTTGAGAATTTGCATACTTGGAAACAGTATGAGGATATATTAAAATATCGAATCTACTATTATCCTCGATCATCGGCCGATGCAAAGGATATTGTTGTTGATACAAAAAGCATCACGAAATTAGCCGATGCACCTATCATTGAATTATCAAGCACGCAACTGCGAGCTGATATTAGGAACAATAGATCTATTCGATTTAGGACATCAGATAAAGTGATTGATTTTATTGTTGCAAATAAATTATACTGCTAATATCTTGCTTGAGTGAGAATAGTTGTTTTCATATTTACACTGCTTACTTTGCGTTTATCCGCGCAGTTAGATTCCAATTATGTAGCCGATTACAAAGCGAGATTGGTGGTAAGTGTTTATCAGGCTTTGCGTTCTCACGAATTGGATATCACTCAAACATCCGTTGCAGATACCAATGCATTTTCATCACTCAATTACAAAGCTTCTTCCCGATTAGTGAATGGTTTTGGAATGGATTGGGACAAAATAGGTTTTGCACTAAGTTGGAAAACACCTGCGGAGAAAGGAGTGGAGGATAGAACGGGAAAATCACGCGCGCGAAATTTATCGCTTGGTCTCAATTTAAAGAAGTTCAGAATCGAGTCTTCTTATCGCTATTACAAAGGGTTTTATGATAGCAATACAAGTAACATAGAGAATTTTGATGAGACAGTTCCGTATTTCCAAAACCCAGATTTGGAAATTACAACGGTAAAAGTAAAGGCCATTTATTTTAGAAATAAGAAGAAGCGTTTTTCTTATGCCGCGGCCTATGCCAATACACAGCGACAATTGAAATCTGCGATAACATTTGTACTATTATCGAATGTTTATTTTCAAGAAATAGGAAGTCACACTGGTATTATTCCAGATTACATGAAGCCTCAGTTTTATCAAGGCTATCGCGAATTGAACCACATCCGAACAGCAGGTGTATCAATCAATCCAGGAGTAAGTGCCAACATTGTTATTTTCAAAAGACTTTTTGTAAATGGCACAATATCCTACGGTCCCGAGTTGCAGTTTCGACGATTGTTGAACTACAATAATGGAGTTAGAAAAGAATTGAAATTAAGCATGACATCCGGCGATGCACGTTTTTCTTTTGGTTACAATGGCAAGTTGTTATTCATCTATTCATGGCTCGTAGGAGATTACGATTACATGAAGTTTAATGATCTACAAATCAATCGCCGACTAATCAACAGCGGCATCACACTAGGCTATCGCTTCCCCATAAAACAAAACCGCTTCACGCGCTATATCAAAGAGAATCGGTATTATCAGAAGATCTAACGACCGACGACCGGTGACCAACGACTTACACGTACTTCGCACTCATTCCTCTAACCTACTACCTACTACTTATTACCTACTACCAGTCACTAGTCACTAGTCACCAGTCACCAGTGATTTTGTTTATTTTCGTCCTATGAATGAAGAGAACAAAAAAATCTTGACCTTTCTGGTTGCTGGGGGAATTGTGTTGATCATCCTTGTGGCACTGTCTTCTGGAGCTTACCAAGGTGGAGATACATTTCAGCATTTCATGATAGCGAAGTGGTCGTTTGTCCATCCATCGCTTTTGTTTGATCATTGGGGAAAGCCCGTCTTTACCACTGTTATTGCACCATTTGCTCAATTGGGTTATACTGCTGTAACAATTGAAAATACTGTTCTCGGATTAATTTCCGCTTGGTATACCTATCTCATTGCACGACATCTTGGACACCGTTTGGCTTGGCCGGCAGCGTTGATGATGATTTGCGCGCCGATTTATTTTGTGCATCTCAATTCGGCGATGACGGAAATTCTATTTAGTACGATCATCGTTGTTTCTACTTATTGGATAATGAAAGAGCGATGGATTGTGGGAGCGATACTGCTTTCATTTTTGCCTTTCGTTAGAACAGAAGGATTCGTCTTAATTCCATTTATCAGTATTTGGTTTTTGATGAAAAAACGTTGGTTCGCTTTTGTACTGCTAGGTGCGGGAACCGTGGTTTATAGCATCGTCGGGTCCATGCTATTTTACAATGACATCCTGTGGGTGTTTCATCAGAACCCCTACAAAGTCACAGTTGATTTTTATGGAAGCGGCAATTGGCATCATTTCATCAGTACCAATTATGTGACATGGGGAGTGCCGATGTTTATCGCATTGTGTTGCGGAACATTTTGGATTTTTAGAACACTCAAAAGACATTCAGGAAGTTTAGAAGAGAATGTTAAGAAAGAGTGGTGGCTGGTTTTTGTACCATCATTTGTCTTTTTATTATTTCATAGTCTAGCATGGTGGCTGGGCAAATTGGCGAGTGTGGGTGAGATTCGCGTTTTAGCGGCTTTAATGCCACTATATGCCGTTACAGCCAATAGAGGTATCAACTGGATGAATGAGCGTTTTTTGGACAACAAGGCGAAGCGTAATCGCTTTATTTCCTTCTATTCAATCGCAGTGTTGTTGATGCCGTTCTTGTTTTTCCCTATGCCCATGCGCAGAATGCGCGGTCAAGCGGTGATGCATGAAGTGACCACCTGGCTTAGTGCCAACAGAAGTGATTACGGAAGAGTGTGGTATTCTGATCCTCAAATTGCATTTGATACCAATTCCGATCCATTTATTCAAGGGGATATCCGCCCTTATTTCCCAAATGATTCGACGCCTTCTCAGAGATTAAAGTCGAATGATATTTATATATGGGATGCGCATTTCGCAGCAAACGAAGGACGCACCCCAATAGAAAGTTTCAATGACACTGCTTTTTTCAAATTAGAAAAAGTATTCCTCCCCGAAAAACCCTTCGAAACCTTTGATCATAATAATTATGAGGTGAAGGTTTATAGACGGAGGTAGGGAGGTAGAGGGGTAGAGAGGTAGAGGGGTAGAGGGGTAGAGGGGTAGAGGGGTAGTTTGGTAGTTGGTGGTAAGTAGTAGGTAGTAAGTTTTAGGAATTAGAAATCAGGAATCCGAAATCATTTGTTTCCACTTGGTTTAACTTTTTAACTGTCTCACCGCCACACTGTCTCACTGCCACACTATTAGTGATCATGCTCCCCAATTCTCCATCTCAATCCAACGTAGCCCATGCGGCAGAAGACGGGACCCCAGATCATGGAGGCGTCGAAGTAATTGGATGACGGATCTTGTGCGGAGATGATTGGATTGGTTTGGAAGAAATTACCCAAATTTTCACCACCTACATACAACTCAAAATGCTCGTTGAAATGACGAGATACTTGTGCATTGAATATCCAATAATCATTGCTGTATTGATTCAATTGTAATCCTTCCGGATTTGTTGATGTATTAGGTAAACGCTGCTTTCCAAGCCATTTTGCAGTGAAATCAAACATCCACTTTGCACCGTGCTCTGTCTCTTTTGTGCTGTATTCAATATTGGTGAAAAAGCGATGTTGCGCAATTAATGGACGCATGAGTAATTCATCTCCGTACTGTGTTTTCGCCTCTAACCAACGGTAAGCTAAACGCATCTCCATGCGGCGAACAGGACTCCATTGTGTTTCAACTTGAACACTATTGGAATATGATTTTCCATCCAATTGATAAAACTTGATAACGGTTGGTGTCTCCCAATCAGCCACGATTTGCTCTTCAAACAAGGTGTGATACAAATCGATGGCAAGCGATGCATCGCGGTGATTGATTTTATATTTTTTGGTAAAAACCAAACCAGCATTCCATGCTTCTTCCATCTTCATTCCGAATGGTGCACCTGCATCTGATGTGGTAATTTGGATGTCGCGATTGCTGGCAAACATTCCCACGTGATCCATCAAAAGATTAGGGGAACGATAGCCTTTACCCAATGAAAGTTTCAACGTGGTCAATTCATTGATGCTGTATCGCGCATGCAGCCTAGGAGTGAAGAAAGCACCATACGTATTGTGATAATCCCCACGAAGACCTAGAATAACAGAAAAGCGAGTTTCATAGTTGTATGTATGCTCTGCGTATGCACCGAATGTTTGTTCGGTTCTGTCGTAATTATTTGAATCCAATCGCTCGGTATACTGATCTTGATTGAATGTAGCACCGGTGATAAATTTCAATGATTCATTGTATCGAGAGGCAAACATCAAGTTGACACGAGCATTCATTTGATCGCCGGTGTACTTACGCAATCCATAGTTTCCGCTTTGGTCGTGATAGGTAAGTGATACCTGAGAACCGAAACTCTTCCAATCTTTTTCTTCAAAAACATAACCAGTTTTTCCGACGAACTCATATCGATTGGTAAGCATATCTACTCCCCAAAGTTGAGAGCGGATTTCATCTTTTGGATCGTAATCTAATTTTCCACTAACATTGGAAATGCGATGATATGAAAGAGCATAGTTGCCTCGCAGACCTCCTTGTCCAACATATGACCACTCATTTCGAATTACAGCATTCATGAATAAAGGATTATCCAAAAACCCATCATTATTCATGTCAAATCGAGATTGCGATTGAGCGCCATGAACCATGACTGTGCTGTGCCAGTGATGATTTATTTCAAGATTGGTAACACCGTTGAATTCAAATCGACCTTGACTTCCGCCATAGGCGTTTATGAATACACGCTCTTTCATTTCAGGGCCTTTGTGCGCCACATTGATTTGTCCTGTAATGCTTTCGTATCCGCTGATCACAGAACCTATTCCTTTAGAAATTGCAATTTCACGCACCCAAGGTCCAGGTAAATAACTCAGTCCATAAATAGATGCTAGTCCTCGCACTGTAGGAATATTATCAAAAAGAATTTGCGTGTACTTGCCATCCAGTCCGAGCATTTTGATTTGTTTCGTACCCGTAATAGCATCTGTGAAAGACGCGTCAATAGAGGCGTTGGTCTCAAAACTTTCGGATAGATTACAACAAGCAGCTTTGCAAAGTTCTTTCTCATTTAATTTTTGAGAAAGCTGCGCATCTAATAGATTGATGTACGTTCCACCAACTTGTTGTTCTATTTCCACGGCATTTAACTCGCCTGATGGATAGAGTATAATGTCAATTTCAGATTCGCCATTGTACTTCATTTCGAATGGAGAATATCCCAAATGATTGACAATAATGGTATCGTGACCCGGGTATATTTCCAGATCGAAATGTCCTTCGACATCGGCTTGGGCGCCATAAGGTGTTCCCTTCCAAATGACATTAGCGAATGGAACAGGAGTGGTTTGGCCATCCTTTCCCATTTCCAATACATGTCCATGTATTGACTGGCTCCACACTGCAGTTCCCGATAGCAGTATGAAGAGACAAAACACTAAATTTTTCATTAGTGCTTTTCTTGCTCTCTGTATTTGCAGCAATTGTGCGTGCGAGCGTATTGCTCGTCTGTCGCCGTAGATTTCTCCGTATCGTAGCCTACTTCATTCAAAGCAGTGTGGAGATCCATTTCTTGAATTTTTGAAGGCTTGTATGTCACAGTAGCGATTCCTGATTCTAAGTTGAAATCAGCAGCTACAACGCCTTTCATATCTAAGGCTTTTTCGATGGTTTCTTCACATAGTCCGCAAACAGCAGAGACTTGAAAAGAAACGGTTACTTTTTTAGGAGTACTTGATTGAAGGACTAGTCCTAGTATTGCTATGAGCGCAAATGAGAATATTTTTTTCATGATAATTTCTTTTTTTGATTGATTCAATGAATGAAGCGATTCCACAAAGTGGTCAAAAAGAAATTAGGCGTAATAGATACGAGAAGAGAAAAGTGTATACAAGGGCCGTTTGACGGGCGGTGCAGAGTCAGTCGCACTTAATTCAACTGTGCGTTCAATTTCCGTTTGAACAAAACTAGGAGTGAATTCAACTATAGCTTCTGGGCTGATCATGTTTAGTTCTAAAACCGAACTAACCAAATGATCGTCATCTATAGAAAAGTTGATGTTCTCATCAGAGCAACATGTGCTAGAGATTGTGGTTTCGTGATGAGTCTCATTGTGGGGGCAACAACCCTCATGCGTTGTGCCTAATCCTACATGTTTCAAATCGCCTTTGCAAAAGTGCAAATGCAAGTTAGCCCCTGTGTTTAGCAGGGAATACATGAACAGAATTAGTATGGCTACAACTTTACCCATTGGTGCAAAGGTAATTACAATTTAGACACCGAGCTCTTTTCGAATTTGGCCAATACGGTCGGTTATCTTTATTATTTGATTCCTATACGCCGCCTTTCCTTCAAATTTCTCTTTTATTGAAAAATAGAATTTGATCTTTGGCTCAGTACCACTTGGTCTTGCAGAAATTTTAGAACCATCCGCAAGTATGAATTGGAGCACATTGCTTGAAGGCAGATCTAGGGTTCTTTCAATGCCCGTTTCGAGATTTTTAGCTTTTGAACTAGAGATATCTCTTACTTCTACCACTTTCGAACCTCCAAGTATCGCAGGAGGATTGCTTCTCAAATCAGTCATCATCTGTTTGATTTGAGCCACGCCGTCCATTCCTTTTATAGTAATAGAAACAAGTTCTTCATGATACAATCCATACTCCTCATAGATATCCATGAGCATATTGTAGAGAGAAGTGTTATTCGCTGAAGCCCATGCGGCCATTTCAGCAATAACAACTGCAGAAAGAACAGCGTCTTTATCTCTAACAAATTCACCTACAAGATAGCCGTAGCTTTCTTCACCACCACCGATGAAGAATTCTTTTCCTTCTTTCTCACGAATAACACCTGCGATGTATTTGAATCCGGTGAGGGTATCATAATAAGTGACATTGTTTTTACGTGAAATGTCTTCTATCAAATCAGTTGTGACAATTGTTTTTGCTACATATTCTTTTCCCGTAAGCATTCCCCTTTCTTTTCTTCTTTGAATTTGATAATTCACAAGAAGACTTCCTGTTTGATTTCCATTAAGAAGAATAAGTTCACCTCTATCATCGCGAACAGCAATACCCACGCGGTCTGCGTCGGGGTCTGTTCCGAATAGCATATCTGCATTTTCTTTTGTTGCAAGATCGAGTGCCATTTGAAGTGCGTCCTTTTCTTCTGGATTAGGAGATTTCACTGTTGGGAAATTTCCATCTGGTTTTGCTTGTTCTTCTACTACAAGAACATTTGCAAAGCCCAATTCATTCAAGGCTTTTGGAACCATTGTGATTCCAGTGCCATGGATAGAAGTATAAACCAGTTTCAGATTTGAAGCAGCTTTTATTTCAGCTTTTGCATGAATTATTTCATTTAATTTTTTGAAATACGCTTCTTCTACTTCTGGTCCTATCGGTTTTATTAAAGAAATATTAGCGTTGAAGTTAATTTCTGAAATGCCCCCCACTGCGCGAACTTCTGTAATAATTCCACTGTCATTTGGAGGCAGTACTTGTGCGCCATCTTCCCAATACACTTTGTAGCCGTTATATTCAGATGGATTATGAGAAGCTGTAATAACAATGCCTGCTTGGCATTTTAGTTCACGCACTGCGAATGACAAAAGTGGAGTAGGACGCAATTCAGAGAAAAGATGAACTACAATTCCGTTTGCAGAAAGCACATCTGCTGCTGTTTGTGCGAAGAAAGAGGAGTTGTTGCGAGAGTCATAAGCAATGGCCACAGCGCTTTGCTGATTTGTAAATTGCTTTTTAATATAATTCGCTAGACCTTGAGTGGCAGCGCCGATGGTGTATTTGTTAATACGATTGGTGCCAACGCCCATTACACCGCGAAGACCGCCAGTGCCGAAATCTAAATCGGTATAAAAAGATTCGATAAGATTCTTTGGATCTTCATCAATTTGTCGTTCAACTTCTTTGCGCGTATCTGCATCCACTTGGTCAGTCAACCAAGGAGCAACTTTGTCCATTATTTCTTGAGAAATGCTAGTACTCATAAAGTGTCATTATTAATGCAATATTCGAGACCTTCTTGCCAAGTTCGAAGTTCGATTCCAGTATTTTTTGAAAAAAGTGTTGTGTCTAATTTTGAAAATGCAGGTCTTGTTGCTTTCATAGGGAATGCGCTGCTATCAACGGGCTCGACTGGGACATTGAGATTCTTCTTTTCTACAATGGCAGTAGCGAAGTCAAACCAAGATGCTGTGCCTGTTTGAGTGTAATGATAGATGCCAAAAGGGATATTCTCACCTCTTTCTATTTTCACAGCCATTTTGGTCATGTCTTCAGCTAAAAGGCGCGCATAGGTTGGAGATGCGAATTGGTCATTGACAACTTTCAGACCGCCTCTTTCTTTTGCGAGTCGGATCATTGTTTTGTAGAAATTGTTTCCAAAAGTGCTATAAAGCCAAGAGGTGCGTAGTATAAAGTAACTAGTACAATTTGATTCTACTGCTTTTTCTCCGAGAAGTTTTGACATACCATATGCACTCAGGGGATTGGTAGAATCTTCCTCCTTGTAAGGTGTGTTTCCTTTTCCATCGAAAACATAATCTGTAGAAATGTGAAATAGCACTGCACCGATTTTTTCGGCAGCGATGGCTAGGTGTTCTGGTGCCGACACATTCCCTAAGTTGCAGCCAAGCGAATCTTCTTCTGCTTTTTCTACGTTGGTGTATGCAGCACAGTTGAAAATGTATGTAGGGTTTATCTTGAAAATATATTCAAGAAGTTCTTCGGGATTGGTTACGTCGACCACAGATCGGCCTGCGAAAATCCAATTGAACTTCGGGAATTGCTTGGAAACTACTTTCAGCTCAGAACCTAATTGGCCTGACGCGCCGGTAACAAGAATGTAGGAGTGTGGTCTAGCGTTTTCCATTGAAAGCAATATAGCGCGAAAATAATACCTTTGTGTTGGCATAATGATTGGTTGTCCAGAATAAATTCACAGTCATGGGAAAACATTACTTTCTTTTATTAATTGGTTTCTTAGCTGCCATTACGCTTCACGCTCAGTCAATGCGAAGGTCTCCATCTCTGGCATTAGGTATTCAAGTCTCACAGCCAATAGGTGACTTTGCAACCAACTATGATGGATATCCGGTTGGTTTAGCGGGCACATTTACAGGACCATTATCTAATTCACCTTTTGAAATCGGCCTCGGATTTTCTTGGAACCAGATGGGGGCAAAAGACGAGGATGTAAGTGTTTTAATGGGACAAGATGCTGCTGGCGACGATATATACGAACAAGGTAATTTGAGGGTAAGAAGCAATGATTACCGCTATCAACTTGTGGCTCGTTTCAAACCATTTAAAGGTTCAGTGCAAGTTTATGGCGACCTCATGGCAGGCGTTGAAAGATATACCACGTTTACAGATATTTCAATTTCAAGCAGTGGTTATTCAGAAGTTATAGAAACCAATAACCAACAGAATGATTTCGGTTGGACTTTGGGTTGGGCTGCTGGAGCGAGAGTTAAGGTGACACGAGTTTTATTTATAGATGCTAGATTTGAAAAACTTCAAGGTGGGGTGGCGGAATATGTAGATCAAGAATCAATCTTGGTTAATGCCGAAGAAGCCACTATACAATTTGAAACGAAGGAAACTAGAACCGACAGATTCACATATCAGTTGGGGATAGCAATCGAGTTCTAGAAGAATTAACATAATCTTAGCAACTTAAAATGCGCAACAAGAGCAGACGCGTTCTACTTTTGTCTCGCTTTCTATGATGATTAAGTTATTCCTCCAACGTGCAATCTTAGTGATGTTGCTTTTCGCAACGTCAATGGTTTCATTTGCACGTTTCGATTCAGGGTATAGTCATCCCGATCATTCAAAACAACAAACTGCTTATTCTGAACATACACAGCACGCCCCAAGCGATTTGCTTAGTGAAGCTGTTGAAGAAGGATTTGAAGAAGAGGTTGAAAGCGATAATCATTCGGAGACCACCTGTTTTTGCAGGAATGCTAGTCGGTGGTTAGACTTTTCGGAATTAAATTACTCTTATAGCTCTAAAGCTTTTGCAGCCTCCGAAAGGTGTATTATACTTAGCGTTTTCAGATTGTGAGATAAAATTATTATCAAATAATTTTAGTCTAATCTCATAATCTTTATCATTCATGCTTAATGAAAAACAGACTCCGCTACGAGAGTCTCTCCGAAAATATTGGAAGAAAGACATGTTGTCTGGATTCCTGGTTTCTATCATAGCGTTGCCCCTGTGTCTGGGTATCGCTTCTGCAAGTAACTTCCCTCCGATGATGGGTGTCTTAACCGCTATTATTGGTGGTCTAATAGTATCTCTTTTTGCCGGGTCGGAATTGACAATCAAAGGACCAGCAGCAGGATTGATTGTAATCGTTGCTGGTGCTGTTGAGGAATTGGGCCATGGTAATCTAGAATTAGGCTGGAAACTGGCACTTGGTGTTATAGTTTGTGCATCCGTTCTTCAAATTATACTAGGCCTTCTCAAAGTGGCTTCTTATGCCGACTTTTTTCCAATTACTGCAGTGCATGGCATGCTGGCAGCAATTGGTATCATTATAATGTCGAAGCAAATTCACTTGGCGTTGGGTATTGACCCTGCTTTAATTAAAGGGAAGGAACCAATGGAATTACTCGAAATGATTCCCCATAGCTTAATGAACTTGAATAGTTCTGTGGCGATTATTGGTGGAATTAGCTTGGTAATTTTGTTTGGAATGCCATTGATTAAAAGTGAAGCTGTTAGAAGGATTCCTCCCGCACTAATTGTGCTCATTGTGGGTGTCTTTGCAGGTATGGCCTTTCATCTTGCCGATCTGGGTTTTGCCGGAATAAAACCATTGGTTTCTCCTGGAGAATTTGTGGTGCGCTGGCAGGCAGACTTTAGCTCATTCACCAATGGTGATTGGGTAATTGCAGTGGAATACCTTTTAATGTTTTTATTAATCGGTAGCCTTGAGTCGCTGCTTACAGGAAAAGCAATTGACTTGTTGGATCCAATGAAGCGTACTTCTAATCTTAGTAAGGACCTTACCGCTGTGGGCATTGGTAATGCGGTGGCAGGTTTCTTTGGAGGTCTGCCAATGATCTCTGAGGTGGCAAGAAGTTCAGCGAATATCAATAATGGAGGAAAAAGCCGTTGGGCAAATTTCTTCCACGGTGTTTTCCTTTTGATTTTTGTTGTCGCTTTGACTCCACTTATCAAAATGGTACCCGTTGCTTCTCTTGCAGCAATGCTTATTTATGTTGGTTTCAGATTGGCTTCACCTAGAGAATTTGTTCATGCATATCACATCGGTGCCGGACAATTGGTAGTTTTCATAGTGACTATCATTGCCACTCTTGCAACGGATCTTCTTATTGGTATCGCTGCGGGTATTATGGTTGAATTAATCTCCCATCTTATTAAAGGAGTGCCATTGAATCAAGTTCTTAAAGCTGTTATGGTAATGGAAGAAGAAGATGGCGTTAACCGAGTAATCATTTCAGGTAGTTGTCTTTTCACCAATTGGGTAGGGCTAAATAGACAATTACTTCAAATTCCAAGAGGAAAACATGTTATCGTTGACGTATCGGAAGCCCATTTGTTGGATCACAGCTTTATGGAAAATATTCTTCGATACAAGAAAAAATATATTGAAAAAGGCGGCCAATTTGAATTAGTTGGAACAGAAAATTTCAAAGCATTTTCGAATTCACCAACTGCCACGCGCAAGAGAATTGCATAAGAAAGGAGATGATAACAAAAAAGGTTTTATTTCTTGCTATTGGTGTTGTTAGCGTTATCCATAGCTGGTCGCAACAACCATTGCCAAAAAAGTCAAAAAGTGAATTGCTGTTTTCTTTAAATGAAGACGGCAGTCACTACGTGAAGGCAACAATGCTTGGACAAGTGTGGTCGAGATATACAGAGACGAATGATGGTTCGAAGTTGAACGGTCATTCTACTCCAGAAGTCTACGACCTTGGCATTCGCAGATTGAGGTTTCAACTATATGGAAAGTTGAGCGATCGTGTGTTTTTCTATGTTCAGTTTGGACAAAATAATTTGAACTATCAATCAAAACAAAACACAGGCGCGTTCTTTCATGATGCAATCACCGAATATGAATTAATAAATAAAAAACTTTCGATTGGCTGCGGATTAACTGGTTGGAGCGGACTTTCGCGATATGCATCACCTGCCGTTGCGTCAATTTTGGGAGTAGATGTGCCTTTGTATCAGCAAGCAACAAATGGAGTAAATGATCAGTTTCTTCGGAAACTGAGCTGGTATGCTAAAGGCAAATTGGGCAAACTCGATTATCGTTTGGCTTTATCAAAACCTTTTCTTGCTCAAAATGCTGTATCCCCTGTCGGCACATTAAATACAAATTCAGATTTTGCTACTGATGTAGCGCCTATGCAGCAACAGGCCTACATTATGTATCAGTTCCTAGACAATGAATCGAAT